>JAFYAC010000139.1 GCA_017540905.1 Kiritimatiellia bacterium | reverse complement strand
CGGAGGCACGGAGACACGGAGAGATTTTGGATGGAGCGTTTGTTGGAGGAGACTTCGCACCCGGAAAACGCTGGATAAACGCTTGCGAGGGATGTTTTTGGAAGTGCGAAGCTCCTCCCTGCAAACTCTCCGTGTCTCCTTCCTCCGCGCGCTCCGTGTTTGCGCCGCAGGCAGAAGAGAAAGGAGAGCGAGCGGGCTTGCCCCATGTGGGGGCGGAGCTTATCTGATCAGCATTCGGGGCAGTCCTGAATGTTGGTCAGACAAGGACTGTCCCTTGGAGCGGGTTCAAAAACAGTGTGGCTTCAAGCCGTTGTCTCACCAGCCATTTTCCACTGCGGACGCGCGGAAGCGCGTCCCTCCCCGTGGAGAGCGCAACGGGAGGGTCGCGCTTCCGCGCGACCTTGTGGTCGGGAAACGTCTGTGGAGCCACAGAGTAACTCAAACCGCTCCAGGGAACGGGGCCAGCGGCGCGAAACACGGAGGGGACGGAGGAAGGCGGCACGGAGGGTTTTGGGAGATGGAGTTTGCCGGAGGAGCTTTCGCTGCGCTCCGCGGGGCTGGCGGAATCGGGGGAAATGGGGTATGCTGGGGGGGTATGAAGAAAGCAAGAGGTTCGAGATGATGGATCAAGGGATGTTGGTGCGGCGGTTGGAAGCGGTGTTTTTGGAGCCGGGGATGAAGCCGGTGCGGGAGCGGGACTTGGTCAAGGTGCTGGGGCTCGGGGCCGGGGAGCGCGGGGCGCTCAGGGCCGCCCTCAGGGATTTGCAGGACCGGGGCGTGGCCGCGCCGTCGAGGGGCGGCCGCTGGAGCGCGGCGTCGCGCAAGAACGCGGGGCTCGCGGAAGGGGTGTTCAGGGTGCGCGCGAACGGGACGTGCTGGCTGGTTCCGGATTCGCCGGATTCGCCGTTGCTGCGGATCCGTCCGGACCGCACGGGGGCGGCGCTCAACGGTGACCGGGTGCAGGTGCAGCCGGAGGTGCGCAGCGCGGCCTCGGCGCGGATGTTCGGCCACGGGGCCGGGGAACGGGAGGACGTGCGCTGGGCGCAGGTGACGAAGGTCCTGGAACGCCGCCGCACGGCGGTGGTGGGGGTGCTGCGGACGACGCCGTATTACGCCTATCTGGTTCCGCGGGACCCGCTGCTGCCGTCGAACGTGCGGCTGGAAGGGGAGGTCGGCAAGCTGGAGGCGATGTCGGGGCATCTGGTGGCGGCGAAGCTGCTGGAGCCGGAGGCGGGGTCGGAGGCGGTGCTGCGGGCGGTGTTCTCGGAGGACCTGGGGAACCCGGAGGACCCGGCGAACGACATTCCGGCGATCCTGCTGGACCACGGGCGGTCGGAGGCGTTCGCGCCGGCGGTGGTCAAGGCGGCGCGGCGCATCGAGGCGCCGAAGCCGGGCCGCGGGGGGCGCCCGGCGCCGGTGCCGCGGGGTCGGGAGGATTTGCGCGGCGAGTTGATCGTGACGATCGACCCGGCGGACGCGCACGATTACGACGACGCGGTGTCGGTGGAGGCGCTGGAGGGCGGCGGCTGGCGGCTGGGGGTGCACATCGCGGACGTGGCGGCGTACGTGGAGCCGGGGTCGGAGATCGACCGCGAGGCGTACCTGCGCGGCAACAGCACGTACCTGCCCGACCGCGTGGTGCGGATGCTCCCGGAGGATTTGACGGTGCGGGTGTGCAGCCTGCAGCCGGGCGAGGACCACCTGGCGCACAGCGTGGAGATGGAGTTCGAGGAAAACGGCGAGATGCGGGCGGCGCGGACGTTCCGGTCGGTGATCCGCTCGTCGGCGTGCCTGAGCTACGAGCAGGTGCAGCGGTGGTTCGACACGGGGTCGGCGGGGGACATTCCGGAAAAGGCGCTGCCGACGCTGGGGCGCCTCCGGGCGCTGGCGCGGACGCTGCGGGACAAGCGATTCGCCGAGGGGGCGCTGGATTTCGCGCTGCCGGAGGTGCACGTGCTGGTGGACGCGGAGGGGCGGACGACCGGGTTCGAGAAGCGAGGCGCGTGCGAGGCGTATGCGCTGATCGAGGAGTGCATGCTGGCCGCGAACCGCGCGGTCGCGGAAAAGGTGCGCGCGGCGGGCCTGCCGTGCATCTACCGCATCCACGAGGAGCCGTCGGACGAGCAGTGGGCCCGCATGGACACGGAGCTGCGCGCGCTCGGCCAGGAGGGGCTCAAGCGCCGCGAGGCGGGCTGGCTCAACGAGGTGGCGCGCGGGGTCGTCGGCAAGCCGGAGCAGTACATGGTGACGCTGACGCTGCTGCGGAACATGAAGCGCGCGGTGTACGCGGCGGAGTGCGTGCCGCATTTCGGGCTCGGGTTCGGATGCTACGCGCATTTCACGTCGCCCATCCGCCGCTACCCGGACCTGCTGCTGCACCGCATCCTGAACGCGCTGGAGGAGGGGCGGCGGCGGCCGGCGTACTCGGCGGAGGAGATCGCCGCGCTCGCGGTCCACTGCTCGGGCACGGAACGGGATTCGGCGGAGATGGAGATGCAGGCGGTCGTCGCCAAGCGCATCCGCTGGTACGCGGAGCTGCTCGCGGCGCGGAAGGTCGGGCCCTGGACGGGCGTCATCGTGGGCCTCAACCCCAAGGGGCTCATCGTGGAGCTGCCGGACACGCTCCAGCAGGGGATGCTGCCCTACGCGGCGCTGGGCAAGGAGCGGTACTATGTCGCGGACGACCTGTGCTCGGCGCGGGGGAAGACGGGCGGCTCGCCGTACCGGCTGGGGCAGAAGGTGGAGGTCATCCTCGCCGCCGTCGACGAGCGCTTGCAACGGGTGGACTTCGCCCTCGCGGGCGGGGAGGAGGCGGAGGACGGCGCGGGTGCGCGCAAACCCCGCCGCGGCGGCCGGGGACGCAAGGACGGCAACGACCCCGGGGCCGGCGCCGGCAGGCCCGGACGGGGGCGCCGGAAGCGCGGGTGAGGGGCACGCGTCCGCCGGCGCAGGGTAGGGGGGGGCGGGTCCGAATGCTGGCCAGACAAGGATTGACCTTGGGAAAACGGGCTCGCGGCGCGAAACACTGAGGGAACGGAGGAAGGAGGCAGGGAGGGTTTTGGGAGGTGGAGTTTGCCGGAGGGGGAGCCATGCTCCGAAAACGCACTCCTAACTCTTTTCCGGTGGCCAAGGAGGGGAAAGAAAGGATGCCGCCGGGGCGGGATCTATCGCCGCCGTGTGCCTGTGATGCGCACGGAAGGCTTCCGTTGCGCCTTCTTGGCACGGCCCTTCCCACGGCGGACGCGCGGAAGCGCGTCCCTCCCCGTGGAGGGCGCCAGGGGGAGGGTCGCGCTTCCGCGCGACCATGCGGGTGGAAAATCCCCGAAGGGCCCAAAATGGGTGCGCCCCGTCGCGCCCGCCGGGCGCATCTCCGGTTTGTGCACGGGGCGGACCAAATCCACGCTTGCATATTCCCGCGCGAGGCGCATGGTGGGGCGAGACGTCCCCGCCGAGCCGTTCTTGCCGGTTTTCCAGACCTCCTGCCCCCTTCCACACCGGCTCGCCGGGGACGGCTCGCCCCACCAGGGGCCTTGCCATCCAATCAAGGGGCACCAAAAGTCGAGGCGGAAGGGAGGAAGGTGCACAAACCGGAGATGCGCCCGGCGGGCGCGACGGGGCGCACCCATTTTGGGCCCTTCGGGGATTTTCCACCCGCATGGTCGCGCGGAAGCGCGACCCTCCCCCTGGCG
>JAFYAC010000002.1 GCA_017540905.1 Kiritimatiellia bacterium | reverse complement strand
GCCGGTGTGGAAGGGGGCAGGAGGTCTGGAAAACCGGCAAGAACGGCTCGGCGGGGACGCCTCGCCCCCACCATGCGCCTCGCGCGGGAATATGCAAGCGTGGATTTGGTCCGCCCCGTGCACAAACCGGAGATGCGCCCCGCGCCCAATCGCCGCTTCATCCTTTCTTGAAAATGTGTTCCTCCGGCTCCTCCTAGCGAGATTCCATCGGTTGAAGCCCCCTGAGCCAAGCCTTGATGCGGTTTTGCAGCTGCAGGGCGGTCCCCGCCAAGTTCCGCGCCCCCAGCACCCTCCCCATCGCCTCCTTCGTCGCCTCCACCCGCTCCGGCGGCACTCGTGCCCTCCTGTCTCGCGAGATTATTGAAAACTCTTTTGTTTTTTTCGATTTCACACGATCCATCCCCCATGATTTCCGCACCGCCACCAGCCGCACGATGCCGAGCTTCCGCTCCACGCACCGCCCAAGTGCCGCGAGCGTCGGGTTCCCTCGCAGAATGGCGCCGAGCCGCCGCGCGGCGGCCCCAAAGGCGCTCTGGAGCTCGGCTGGAAAGTACTGCCCCGCCGGCACGCCGGACATCAACCATTCGAGTGGAATGCGGTCATCCAGTTGCAGAATTTGCCGGAGTCGCTGCGCGAGTTTCTTGTAGCGCATGGCCGTGGAATACGGGATGGCGACACGCCGGTCTTCCAGCCAGCCTTTCATTCCGCCCTTGCGTGAACGGATGACGGTTTTGCCGTTGGGAAGGGTGGTGCGCAAAAGCGTGTGGTCGAGCGTGGGATCAAGGTCGACCAGGCGCGAACCGAGACGGAGGCGGGTGGTGAGCGTGCGAGGCTCTTCGCGCCAGTCGGCCACGAGTTCCTTGGGCTTGGGAGTGCCACGCAGGGAGGGGGAAGAGGGTCGTTTTTCATGGATGCGGATTTGCCGGCCGATTTCGTGGATGACCCAGGCACCGACCTCAGTCGCGGCGTAGGCGGCGAGGATGGGGGGCGTGATGGCGAGGAGGAGCATCCAGTCGTTGTCGCGTATGGTGGCGTTGACGCTGAAGACGGAATGGACGGCCGAGAGGGTTTTGGCCGTGTTCGAGACGATGCGGGGGGCTTCGGTTTTCATGCAAGGAGAATGGATTACAACCGGCATAATGTCAATGGTTTTCTGTAATCTCGTTTGATGGGAAATGGGGAGCGCGAAGATTCTCGCCATACCGCGGAGCCGCAAACCGGAAGCGGCCACGGGCCCTTTTTTCTGGCGTATGGGCCGGAGGGGCGTATAGTTTCCGCCCCGAACATCCGGAAAGGAAAGAGAAAGGAAGGTCCGCCCGCCGGACCGCCAGCCCATGAAACAACTCGACGCCCAAGACATCCGAAACATGAAAGGCAAGGAGAAGATCGCCTGCCTGACCGCCTACAACGCCCCCGTCGCCCGCGCCCTCGATGCCGCCGGCCTGCCCCTCCTGCTCGTCGGCGACAGCGTCGGCACCACCGAACTCGGCTACGCGTCGACCATCCCCGTCACCCTCGACGACATGGTCCGCCACACCGCCGCCGTCGTTCGCGGCGTCACCCACGCCCTCGTCCTAGCCGACATGCCCTTCATGAGCTACCAGGAATCCCCCGTGCAGGCCCTCCGCAGCGCCGGACGCCTCCTCCAGGAGACCGGTTGCGGCGCCGTCAAGCTCGAAGGCGGCGAATTCCGCGCCCCGACCATCCGCACGCTCGTCCAGAACGGCATCCCCGTCTGCGCGCACATCGGCCTGACCCCCCAGAGCCATGCGCAGCTCGGCTACCGCGTGCAGGGCCGCGACGACGCGGCCGCCGCGCAGCTCCTCGCCGACGCCCGGGCCGTGGCCGACGCCGGCGCGTTCGCGGTCGTCCTCGAATGCATCCCGGCCGACCTCGCGAAGGCCGTCACCGAATCCGTGGCCATCCCGACCATCGGCATCGGCGCCGGCCCCCACTGCGACGGGCAGGTCCTGGTGCTCCACGACATCCTGGGCATGGGCGGCGCCATCCACCCGCGCTTCGCCAAATGCTACGTCGACCTCGCCGCGCAGATCCAAACCGCCGCCGAAACCTACAAATCCGAAGTCCTCTCCGGCACCTACCCCGGCCCCGAGCACCAGTACACCTGAACCAGGAGTCCCTCCCCATGCAGATCATCGAATCCCCCGCCGACCTCCAGCTCGCCGCCCTCGCCCTGCGCTCCGCCGGCGAAACCATCGCCCTCGTCCCGACCATGGGCAACCTCCACGAAGGCCACCTCTCGCTCGTCCGCACCGCCCGCGCCATGGCCACGCGCGTCATCGTCTCCGACTTCGTGAACCCGACCCAGTTCGGCCCCAACGAAGACTACGCCGCCTACCCGCGCACCTTCGAAGCCGACTGCGCCCTCCTCGAACGCGAAGGCGCCGACATCGTCTTCCATCCCACCCCCGAGGCCATGTACCCCGAAGGCACCAGCGTCTCCCTGATCGAGACCTCCCTCTCCAAACACCTCTGCGGCGCGTCCCGGCCCGGACACTTCAACGGCGTCTGCACCGTCGTCGCCAAGCTCTTCCTCCTCGCCCAGCCGCACATCGCCGTGTTCGGCCAGAAGGACGCCCAGCAACTGCGCGTCCTCCGCCGGATGGTCCGCGACCTGAACTTCCCCATACAGGTCGTCGGCGCCCCCATCGTCCGCGAACCCGACGGTCTGGCCATGTCCTCCCGCAACCAGTACCTCACCCCCGCCCAGCGCCTCGAAGCCCCCGCCCTGCACCGCGCCCTCGAAGCCTGCTCGGCCGCCTTCGCCGCCGGCGAGCGCTCCGTCGCCGCCCTGCGCCGACGAATCCTCGACGTCCTCGCCTCCGACGCCCCTTCCGGCGTCCCCGACTACGTCACGCTCGCCGACGACGAAACCCTCGTCCCCCTCGACGACGCCGAAACCATCGTCCGCCCCGTCCTCGCCGCCCTCGCCGTCCGCTTCGGCACCACCCGCCTCATCGACAACACCGAACTGCGCCTCTGATTCCCCAGCCCGACGCGTTTCGCCCGCCCCGCTCCCGCGGGGCGTTGCTTTTTCCCCCTCACCCCTTCCACCGCACCTCGTACTTGCCCCGCGCCGCGATCCACGCCGCCTTCAGCAGCACCGCGTGCAACGTCCACACCGTCCCCAGCAGCCCCACCAGCCGCGACTTCACCCTCCGCGCCGCCAACGCCGACGCCGCACAAAGCAGCATCCCCGCCACCATCGCGGCAAAAACGATCCTCCACCACCCCACCCCGCACCACGCCAGCGCCCCCGCCGACGCCACCGCCAGCCCGCTCCAGAACGGCGTCAGCAGCCGCGCCATCTTGTGGAACAGCCAGCGGAAGAAGATTGGATTCCCGCGCACCGAAAGCAACCGCGGCTCCAGCCCCGGCAACTGCCAGTTGCCCGCCAGCGTCCGCAACTTGCGCCGCCCTTCCCGGTCGAACCGCGCCTCCGCGACGTCCCACGCCACCGCCCCCGGCACGAACAGGCACCGCTTGCCCGCGAGCACCGCCTGCATGGGCAGCCACACGTCGTCGTCCAGCGTCTCCGGCGGCAGCGGGCGGCACAACTCCCGCCGGATGGCGTAGAACGCGCCCGTCGCCCCCGGCACCGCCCACACCCGGCTCTCCGCGAGCCGCAGCCGTTTCTCGTACGACCAGTACGACTGCGCCCCCTTCTGGACCCCGCCCCCCGGCGTTTCGTACACCAGCTCGCCCGAAGCCACCCCCACCCCGCCGTCCGCGAACGCCTCCAACAGTTTCCCGGCCGCCCCCGGCCCGATCCGCTGCCGCACGTCCATCATCACGAACACGTCCGCCGGCGCCGCCCCGCTCCCCGCCGCCGCCATCAACCCGTTCAGCACCGACGGCTTGCCCCGCCTCTCCGCGAATTCCAGCACCCGTACCCTCGCGTCTCCCGCCGCCAACTCCGCCAGCCCCGGCACCGCCTCCATCCCCTCCCCGTCGAGCCCCGCCCACACCTCGGCCAACGGCTCCCCAGCGTCCGCCAACGCCAGCAATTCCCTGATTTTCCCCACCAGCCGCTCCCCCTCCCCCCGCGACGCCATGAGCGCGGCGGCCTTCCCTCCGAACGCCCCCGTCCGGTGCCCCCTCGGCCCCACCCTGGCCCACACCTCCATCGCCAGCGGATACCCGGCGTACGTCCACGCCAGCGCCGCCACCGCCACCCCGAACAGACTGCACCACAACCAAACCATGCCCCGACTCTACCGCACCCCCCTCCCCCGCGCAACCGCCTTTCCCGCCCCCTGCCGGCCCCGGGTGTGGGCGAAAAGCGTGAGGGTGACTTCGCCCATGACGGCCGGGAGAGGCTTCGTTTGCTGCAATCAGAGTTCCGAAGTGGTATATTTATTAGAATGGACATATCATTTGCGTCTGTTCGCGACAAGGGGGTGCGAAGCCCAACCCCCTTCCGAGAGGGGAAAAAGAACTTCGCACGATCCGACCGATTCAGCCCCCAAATTTGGCCCCCTTTATTGGGGCCGGAAACGCCCCAACCCGGGCGGCGCTTCAAAATCCGAAAGAATCGGAACAACAGAAGACCCCGGCGGAAACCGGGGGAAAGGGATGGGGTGAACAACGGGATTTGAACCCGCAACCACTTGAACCACAATCAAGTGCTCTACCAAGTTGAGCTATGTTCACCACAAAGCGTGGAGGGAGTTGTAGCGCGTTTCGCCGGGAATGGCAATCCTTGTTTTTCGGAAAGGGACTTTGCAAGGCGGGCGCGGTCGGGTATGCTGGCGGAAACGCGCGGCGCTGTACTCCCGCGCGGGGAAAGGAATCATCATGAACGAATGGTTGCTCGCCGGGCAGGTCGTGCTGGCCTACGGCGCGGTGGTGCTGGCCTGGCGCATCTTCGGGCGCGCGGGCCTTTACGCGTGGAGCGTGCTGGCGACGGTCGCCGCCAACATCGAGGTCGTCGTCCAGATCCGCGCGTTCGGGATGGACATGACGCTCGGCAACGTGCTGTTCGCCAGCACCTTCCTGGTCACGGACGTGCTCAGCGAGATGTGCGGGAAGGCGGAGGCGAACCGGGCGGTGCGGATCGGGATCTTCGGGTCGGTGTGCTTCGTGGCGATTTCGCAGATGTGGCTGCACTTCGCGCCGGGGGCGGAGGACTTCGCGCTGCCGCACATGCGGGAGGTGTTCGGGAACACGCCGCGGATCGTGCTGGCGAGCCTGGGGGTGTACGCGGTGGTGCAGCACCTGGACGTGCTCCTCTACCACGCGATCTGGCGCTGGACCGAACGGCTCGGCGGCAACCACCGCGCTTGGCTCTGGGTGCGCAACAACGGCTCGACGCTCTGCTCTCAGCTGGCGAACACGGTGCTGTTCACCTACGCGGCGTTCTGGGGCACCTTCAGCCAGGCGCACCTGTGGCAGATCGTGTGGTCGAGCTTGGCGATCTTCGTGGCGACGAGCCTGCTGGACACCCCGTTCATCTACCTCTGCCGCCGCCTTCCGGAGGGCAAACTGTGAACGTGCTGGTGACGGGCGCGTCGGGGGGGATCGGCAGCGCGGCCGCGGCCCGCTTCCTGGCGGCGGGGCACGCCGTGGCGGGACTCGACAAGGCGCCGCCGCCGCCCGCCCTCGCCTCCCACCCCGCCTACCGCCACCTCCGCCACGACCTCCTCTCGCCAGAGCCGCTGCCGGACGCCGGCGAAGTCCACATCCTCGTCTGCTGCGCCGGCGTGCAGGGGCGCGGGGCGGAGGACATCGACGTGAACCTCAAGGCGCTCGTCCGCGCCACCGAGCGCTACGGCGTGCAGCCCGCCATCCGCTCGGTCTGCCTCGTCGCGTCGGCGAGCGCGCACACCGGGGCGGAGTTCCCCGAGTACGCGGCGTCGAAGGGCGGCATCCTCCCCTACGCGAAGAACGTCGCCCTGCGCATCGCCCGCTGGGGCGCGACGTGCAACAGCATCTCGCCCGGCGGCGTCCTGACCGCCTCCAACCGCCGCGTCATGGACGACCCGTCGCTCTGGTCGCGCATCATGGACGTGACGCCCCTCAAGCGCTGGGCGGAGCCGTCGGAGATCGCCGAATGGATTTATTTCCTGACGGCGGTCAACCGCTCGATGACTGGCCAGGACGTCCTGGTGGACAACGGCGAAGCCATCGACTTCCATTTCGTCTGGTAGCCCTCCGCCCGGCGCGCGTTGCGCAAAAGCGCATTGACTTGGCGGGGGCTCGGGGCCAGAATATGCTTTGTTCCGGCGCGCGTGCGGGCGTCCGCGGCACGGCGGGGCGTCAACCCACCAACCGAACGGAGACCCCATGGCATACCGCATCAACCTCAACGGCATTTCTTTCCACGGCAAGGGCGCCATCGCCGAAATCCCCGGCCTGCTCAAGGACGGCGGCCACAAGAAAGCGTTCGTGGCGACCGATCCCGTGCTCGCCGAAATCGGCACCGCCGCCAAGGTCACAGACCTGCTGAAGGCCGCCAAGATCCCGTTCGTGCTCTTCACCGACATCAAGCCCAACCCGACCATCGAGAACGTCAAGGCCGGCGTCAAGGCGTTCAAGGCCTCGAAGGCCGACTGCATCGTGGCGATCGGCGGCGGCTCCGCGATGGACACGGCGAAGGCCATCGGCATCATCGCCAACAACCCCAAGTTCTCCGACGTCCGCTCGCTCGAAGGCGTCGCGCCGACCAAGAAGCCGGCCGTCTTCACCATCGCCGTCCCGACCACCTCCGGGACCGCCGCCGAGGTGACGATCAACTACGTCATCACCGACCGCGCCAAGGACCGCAAGTTCGTCTGCGTGGACCCGCACGACATCCCGCAGATCGCGGTGGTGGACTCCGACATGATGCTCTCCATGCCCGACAAGCTCGCCGCGGCGACCGGCATGGACGCGCTGACACACGCCATCGAAGGCTACATCACGCGCGCCGCCAACGACATGACCGACATGTTCCACCTCAAGGCCATCGAGCTGATCGCCGCGAACCTCCGCGCCTCCGTCAACGGCAAGGGCGCCGCGAAGGAGAAGGCGCGCGAGAAGATGGCGCTCGCCCAGTACGTCGCGGGCATGGGCTTCTCGAACGTCGGCCTGGGCATCGCGCACTCGATGGCGCACCCGCTCTCGGCCTTCTACGACACGCCGCACGGCGTCGCCTGCGCGATCCTGCTCCCGCCCGTGATGAAGTTCAACGCCCCGGCGACCAGCAAGCGCTACGCGGACATCGCCCGCGCGATGGGCGTCAAGGGCGCCGACGCCCTCCCGCTGGCGAAGGCGCGCAAGGCCGCCTGCGACGCGGTGGCGAAGCTCGGCGCCGACGTCGGCATCCCGCCGGACCTCAAGGGCATCGTGCAGGCGAAGGACATCCCCTTCCTGGCCCACTCCGCCTACGTCGACGCCTGCCGCCCCGGCAACCCCCGCGACGTCTCCGAAGAACAAATCGCCAAGCTCTACAAATCCCTCATCTAGCACAGCGCAAAGTCAAAACATT
Organism: Kiritimatiellia bacterium; assembly: GCA_017540905.1. Taxonomy (GTDB): domain Bacteria; phylum Verrucomicrobiota; class Kiritimatiellia; order CAIQIC01; family Lenti-01; genus CACXEY01. Next base: position 29,778 of record JAFYAC010000002.1, on the reverse strand, counting down.
CGTATTTGCCGGGCTGAGGTAGGGCGGGCAGTCCCCTGCCCGCCGTGCGAAAGGGCCGCGGCATGGAGGCAAATCCAAAGCTTTCCATGCGCTTGGCCGGCACACGGCGGCGAAGGGACTCACCGCCCTACCACATGCGGAAAAGTGTTTGGAGTGCGTTTTCGGAGCGTGGACACCCCTCCGGCAAACTCCACCTCCAAAAACCCTCCGTGCCTCCTTCCTCCGTCCCCTCCGTGTTTCGCGCCGCGAGCCGCTTTCCCAAAGGAAAGTCCTTGTCACATCGGCATTCGGGTCACTCCCGCCCCGATCCCTCCACCAGCCCGTCGCGCAGGACGATGTTGCGCCCGCACCGCGCCGCCACGTCGTCGTTGTGCGTGACCATCAGCAGGGTCAGCCCGCGGCCGGCGACGAGCCCGAACAGCAGCTGGAGGACCTCCTCGCCCGTGTGCGAGTCCAGGTTGCCGGTGGGTTCGTCGGCCAGCAGCAGCCTCGGCTCGTTCATCAGCGCGCGGGCCAGGGCGACGCGCTGCTGCTCGCCGCCGGAGAGCTCGTTGGGGCGGTGCGACGCGCGCCCGGCCAGCCCCACCATCTCCAGCAGCTCCATCGCCCGCGAACGCAGTTTGCCGCCGCGCAGGAACGCCCCGCGCAGGCCCAGCGCCGGCAGCAGGACGTTCTCCCGCACCGTCAGCTCCGGCAGCAGGTGGTACGCCTGGAACACGAAACCGATCTTCGACGCCCGCATCGCCGAGCGCTCGCGTTCCCCGGCGGCGTACACGTCCTTCCCCCCGAACAGCACCTTCCCCGACGTCGGCCGGTCCAGCCCGCCCAGGATGTGCAGCAGCGTGCTCTTGCCCGCGCCGCTCTTGCCCGTGATGGCGACGGTCTCCCCGGCGGCCACGGACAGCGACACGCCGCGCAGCACGTCGAGCTTGCGGCGGCCCATCGCGAAGGACCGCACGAGGTTTTCGGCCTGGAGCAGGATCTCACTCATAGCGCAGCGCCCCCACGGGATCGAGTTTCGCCGCCTGCCACGCCGGCACCACGGCCGCCAGCGTGCAGATGACCAGCACGCTCGCCGCCACCAGCGCCACGTCGCCCGGCAGCGTCACCGACGGAATCTCCGCCAAATGGTACAGCTCCTGCGGCAGCAACTCCATCCCGAACCGGTCGTTCAGCAGCCGCAGCAGCCCGTTGCGGTAGCGGAGCACGAGCAGCCCGAAGCCGATGCCCAGCGTCGTCCCCAGCACGCCTTCGATCCAGCCCTGCCAGAAGAACACCCGCATGATGGCCCCGCGCGAGAACCCCAGCGACCGCAGCAGACCGATTTCGCGCGTCTTCTGGACCGTCACCGTGATCAGCGTGTTCGTGATGCCGAACGCCGCCACGATGGTGATGAAGATCAACAGGAAGAACATCATGTTCTTCTCCACCCGCAGCGCCGCGAAGAGCTGGTGGTTCTGCTCCATCCACGTCGTCGCGCGGAAGCCGGGCCCCAGCGACATCGCGATCTCCCGCGCCACCGCCGGCGCCTGGTACGGATCCATCGCCATCACCTGCACCGCCTCGATGCCCGCCCCGCCGCAGAACTCCCGCGCGTCCCAGAGCGACAGCAGCATGAAGTTCGCGTCGAAATCCCACATCCCCGTCTCGAACAGCCCTTCCACGCGGAACTCCCGCGGAAGGCGCACCAGCTCCTCCGACGCGAACGTCCCCGGCGAATACACCGTGATGGCGTCCCCCACCCCGACCCCCAACCGGTCGGCCAGGTGCCGCCCCAGCACCGTCCCGCCGTCCGACACGGAAAACCGCCCTTCCACGATGTTCTCGGGAATCTTGCCCACCCGCCCCTCGCGTTCCGGGTCGATGCCTCGCAGCAGCGGCGTTTCCAGCGACCCGTCCAACCGCCGCACGAACGCCAGGCTCTGCAAAAACGGCGCCGCCCCGGCCACCCCGGGCACGCCTTCCACGAAGTCGCACAGCTCGTCCTCCCGCCCCTCCAGCGGGCCGCGCCCCGTGACGGTCACGTGCGCGTTGAAGTCGAGGATCTTCTCCCTCCACATCTCGTCGAACCCGGTCATCACCGACAGCACGATGACCAGCACCGCCACCCCCAGCAGCACCCCCATCACCGACAGCACCGTCACCGCCGAAAGGAACGTCCTCTTCGGCCGCAGGTACTTCAGCGCCAGGAACAGCGAAAACGGCAGCGTCATCGCGCCGCCCCCATGGCCCGCGCACTGGCGCCGCCCCCCGTGCCGCACGTTCCCGCCAAACTCTTCGTTGTAGTTTCCTTGACCATGTTCAAGCCCCAAGTCTCCCAACCCGCCCCCCTCATGTCAAACGCAAATGCCGCCCCCGCCCGCTTCCACATCAACATCCCGCCCGAAGGGCGCACAATCCGCCGGCTCGTCGCCCCCCACAAGTTTTCCAATGATTGGAAAAGATTTTCACCCATTTTCCAACGATTGGAAAAAATTTTCGGACCATTTTTTGAAAACAAAAAGGACAAAAAGGACAACAAAAATCGGAGGACAAAATCCTCAGACAATTACGACAATTTCCGGCCATTTTTTGAGGAGACAACTTGGACAACTCGGGACAACTCTTTCAAGGTGCCGGGCGGACAACTCCGCCCGGCGGCAGGGCGCGAATGGGATTGCGGGAGGGGTGAAAAAGACAAACAGGAGCGCCCTGCGGGCGCAGTGACAAGTGACGAGTGACGAGTGACAAGATGCGGTGCGCCCTGCGGGCGGACAAATTGCGGGAGGAATGCGGAAGGGATTCCAGCCACAAAGGGCACAAAGAGAGAGCGGAAAACAAGCGAAAGAATCACCCACGTCTGGGAGGTGCGACTTTCCAGTCACGCCCCAACGGCTGGCGCGCGGGAGGGAGGCGTGAGAGGAATCCCCGAATGCCACTGCGCGGACTCGGATGGCTGGGAGACGGGAGGGATGTCTACATTGAAAACCAGGAAAACCGCTTCGCGGACAGGAACGCGCTTGGGTAGTGGATGGATTGAGACAACTCGGACAACTCGGGACAACTCTTTCAAGGTGCCGGGCGGACAACTCCGCCCGGCGGCAGGGAGCGAATGGGATTGCGGGAGGGGTGAAAAAGACAAGGAAGCGCCCTGCGGGCGCGAAAGTGGGGAGGAATGCGGGAGGGAAACGGGAGGGAAACGGGAGGAAAACCCACGAGGGGCCGAGGCGGGGCGGAGGATGGCCGGGTCAACCTCCTGCATGCTTTCGCGGGTTTCGATGGCTTTCTTTGGCGCCAGGGGGATTGTCCAACAAGGCCGCCAATTTGTTCCGCAGTTGATTTTCGTCGGGCAAATACAGTTGGTATTTGCTCACGAAGAGGCGGTTGGATATCCCCTGCGTCGCGAACTGCACGACCAAATCGTCCTTGTTGGCCCCCAAGACGATGTCCACGGGCTCGGCATCGCCACGGCCACCGACTTCCGATTTGAGGGTCGTCGGCACGGAGGATTTCAAGGTAGTGGCTCCATGTCAAAAATCCGGACGTCTGGATTTTGCCGGAAATTCCAGACGTCTGGACTTTCTGCGAAGCCAGGTAGAACTTGCGCATGTAATGCAAGTTCGAATGCGCGAAGCCGCGCCCCAGCCTGAGGGTGAGGTCCCGGGTAAGGTTCCGCATCAAACCATCCCCGTAAACAGCACGGTCCGAGCCATTCAGTTCGTATTCCACGATGTATTCGCCCGTCCGCCAATAGGTCTGGAGCATGATGGCGTTCATGGCCGCCTTGAGTCCCGTACGGGCCTCCTGGACCAGAGTCTCGATGGACGAGACAAGAGCATCGTATGTCGGCCGCGGCGCACGTTTGTCCGGGCGTGTTTCCCCTGCCGTTCCTGCGTTGGGAGCCTTTGGATTCCGGTTTTTCATGTCAATCCTTGCCGGTTTCCGACCCGGGAGTTGCCGTTCTGACCCATATAGTTCCGTCATGGCATGGATTCCTTTCCTGCTTCAAGCGAGTGTGGAGTGCCTGGAAAAGTGGCATTCAAAGGGAGTTGGGAGTTCGTGAAGGGGGGTGCTGGACTGTTTGCTGGGACAGAGCCTGCGTACTGGGAATCAAGTTGCCTCATGCGCCTTGCGGAGGGCGTCCAGCACTTGGCCTTTGTATTTGAAATAGAGAGTGCCCTGGACCGGGTGGGTGCACCCCAGAAGGCGCTTGGCCAGGGCGGAAAGGGATGTGGTTTCGTTGTCGAATCTCACGTGGCGGTCGTCGAGGACTATCGCTTTCTTGGTGTCGTCATCCACGAAGACGACTTCTTCCCCGGCTTTGATTCCGCACATGCTGAACCGGAACGGGCCGCGGCGGGCGGCTTCCTGGACTTCCCAGGCGGTGTTCTCGTCTTCAATTTCGTGGCCTTCCGGCTTCATGCGCTTCAGGCGGTCCGTCGTGCCGCTGATCTTCGCGATGCATTCCAGCAAGCGATAGGCATCTTCGGCCGACATCGCGTAGAATTCCTTGATGCGCTTCTTGCCATCGAAGTTTTCGATGGTCCGCAAATCGGGATTCAGGCTGTCGATGATGGAATGCAGGTCCTTGTCGGTCAGTTCGCTCTCGACATCGTAGACCGCATACGCACGGAACGCAAAAGGCAGGGTTTCGCTCCGGTTCAATTGCCGGAGCCTCTTCTCCAAATCCTGCGCATACCCGATCTTGACGTATTGCGGGAATGTCGGATTCGTCAGGATGTAGATTACGCCTTTGTGTTTCATGCCGTTATCCCTTTCTCTTTCGTGCGTTGAGACTCTTCTTGGCTGGCGGGGGAGGCAAACTGTAAGAACAGTCCACAATCAAGTGTTTGACCTTATGCCCTTGCCCGACAAGGTCTTGCTCTTGGCTTTCAAGCAATTTTGCAATGTTCTCTTTCTTGGCTATGCACATTTTCTTTTCTTCCTGTTCCGACTCAAACCATCCCACCAGTTCCAATTGTTTTTTCCACAACCTCCCAATGGCCGCCTCTGGCTGGGCCATGGCGTTTGAGCCTGTTGGCCCGCTTGAGTTCCCGGATGTTTTTTTCCACACCGGACAACGACAGCCCGGTAGCCTCAATCAAGTCATTCACGGTAGCTTGGGGATTGGAGGACAAGACGGCCAATATTCTTCCCGGGGTGTTTCCCTTACTTTTTCCATTACTTTTTCCCTTGCCTTTTCCCTTACTTTTTCCATTACTTTTTCCCTTGTTTTCCGCCTGGCTTTTCTCGTTGTTTGCCCCTTTCGATTGCAGGCGGCCGCCGTTCTCCGCCTTCCCCCCAGAAGTCTCGCCGGACCGGAGAAAACGCACCGACACGGTGCTGGCGCCAGGAATGACGATGGGGGCGGAGACTCCGCTTTTCCGGCAGAGCGCGAACATGCGCCGGATACCCGTGCCCCACTTTTCGATGATGGCCATCTTGTGGAACACATCGGCCACGAGCGGGTTTCTCAGGCGGCTTTTCCCCTCCAGCATCTCTTCCTTCGTGAGGCCGTCGAACAACGCGCCCGGCGACAATATCTCGACCCGACCGGGCGAAACCGACACCTGGATGCACGCATGCAATCTGTAGTCCCTGTGGGCGACGGCGTTGACGATTGCCTCCCGCAAGGCTTCCGGCGGCAACTCATAGACATCTTTCCGGTAGAGTCCTTCGATGCTCGCCCCCCGCCGGATCGAACGCAACACGAATCGGTGGGCTTCTTCCACCTGGTCGATCAGGGAGCCGGAAAGCTCCTGCCGGTCGAGGAACTCCGTGCATTCGTCATCCGCAAACAAGGCACAGTGGATGCGTGCAAAATGGTCCCCGTTCGCCGTGAGCCACCCCAACGCCACGGACGGATGCCACTTCCCGCCCTGTTTTTTCGCGAGACCCCATCCCTCCATCATCAACGGAGTGACTTTCGTTTTCTCTCCGGCGTTGTCCAGACGAGCCGCTTCGATGCGCCGGGCCAGCGCTTTCAGCGTGCTTTCGGGAACCGTCTCGTTTTCCCGGACGACCGCGTCGTAGGTGCGGTTTCCCCCTCTGAGAATCAGCTCCTCGACCTGTTCCCGCTCGGCCTTGCGGGTCGTGGCGCCAACGCGGACGTACACCCCTCCCAGTCCCTCGGCCTTGATGTGGTAGGGGGTGCTGCGCCCTGGATAGATGTCCACCACCAGAATCGTTTTACCGTCCACCGTCTCCCGCGAAAAAGCCGGGACGATGGGCGGAGTGCAGGCGGCTGAAATGGCCGAAGCGAGACCATCCTCCAGTTGCCGGATGCCGTCGTCCGGCACCCCGACCACCTCAAGCGTTCCGTCGTCGATTCCGAAGACCAGGCTTCCTCCCGCTCCGTTTGCGAACGCCACAACGGTCTTGAGATACCGGTTGTCCTTCTTCGGCACTTCGCGTTTGAACTCGAGTCGGTCCGTTTCGCCCTTTTGGATTTCTTCCGGTGTCATGCCTTCCTCCTGCCATGCCAAAACGCGCACAACGCCTTGCACGCTTCAGAACGCTGCCCCGTCGTCGCTTTCAACTCCTGACCTTCCCCCTCGCCCGCCGTCACCAACGCTTTCAATTCGTTCAACTCCACACAACCCATCTTGTCAATTCATCAATACACCTACGGAGAAGTTGTGTTCCATCCATTTCGCCCGAACACAACGCAGACAACGATTATTGCATCATCTTGTTGAGCACCTTTGCAAGGCAATCTCTGCTGTCTGACAGGCTTACGGAATCGTTGCTACCTGGTGCGCGGATTGGACTGACGAATCTATAGATACTAGCATAGGAATTATAGAGTGCTTGTTCCAATCTGCCATCCGAAACAGCATTTTCGGATGAATTCTCAGGCCAACACCATTCACCTATGGCTTGATAAGCAAAACTGTCGATTACGATTCCTGAGAGATGGTAGCTGCTGAAGTATTGGTCCCGCACATAACGCATATGTTTGCATATGTCAAAAAGCAGGCCGCGGCTTGATGTGTTTTTGTCCTTCATCGCACTCTGTTCGGCCTTTGGATTCGTAGATTTCCAGTTTCCGCCCGCATTGCTGTCCGGGTAGTTATATGTTGTCCTTCCGTACCAATCAGTGGAAAGAAATGCTGGCACAACCTCAAACTTCATCCCGTCCGCAAACATCACCTTGACGACTTGCCCGTCCGCACGGATCTCGGTTTGGGAATATGTGGTTTGTATTGCCTCCTTCACGGCCTGCAACAAACGTGACTGCCCGTTTCCCTTGTAGTAGTCGAAGCGCTCATATTCTGCTTTCGGTAGCTCGACAAGGATATCAATGTCACTGGTGTCAATTGCCGTCCCGCGGCCGTAAGACCCCACATATAAGCTGTGGGCTGTTTCGCTCGTAGAGTTCCAGAATTCCCTGTTGATTGCTTTCGTGATGCTATGGTAGCGCATGGAAATAGTCGACCGCGTCAACATCGGGATAACTTCACCGCATTTGCTGATACGACAATTCATTTTTCTTCTCCTTTCTGTAATGCTGGAGGAAGGTATGAATCAACTTCTTCCTTCGGGAACGTGTTGTCTCCCTTGACCTTTAAAGCTATTGCCGCCAGATTTACTGCTTTATCTGTAGTTGCCGGAGCGTCCTTGTAGACTTCATTCGCTTTGTCCATGAGCACGCAGTATCTGTCTTCCAGTTCAGCGACGGTTTTCCCTCAGTTTAATGGATGTGAGCAGGCAGGTGATTTCATTCCGCACAATCAGCAGTTTATTTGCGGCATCCTTATGCACCACTGATAGTTTATTAGGTGCAAAGGACTTGAAATATGCACCGATGAAAATCGTGACTAAAGATATACCCATGGAAAGGATTTTAATCCAGAGGTCATCCAAAAAAATGGTGGAGAGAATGCCAGCTGATGTCACCGATGTGCAAAAGATATTCGCCGTCTCCATGCGTTTGTACTGCTCTCGGTAAATGTCCGCCTGCTTCTCTTGGATTTTGTGTGACCACACTGCGCGTGCAAACATGTCACGAACGGCATCTTCCAAGATATTGTACTGATCAGCCATATCTTCACCTCTTTCTAATTCTCAAACACTTTCATCGCCCCATCAATCTTTTGCACGATGCGTTTCTGTTCGGCGAGGGGCGGGAGGGGAACAAGCAATCTCTTGCACCTGCCAGCGCTGAAACCGTCTTTGTCTCCGACTGCATTGTTTTTTATCTGGCTTTGGACATAAGGACTGCAGATGAGCATGTGGAGGTAATGTCTTGTTTCAGGCACCACGGCCCGAATGATCAGGATGTGCTGGTTGATGCTCCCTCTGTCGAAGTCGTCGGGGACAAGTGCGCATCTGCCTATGGAGCCACCGGTGATGTTCAACAAAATGTCCTTGGCCTTGACGGTGCTATTCTGCCTTGTTGCCAGCAATGATTCCGAAATAAACACCATGCCTGCTTGATGGATTCCGTCATCATAGATGTTCTGTTCCCTGAAAAACGGAAATCCGCTTGGCACATATACATCCGAATTTCGTCCTCCGGTTGGCGTGTTTCCGGACGAGATTTTGGAGGTAATGTTTCCAAGGACAACCCACTTCCAATTGCTCGGAATCTCGAAGGGTATCTCTTCTGTCGTGTTTTCCGGAAGTGGCTTTTCCTTTTTGATTTTGCCCGCTTTGATGAGAGCTTGTTTTTGCGTCTGAATTTGTCGGTAGAGGTCTTCCGCGGTGCCGTCTTCCGGGAGTTGGTCGGTCAGTTTGCCTTGGATGGCGGCTTCGAGCAGCTTGGTTTTCAGGACGGTGAGGTTGTCGGCGTATTGCGCCTGGAGGGCGTCGATGGTGTCGAGGAGGGAAAATGCCTGTTTGATGATTTCAACCAGACGTACCGCCTCATCATATGGAGCAAGAGGAACAATTAAAGAGTGTACACGTTTTGCTGAAAAGCCCTGCAACCCAATGCCGATTCCATTTATTCTGCCTGTTTGTTTGTAGAACCAGAGAAGGTAATAGTAGAATTCTGTACAGATGTTTTTGCTATATTGCCGCAATCTATGAATATGGTTTTGTATCCGCATTTCATAATCATAAGGCCATATAGCCGAGCGCCCGATGTCTCCCCCCTCGCAGACAAGAAGGTCTCCTTTTCTGACGGTGCACTTCTCGAGTTCGCTATCCGTAAAGGACATGGTTTTGAGGCCATCCAACTCAAACCGATTCCAGTAAAGATTCGACGTTGTAATATACTCTAGCTGTTGCCCCAGTGTGTTACTTGAATTGAGTGCCTTCCCTGTGTTGTGCTGAAATAATTCGCCTAAATACACCCAACGCCAACTGGGCGGAACTGGAAAAGGAACTTCTTCGTCCGAAATCTCAGGCAATGGCTTTTCTTCCTTGTGCTTCCCCGCCCTTATAAGCCTCTGCTTTTCAGCCTGGATTTGCCGGAACAGTTCCTCCGCCGAGCCGTCTTCGGGCAGCTGCTCGGTCAGCTTGCCGCGGATGGCGAGGTCGAGGATTTTGTTGCGTATGGCCTGCGTGTCTATCGGGAAACAACGGGAACAACTTGTAAAAACAACATCTCCCCTATCGCTGCGCGGTTTGCGCGGCGGAAAAACAAAGTTGTTTTTATCGGTTGTAATGGTTGTTTTCCTCATAGCTTTACCCCTCCGAGCAGTTCCTTCAGCCGGGCGACGGCGGCGGTGATGCCGTCGGCCTCTTCCTGCATTTCGTCGAGGATGTCGGGGACAGAGCGGTCGTCTTCTTCGGTGAAGTCGAGCCACTTGAAGTTGAGGTCGCCGCGGGCCTTGACTTCGGCCTCGGGGAAGCGGCGCCAGCGGCCGTTGGGGTTGGTTTGGGGGTCGTAGGTTTCGCGGCGGTCTTCCATGTGGCCGGAGCGATAGCAGTCGATGAAGTCCTGCAAGTCGGCGCGGGTCAGGGGGCGCGTGACCTGGGTGTGCTTTACGCCGGTGCGGTAGTCGTAGACCCAGATGTCGCGGGTGGGTTCGCCTTTCCGGAAGAAGAGGACGTTGGTCTTGACGCCGCCGGCGTAGAAGATGCCGGTGGGGAGGCGGAGGATGGTGTGGAGGTTGTAGTCGCGGAGGAGTTTTTCGCGGACCTTGGCGGTGGCGCCGCCGTCGGTGAGGACGCTGTCGGGGAGGACGACGCCGGCGCGGCCGCCGGTCTTGACGATGGTCATGATGTGCTGGAGGAAGTTGACCTGGTTGTCGGAGGTCTTGACGAATTCGGGGCGGTTGGCGGATACGTCGACGCTGCCCTGGGGGCGGGTGCCGAAGGGGGGATTGGTCATGACGACCTGGAACATGCGGTCGGAGGTGTCGACCAGGGAATCACGGTGGACGACGGGGCTTTTGTCGACGCCGATGTCGTGGAGGTAGAGGTTCATGGAGGCGAGGGTGACGACGAGGTCGGTGTTGTCGGCACCGAAGAGGGCGTCGTTCTTGAGGAAGCGCTGTTTTTCGACGTCGCGGCTCTGGGTGCGCATGTGTTCGTAGGCGGCGAGGAGGAAGCCGCCGGTGCCGCAGCAGGGGTCGCCGACGGTCTCGGCGATCTTGGGGTCGACGACCTCGACGATGGCGGAGATGAGGGCGCGGGGGGTGAAGTACTGGCCGGCGCCGCTCTTTTTGTCCTGGCCGTTCTTCTCGAGGATTTTTTCGTAGATGGCGCCCTTGAGATCGCCCTCCATCATGTACCAGTTGTCCTCGGCGACCATGTCGACGACTTTCTTGAGCAGGACGGGGCGGTAGATTTTGTTGGAGGCCTTGGTGAAGATGGTGCCGACGAGGCCACCGCACTGGGAGAGTTCCTTGAGGATTTCTTCGTATTTGTCGACGAGGTCGGTGCCGGAGAGGCCGGCGAGGTCTTTCCAGCGGCAGCCCTCCGGGAGGTGGCCGGGAAGGCCCATGGCTTCCTTTTCGTCGTCCATCTTGAGGAAGAGGACGTAGGTGAGCTGGGTGATGTAGTCGGTGAAGCCGACGCCCGCGGCGGCGAGGACGTTGGCGATGTCCCAGACTTTTTTCAGGAGGGCGGATTCGGTTTTGCGGTTCGGTGCCATGGGGTGCTCCTTGTCAAGCCGTTCTCAGGAGGAATCTTGCCAGCGACTGCATTTCTTCGTCGAGGACGGGGGCGGAGAGGGCGAGGACGCCGCGGCGCCAGAGGTCGGTGTCGATTTCGTTGAGTTCCACGACGGAGAGGGCGCCGTCGTGGGCGACGTAGGCGGCGATGCGGCGCATGATGTCGGTCTGGTCGTCCGTCAGGAGGCGCTGGGCCTGCCCGCAGTAGAGGTTGAAGCGCTGGGCGAAGCCTTTGGCCAGGCCGGCGAGCTTGCGGGTCTTGCCGAAGGCGTAGCGGACGATCGGGATGAGGTTCGTGAGGGCGTTGACGTCGGTCTTGAGGTCGGGTTCGTCGACGTCGCCGGTTTCGTCGAGGATCTTGTAGGTCTTCCAGAGGGGGTAGACGGCGTACTGGCGGTTTTCGGCCAGCAGGCGGTCGCGGAGGTCGAGGAGCAGGGCGTGGGGGACCGGGGTTTCGCCGGAGTTGAAGAGGATGCGGAGGGCTTCGATGGCGTCCTTGTTTTCGTCCAGGTAGCGTTCGAAGTTGGCGATGAAGGTCCGGGCGTCCTCTTTCGAGAAGCCCGCGTAGATGAGTTCGTCGGGGTCGTCGCGGGTGCGCACGACGTAGCCGCGCTGCATCTCCAGGAGCTTGCGGCGGGCCGGGACGCTGGCAAGCAGGTCGGCAACCAGGTCCATGCGCTCGGTGTTCGGGTCGGAGGGGGTTTGGTACGGGGGGAGAGTGCCGCGGTCGAAGGCTTCCTGGATCCGGAAGGCGATGGTCTTGGGCGCGAAGCCGAAGGCGGCGACGAAGGAATCGAGATGGCGTCCGAAGAGAGGGTTGTTTTCGTAGCGGCGGTGGATCGTGGAGCAGTAGTCGCGGAGGAGCCAGAGGTTTTCGTCGCTGGCTTCGTTGTGGGCCAGGCGCTCCAGAAGGGCTTCGAGGGTGGGCACCGCGGTCTCCGGGTCGCCGGCGGAGGGCCTGGGCATGAACTTCTCGTGCTCGGTCACGCCGACGGCGTCGACGATGTAGTAGCACTCCTTGGTGTTGGCGTTGGGGGTCGTTTCGCGCAGGCGGTCGTCGTCGATGACGCGGCAGCCGCGGCCCTTCATCTGGGTGTAGAGGACGTCGGATTGGACATCCTTCATGAAGAGCACGACTTCCAGGGGCCGCACGTCGGTGCCGGTCGCCACCAGCGTGACGGTGACGGCGATGCGGAAGTCCTTCTCGGTCCTGAAATCGCGGATCAGGGCGTTGGAATCCCCGGCGGTGTATGTGATTTTCTGCACGAAGCGCTCCGGCGGGACGCCGCCGGGGAACTCTTTGCCGAACACCTCCCGGGCGATTTGCGCGATCTGCGTGGCGTGGTTGTCGTCCTTGGCGAAGACGAGGGTCTTCGGGAGGAAGGCCCAGTTCTTTTCGCGGTCGGGATAGAGTTCGTCGTAGACGGCTTTCTTGTAGGCCTCCAGGACCTTGCGGATCTGGTCCGGGTTGACGACGGAACGGTCGAGGGCGCCCGGCTGGTAGTCGACGCGGTCTTCCATGACGCAGAAGGTTTCCGCCCCCGTGCGGCGCGAGGTTTCCGCGACCACCGTGCCTTCCCGGAGGGCGCCGCCGTGCTCGGTGACCCGGGTCTTGATCCGGTAGACGCGGGAGGGGACGTTGACGCCGTCCACGACGGAATCGTCGTAGGTGTATTTTTCGATGACGTTGGCGTCGAAGAAGGCGTACGCTTCGGGGGTGGGCGTGGCGGTCAGGCCCAGCACGCGGGCGCCGGAGAAGTAATCCAGGACGGCGCGCCACTTGCCGTAGATCGAGCGGTGGCATTCGTCGACGATGATGAGCTGGAAGTGGTCCGGCGGCAGTTTCAGGTCGTCGCCTAGCCGGACGGGGTCCCGGGCGTCCTTTTCCCCGTCCGCCGCGTTCCTCTCGTCCTCCGCGTCTTCGTCCTCGTCGCCGGGGACGGGGGCGCCCGTCAGGACGGCGAAGAGCTTCTGGATCGTGGAAACCACGATGTCCGCCTGGATGTCCTTGTCCTTCCTGAGGCGCTTGATTTCGTAAAGCGAGTTCATTTCGCGCCGGCCTTCGGTGCGGTCGAAGGCGCTGAATTCGCTTTCCGCCTGGCGCGCCAGGTTGTTGCGGTCCGCGAGGAACAGGATCCGCCGGACGGGCGTGTAGTTCAAGAGCCGGTAGGCGGCGAGGCAGGCGAGGTAGGTCTTGCCGGAGCCGGTCGCCAGCACGGCGAGGCACTTCTTCTGGCCCGCTTTAAGGGAGTTCTCGAACTCGGTTTCCGCCCGGTACTGGCAGTCGCGGAGGCCGCGCGGGTCGAGGCGCGGAAGGGCCCCGAACTCGGACGAGCGGCCGATCAGCCGCAGCATCTTCTTCGGGGAGTGCATTTCCGGCAGCTCCACGTAATCGCCATCCGGTTGCAGGAGGTTCTTGAAGAAGATGTTTTTGCCGTTGGCGAGGTACACCAACGGGATTTGGTCCGGGAACCACAGCCCGTACCAGTTTTGCGGATGGCGGGCGTAGGCCTCGGCCTGACCTTGGACTTTTTCGCCGAGCGGATTCTCTTCGCGCTTCGCCTCGACGACGGCGATGGCCTTGCCGTCCACGAACAGCAGGTAATCGCTCTCCGTGTTCCCCTGCATCAGGGCTTCCTTGACGGCAACCGTGCTCTTCGGGACGTACTCCTCCCGCGAGACGATGTCCCATCCGGCACTCGTCAGCTGCTTGTCGATTTTGACACGGGCTTTTTCTTCCGGGAGCATGCGCTTGGCGTCCTTCGTGCGGGCGATTATGCCACGGATTCGCTTCCCATATCAATGTTTCCGTGTCGGCAAGCATCGACGGCTTGTTTTGTCGTCCTTTTTGTTTCCCAAAGCGGTGCGCCCTGCGGGCAGGGCGTGGAAAGAAAGCGGGCGAGCCGCCCGCGCTCCGACATCCCCTCCGCTTCCCTCCCGCCTTTCCATGTCCGCGAAGCGGTTTTCATGGTTTTCGATGTTGGCATTCCTCCCGCTCCCTTTGCGGCCTTGGCGGACTTTGCGCGAGACATTCTTCCGCCCTCCATCCGCTCTCCTTCCGCTCCGGCGCGGCAGGATGCCGCACCTCCGGAAGTGAAGTCCACGGCTGGCGCGAGATTATGGAAAACATTGGCGTTTTTTCAGTTTTTCACATTAGGCTCTCCTCTCCTGCGTCCCGGCCGCTTTCCGAAAACGAAACACCTTGCTTTTCCCCTCGCCGCCGCTACACTTGATTGCATTCTGCGATTGCTCGTGCAATCATTGGATGCCATCAAGGAGTCTTTCCGTGAAAACCATGACCATCCACAACATTCCCGATGACGTGGCCAGCGCCCTTGCCGACCGCGCCCGGGAAACCGGCCGCAGCATGAACGCCACGGCCGTCACCGCCCTCTCCATGGCCTTCGGTCTTGGCATCGCCAGAAAGCCCCTCCACGATTTCTCCGAGTTCAGCGGCATCCTCACCGCTGAAGAAGCCGCGGAAATCGAGAGAGCCATCGAAGAAGACTGCGAACGCATCGATCCCGCGGATTGGCCGGACCTCCCTTCCGGGGCGTTGGAATGAAGGTTTGCATCGACTCAAACGCCTACATCGACCTCCTGCGGGGGAAGAAGGCCGTCGTCGACTTTCTCGCGCAGTGCGATGAAATCATCGTCCCCGCCGCCGTCGTCGCGGAATTGGCGCATGGGTTCCAAAAGGCACGGGAGCCCCGGGCGCAAATCCTGGCGTTGGAACGCTTTCTCGCCCGCCCCGGAATCGTCTTCCAGGCCGCCGACCAAGCCATCGCCATGCGCTGGGGATTCCTCACGAACCTCCTCCGCCGGAAAGGCCGCCCCATCCCTGTCAACGACATCTGGATTGCCGCCACCGCGTTCGAAACCGGCGCAACCCTCCTCTCCTACGACCACCATTTCGACGTCATCGAAGGGCTCCCCCGCATCGCCCCTTGAATGGGCCATCCGCCGGACCAATCGGCCGGGGCCGGCCGTGGGCGGAAAGTCGGCTTACTTCTTGGCGCGCTTCTTCTTCCGGCGGGCGGGCTTGATGCGCTTCAGGTCGACGGTGATGGCTTCGGCGCTGGCCGTGTGGTCCTCGATCCAGCTTTTCGCGTCGGACTCGGACTCGATGCCGAGCCAGTCGGCCAGATCGGCGTACATCTTGTCCTTCGGGCCCGCCTTCAGGATGGCCGCGATGCCGTCCGCGTAGCCGACGCCCGCGGAATCCTCCTCGGCCATCAGGCCCGACGCCTTCAGGCAGGCCGGGCCATCGCCTTCGACGTCCTTCTGGCGGACGATGCGGACTTCGTTGGCGTCGCCGAAGTCGTACGTGTAGTCGAGCCGCCACTTCGGGGTCGGGAAGGCTTCGCCGATGGTGGTGCCTTCGGGGGGCAGCTTGTCCTCGTCTTCATCGAAGACCGCGAAGTCGTCGTACGGGGATTCCTCCTCCCAGCGCGTGCCGTCTTCGTCCTCGAACATGTACAGGTGTCCTTCAAACCACCCAAAAGCGGCTTGCAGAGCCTGGTGGAGGTCGTACAGCGTCCACTCCGCCGGGAGCGCGAGCGTGCGGCTGCTCTTGCATTGGCGCCAGTCGCATTTGAGGACGATCAGGTTCATGGCCATTCCTTTCTTTCTCTTTCTTTCAGTGGATTCTGGTTCGGAGGTGGATTTCAACCCCACTTGTTGCGCTCCGGAACCGCGATCATGAAGGACTCCGTCCGGTTGCCGTTCCGGATCGTCAGGATTGGGCCGCCGAACATGGGGTCGCAACGGACTTCGCACAGGCTCTTGTCGTCGTTGCAGTTCTCGAAGAAGTCGACGAGCGCGTCGCTGAGTGCGTCCCATATCCGTTCGCGGGGAACCAGCTCCACGTCGGGGCACATGCCCAGCTCGGGCCGCTCCTCCTGGGGAACGACCAGGAGCGCCAGCTCATGAGGGAGGTCGCCATCCTCGGAAAAAAGTTGGCAATGGCGATCGTTGTACGGGAGGACAAAGCCGTCCAGAAGGCGTTCGGCCTCGTCTTCGGGTTCGCTCTCCCCGTCGTATTCCAGTTCCAGCTTCCACTTGGGAATCGGATGGATGAAAAGCCGGCGCGCTTCGTCCCTCGCCTCCGTCACGCCGGGCGGCAGCGCGGGATCGGCATCTTCCTTGGCGAGCCGCTCCAGTCCCTTGCGCAATTCTTCCATGCCCGCGTCTTCGCGTCCCTGGATGAGCTTGAGGAGTTCCGCGGGGGTGCGGAAGGATTCGGCGGCCAGCACTTCGATGGCGTCCACGATGGTCCCGGACGGGCGGTCGAAGGGATTGCGTCCCTCCCTCAGGTCCTCGTCGAGCCACCGCGCGGGCGGAAACATCGACAACGTGAAATACGGCCACTCGCCGCTCCGCACCGACCGCGGCGTGCACCCGTCCCCGATGCATTCCAGATAGCGGCCCACGGGATGGATGAGGGCGAACTCGTCCGCGTCCCGTAAAACCTCCGCAGCCTCGGCCGTCCGGCCGAGATTCGCGAGCGCCACCGCCTTGAAAAACGCCACGCGGCTGTCGTCGTCCAGGCAGGAGTCGGCCGCGTAATCGAGGATGTCGCGGTGGCGCCGGTACAGCGCGAGCGCGAAGCACACCCGCACGACGACGTCGCGGCTCAGCGGCAGGCGGTCTTCGAGCGCGCGCTCCAGCCAGCCGGCAGCCTCGTCATCGCGGCCGAGGGCGTGGAGGTAGATGGCCATCGACGCGAAACCGAAGGTGTTGCGGTAGGAGTTGGCCTTCTCGATCCCCTGGCGTTGCCATTCGGCGGCCGCTTCGGCATGGCCGGCTTCCCACTCGCAGATGGCGGCGTTGTTCCAGATGGAGGCATCCTCGGGGTCCAGTTCCGCCGCCTTCCGGAGCAGTTCCATGGCTTTCTCCGTGTCGTGGTCTTCGATCAGCATCTCCCGCGCCTCGTCGGAAAGCTCCTGCGCCTCGCGGTTGGGCCGCGGCGCGTACACCCCGGAGTTCTCGCAGCGGACGGCCTGGACGACCCGCGCCCGGGTCATGGAATCGTCGATGCGATCCCGGTATTTCTTCCAGCAGCAGAACTTGAATTTCGAGCCGCTCCCGCAGGGACACGGCATGTACAGGATTTCGCTGTCGAGGCTCATTTTTTCTCTCTCAAGCACTCCCTTGGCGGAGTGGCGCCGACAAAACTAACAGGGCAACGGCATGGTGCAAGCGAAATCGAACGCATGGAAGTCGCCGGGTGCAAAACCTTGCCCCCCCTTGGTGGGGCGAGCACTCCGTGCGAGCCGCGCAGACGGGTGGATTGCGGCTCGCTCGGAGAGCTCGCCCCACCAGCCTGGAAGACAAAACGGGCGCCCCGCTGTTTCTTGATCCGCGCAAACCTCCATGCCGCGGTCCTTTCGCACGGCGGGCTGGGGACTGCCCGCCCTTCCCCACTTCCACGGGAAAACTCGCGAAGCACGGGCAGGGCGGCAAGTCTCCCCACCGCCACGCAAACGGGACAGGCGTGCCGGGAAAATGGGCGGCGCGGATGCGCCAAGCCCGTTTTGCCAATCACTCCGCGGCGGGCGCGGCTTCTCCGGGAGCGGCGGCGGCGGGGGCGGCGGCGATGGTCTTCATCTGGGGGAAGAGGAGGACGTCGCGGATGCTTTCCTGGCCGGTGAGGATCATGACCAGGCGGTCGATGCCAATGCCCAGGCCGCCCGCGGGAGGCATGCCGTGCTCCAGGGCGCAGAGGAAGTCTTCGTCGAGTTTGGATTCGTCGCCGGCCGCCTGCTCCATCAGGCGGGCGCGCTGGTCGATGGGGTCGTTGAGTTCGGTGTAGCCGGGGCAGAGTTCGCGGCCGTTGACGACCAGTTCGTAGACGTCCACCAGCGAGGGGTCGTCTTCGCACCGCTTGGCCAGCGGGACGAGTTCGTACGGCAGGCGCGTGACGAAGGTGGGCTGGATGAGGGTTTTTTCGATGAGTTTGTCGTAGGCTTCGTGGGTGACGTCGGCGTGCGTGGTGCCGTCGGGGAGGTCGAGGCCCTGCGCGCGGCCCCAGGCGCGGACGTCGTCGGCGCTGCGGTCGAACCAGTCGGCGCCGAGGCGCTCCTTGACGAGGTCGCGGTAGGGGACGACGCGCCAGGGCGGGGTGAGGTCGATGGATTCGGCACCCTCGGAGGCGGGCGGGAGTTTCATGGTGCCGCGGACGGCCTGCGCGGCGCCGCTGACGAGGCCTTCGATGAGTTGCATCATGGTGCGGCAGTCGCCGTAGGCCTGGTAGATTTCGAGGACGGTGAATTCGGGGTTGTGGGAGCGGTCGAGGCCTTCGTTGCGGAAGTCCTTGCCCAGCTCGAAGACCTTGTCGTAGCCGCCGACGAGGAGTTTTTTGAGGTAGAGTTCGGGGGCGATGCGCATGTAGACGTCCTGGCCGAGCGCTTCGTAGCGGGTCACGAAGGGGTTGGCCGTGGCGCCGCCGGCGATGGATTGCAGGATGGGCGTCTCGACTTCGAAGAATCCGCGCTCTTCCAGGTACCGGCGGCAGAAGGAGAGGGTGCGGCTGCGGGCGTCGAAGACTTTCCGCACGTCGGGGTTGGCGATGAGGTCGAGGTAGCGCTGGCGGTAGCGGAGTTCCTGGTCCTGGAGGCCGTGCCACTTGCCGGGCAGGGGCAGGAGGGCCTTGGAGAGGAGTTCCCAGGAGGCGACGCGCAGGGTGGGCTCGCCGGTCTTGGTGGAGAAATAGCTGCCTTCGACGCCAACGAAGTCGCCGAGGTCGGTGTGCTTGAAGGCTTTGTAGGAGTCTTCGCCCACGGCGTCGCGCTGGACGTAGATCTGGAAGCGGTCGGTGCCGTCCTGCAGGTGCGCGAAGAGGCTCTTGCCCATGAGGCGGATCGCCACCAGGCGGCCGGCGGCGCGCACGGTCTTGCCTTCCTCGTAGCCGGCGCGGATGTCGGCGAGGCTGCCGCTGCGCTCGAACGCGCGGCCGTAGGGGCGTTGGCCCGCGGCTTTCAGGGCGTCGAGGTGGGCAAGGCGCTGGTTGCGGAATTCGGTTTCAAGGCCGGTGAGTTCCATGGGGGGGTCCTTTCTTGGGGGGGGTAGGTTTTCTAGATATCTAGACATCTAGGTATCTAGGGCTAGGCGGGAGGGGTGGAGGGGGGCGTTCGGCCGTCAGATGTCCAGGTTGCGCACGTTGAGGGCGTTTTCCTCGATGAAGGCGCGGCGGGGTTCGACGTCGTCGCCCATCAGGACGGTGAAGATCTGGTCGGCCTTGACGGCGTCGGCCATCGTGACGCGGACGAGGATGCGCTTGGTGGGTTCGAGGGTGGTCTCCCAGAGCTGCTCGGGGTTCATTTCGCCCAAGCCTTTGTAGCGCTGGATGCTGATGCCGCGGCGGCCGACGTCGCGCACCAGCGCGAGGAGGTCGCCGAGGGACCGGATGGACTGGCGCTGTCCGTCGACGTCGGCGTCGTAGATCGGCGCCCCGCCCGCCACCAGCTGCGCGGGCTCGAAGCCCAGCTCCCGCAGCGCCGCGAACTGCTTGAGCAGCCCCGGCGCGACGTGCAGGTCGCCCCACTTGAAGTTGTTCGCGTCGAGTTCCGCGGCGGGATCGACGGCCTTGAAGCGGGCGGCGGTCTCTTCGCGGATGCGGCGGAGTTCGTCCTCGTCCATCGCGGTGCGGATTTCCTGGTCCTCGATCTTGCCGCCGGGCGGCAGGATGCGCACGCGGAAGAGCGGGAGCCGCCCGGCCGCCGCGTCGTAGCGGGCCATGTAGTCGGCGAAGGAAATCCCCTTGCGCTGCAGGGAGTCGCCCGCGCGCTCGACTTCCTCGAGGATTTCCAGGAGGGCGCCGAGCTTGTCGTGCGGGAGGGCTTCCTCGTCGGTGCCGGCCTTGAGGAGGCGGACGTCCTCGATGCCCATCTCGATGAGGGTGCGCGAGAGGTGGGCGTCGTTCTCGATGTAGAGGGATTTCTTCTTGCGCGTGATCTTGTAGAGGGGCGGCTGGGCGATGTAGACGTAGCCCGCGTCGATCAGCTGCGGCATCTGGCGGTAGAAGAACGTCAGCAGCAGCGTGCGGATGTGCGAGCCGTCCACGTCGGCATCGGTCATGATGATGATCTTGTGGTAGCGGGCCTTGGAGACGTCGAACTCGTCGTGGCCGAAGCCCGCGCCGATGGCCGTGATCATCGTGCGGATTTCCTGGTTGTTGAGCATGCGGTCCATGCGGGCCTTCTCGACGTTCAGGATCTTGCCGCGCAGCGGGAGGATCGCCTGGAACTTGCGGTCGCGGCCCTGCTTGGCCGAGCCGCCGGCCGAGTCGCCTTCCACGATGAACAGCTCGCACAGCGCCGGGTCGCGCGAGGAGCAGTCCGCCAGCTTGCCGGGCAGGTTGCCGCTGTCGAGCGCGCCCTTTCGGCGGGTCAGGTCGCGGGCCTTGCGGGCCGCCTCGCGGGCGCGGGCGGCGAGGACGCCCTTCTCGACGATCTTGCGGGCGACGGCCGGGTTCTCCTCGAAGAACGTCCCGAGCGAGTCGTTGACGATCGACGCCACGATGCCCTCGACCTCGCTGTTGCCGAGCTTGGTCTTGGTCTGGCCCTCGAACTGCGGGTCGGGGACCTTGACGCTGATGACGGCGGTGAGGCCTTCGCGGATGTCCTCGCCGCCCATCGCGGCGTCGCTGTCCTTGAAGAGCTTGTTGGCCTTGCCGTAGGCGTTGACGACGCGGGTGAGCGCGCTGCGGAAGCCGGAGAGGTGGGTGCCGCCCTCGACGGTGTGGATGTTGTTCGCGTACGTCAGCACGTTCTCCGCGTAGCCGTCGTTGTACTGGAGCGCGACCTCGGCGACCACGCCGTCCTGCTCCTTCTCGAAGAAGATCGGCTCCGGATGCAGCACGACCTTGTTCGTGTTGAGGAAGCCGACGAACTCGCGGATGCCGCCCTCGTAGTGGTACTCCTCCTCGCGGTACGACCCGTCCGCCTGCTCCTGGCGGAAGACGATCTTGACGCCCTTGTTCAGGAACGCCAGCTCGCGGAGCCGCGCCGAGAGGATGTCCCACGAATATTCCGTCGTGGAGAAAATCTCCGCGTCCGGGTACCAGCGGACCTTCGTCCCGCGGTCCGTGCAGGTCCCGATGACCTCCAGCGGCGAGGTCGTCACGCCGCGCTCGAACCGGATGCGGTGGATCTTGCCGTCGCGGCGGACCTCGACCTCCATCCACTCGCTGAGCGCGTTGACGCAGCTGACGCCGACGCCGTGCAGGCCGCCGGAAACCTTGTAGCTGCCGTGGTCGAACTTGCCGCCCGCGTGGAGGACGGTGAGCGCGACCTCGACGGCCGGCTTGTGGAGCTTCGGATGCATGTCCACGGGAATCCCGCGCCCGTCGTCGGTGACGGAGATCGACCCGTCGGCGGCGATTTCCACGACGATGCGGGTGCAGTACCCGGCGAGGGCCTCGTCGATGGAGTTGTCGACGACCTCGTAGACGCAGTGGTGCAACCCGCGCTGGAAGGTGTCGCCGATGTACATGGCCGGCCGCTTGCGGACCGCCTCCAGCCCTTCCAGGACCTGGATTTTCGACCCGTCGTAGTTGCCGTCCGCCGCGGCCTGCGCGGCCCCGTCCGTCCCGAGATTCTCGTCGCTCATCGTGTGTGTTCCTTGCTAGAAATATAACTGGTGGATGATACCCCCCTCCCCCCTCCCCCGCAAGCACAAATCGCACGCGCGCGCACGTGCACGCGAGTCGGTAAGTAATATGCAGGTTGGGCATCGGCGGCTGGGCCCCTGTCCGTCGCATTCTTCGCTATCCGCCATTCAGGGAGCCATCCCCCGAATGCTAGAGCGGTTGGTTCTTCGGGAACTTTAGAGGAACCGTCTCCCGAATTCCGCGCATGCAAGAATCAAGGAGGGTGCCAGAATCCGCCCCCCTCCGAGAGGGGGGGGCGCGGCCATGGATGGGATGTCCATGCATGGAAGAAGGAAACGGCAGGGGCCGCGACGGGGGGAGTACTGCGCTTGGCCGTCGCGGCAAGCGCGAGTCGGCACCGGCAATGGACGAATCAAGACTTTTGCGGATGGACCCAGTGGGCGCATGCATCGACGGCTTCCCGCAGTACTCCCCCCGCCGCCCTTTCCATTTGCTACGGAGGCACAAGCCCATTGGCAATCCTTCCACCGGGCGGCACCCCCCTCTCGGAGGGGGGCGAATGCTTGTGCGCACCTCATGCCCTGGATACGGCCCCCATCGTCACACCCCCATCGTCACAATCCACTAAAATCCCTGAAGGGTCATAACTTCCCGGACGTTTTCCTCCCACAAGGTCGCGCGGAAGCGCGCCCCTTGCGCTCTCCACGGGGAGGGACGCGCTTCTGCGCGTCCGCAGTGGAAATGCCCACGCAGATTGTGCAGGGAGGAGCTTCGCGCGTCCAAAAACGTCCTTCTCAAGCGTTTCCCGGTGTTTTCGTCTCCGAAGGCCGCTCCCAAAAACACCCCATCAAAACAACTCCGTGTCTCCGCCCTCCGCTCGCTCCGTGTTTCGCGCCGCGGGCACGTTTCCAAACTATCAGACCGGCATTCAGCTTTTCGCCCCCACCCTCCGCCAGGGAGGGGGAAAACGGGATTGTCGCCGCGCGCGGGTTTGGTAGAGTAAGGCCATGCATGCATCCGCGTTTTCGTATTGGCGCCGGACCCTTCCGGCCGCCTTGGCTTGCGCCGCGTTCCTGGCCGCGGCCGTTTCCGCCGCCCCCGCCGCTCCCGCCGCGTCCGCCCGCCGCATCATGGCGGGGGACCGCCTCAACATCTCCGTGAAGGAACAATCCGACCTCAACCGCGTCTACGCGGTGGCCGGGGACGGCTCGGTCGATTTCGCGTTCGCCGGGCGCGTGGTCATCGGGGAGCTCACGGCCGACGAGGCCGCGCGGAAACTCGAGGAAGTCCTCGAAAGCCGCTACTTCCGCGAAGCCCACGTGGACATCTCGATCGCCAACTTCGTCGAAGGCGACGTCTACGTCACCGGCGCCGTCCGCAGTCCCCAGTCGCTGCCCTTCCGCGGCGACTCGATCATGACGCTCGTCGAGGCCATCACCCAGTGCGGCGGCCTCTCCGAGGACGCCGCGGGCGACCGCGTCCGCATCCTCCGCTGGCGCCCCGGCGGGACGATGGAGAAGCAATCCATCGACGTCAACGTCCAGTACATGATGGACACCCTCGACTTCGCCAACGACCAGTACCTCCGCCCGCGCGACTACATCATCGTCCCCCGCCGCGGCAACGGCAGCGAGGAGCGCAACGAGTTCCTGGCCATGGGCGAGGTCCGCCAGCCCGGCTACCATCCCTATTCCCCCAACATGGACGTCATCCAGGCCGTCACGCTCGTCGGCGGCCTCGGCGAATTCGCCGACTGGGCCGCCGCCCGCATCATGCGCAAGCAGCCCAACGGCGAATACGCGATCCTGCCCGTCGACCTCAACCGCCTCTTCAGCGCCGCCGACATGGAATGCAACCTCCCGATGAAGAAGGGCGACATCTTCATCGTCCCCTCCGTCCGCAACGTCGTCAGCGCCCAGATCCTCCTCCTCGGCGAGGTCCAGCACCCCGGTGCCGTATCCTTCATGCCCGGCCCGCAGGCCACCGCCGCGCGCATCATCCTCGCCCACGGCGGGCTCACCGACTTCGCCGACGGCCGCGTCCGCCTCCAGCGCCTCGCCCCCGACGGCAGCAAGAAGACCCTCGTCCTCGACATCGGCAAGATTCTCAAGAAAGGCGATTTCGAGGACGACGTGGCCCTCCAGGACGGCGATGTCCTCGTCGCGCCCGAGGCCGGCATTCTCGACAGTTTCTGGCCCTTCTGACCATTCCCCGGAGTCCCGCAATGAAAGACCTTCTCCAGCCCCCCTCCCCCGCCCCCGCCGCGCCGCCCGCCGGGAACCAAGCCCCCAAGTTCGAGTTCCGCAAATACTTCTACATGGTCGTCCGGCGCCTCTGGCTCCTCGTCCTGTGTTTCTTCGTCTCCGTTTCCGTCATGCTCGTCATGATGATGCGCCAGCAGCCCGAGTACACCGCCACCGCCAAGGTCCAGCTCGTCCGTTCCCTCCTGGCCCTCCCCTCCAACCTCCGCCAGGCCGACATGGAAGCCATCCTCGGCGACTACGCGCAGACCCAGCGCGCCGTCATCCTGAGCACCAACGTCATCCAGCGGGCCAAGGAAAAGCTCGACCTCACCCCGCAGGAGTTCGGGGCCAAGGGGGCGTCGCTGGCCGTCGATCCCGGCTGGCAGACCGCCATCCTCCACATCTCCGTGACCAGCCTCGATCCCCATTTCTGCGCCGACTACGCCAACGCCATCTCCGACGCCTACGTCGAGTACAAGCGCGCCGAGCGCTCCGGCAGCTCCCAGGACACGGCCCAGAACCTCTCCGACCAGGCCCGCAACCTCGCCGCGCAGATCGAGACGATGGAGGACGAGCTCCTCGCCTTCGTCCGCGAAAACAGCGTCCTCGGCATCAAGGAACGCGGCAACCAGGCAGCCGCGCTCTTCGCCCAGCTCTCCTCCCAGTCCGCCGAGTACCACACCCAGCGCCGCCTCCTCGAGACCCAGCAGCCCCTCCTCTCCGCCGCCTCCCCCGAAATCGTCCTCGCCACCCTCGACTACGGCCTATCCGCCCAATCCCTCGCCACCCCGGCCGCCGAAGCCGCCGCGTCCGCCGCCCCCGGCGATGCCGACACCCTGGCCGACAACGTCGAAAACCTCATCGACCACGGCCTCGTCCAGCCGCCCAACTGGGAACGCCTCAAGCGCGAAAACGCCCTCCTCGAGGCCCAGCTGGTCTCCTACCGCAAGAAGTGGCTCGACGACCACCCCTACATCCAGGAGACCCTCGAAAAACTCCGCGCGAACGAAGAGGCCATGGACGTCGAGACCCAGTTCGCCCTCAAGCAGTACCGCGCCAAGCTCGAAGCCCTCTCCATCAAGGAGAAGGCCGCCAAGCGCGTCGAAGGCGAATGGGAGGAGGAAGCCCTCGAAATCGAGCGCAAGAAGACCGAGTACGAGGGCCTCCAGCGCAAGCTCGACCGCGCCCAGCGCCTTTACGACCTCATCCTCAACCGCCTCCAGGAAGTGGACATCTCCGCCGGCATCCAGCTCGAATCCGTGCGCATCCTCGAGCGCGCCCTCGTCCCCGGTTCCATGAACAACCCGCGCAACCTGCAAGGGCTCTTCCTCGCCGCCATCATCGGCATCGGCATCGGCATCGCCCTCATCGTCCTGCTCGACTTCATGGACGACTCCATCCGCATCCCGGAGGACGCCGTCAAGGCCCTCGACATCCCCTTCCTCGGCCTCGTCCCGATGGCCCACTGGAAGCGCGACGAGAACGACGCCTACTGGGTCGGCCGCGTGGACCCCTCCAGCGGCTTCGCCGAAGCCTACCGGAACATCCGCTCCGCCCTCCTCCTCAGCCCCGACGACCCGCCCCCGCGCGTGTTTTCCGTCGTATCCTCCGTCCCCAAGGAAGGCAAGACCACCAGCACCGCCAACCTCGGCACCAGCTTCGCCCAGACCGGCCGCCGCGTGCTGCTGGTGGACATGGACCTCCACCGCGGCAGCCTCCACCACGCGTTCGGCCTCCAGGCCGGGCTGGGCATCTCCGACGTCCTGGCGGGGAAGGCCACGTTCGACCGCGTCCTCCAGCACACCTCGGTCCCGGGGCTCGACCTCGTCGCCACGGGCTCCTTCCCCGAGAACCCGGCCGAACTGATCCTCCGCCCGGCCATGCAGCAGTTCCTCGCGGACGCCGCAAAGCAGTACGACCTCGTCTTCCTGGACGCCCCGCCCGTCCTGGCCGTGTCCGAATCCACCGTCATCGCGGCCATGTCCGACGCGGTGATCATGGTCATCCAGGGCGGCCGCACCTCCCGCAAGCTGGCCCGCATGGCGGTCCACCAGCTGCAAGTCCGCGGGGCCCGCATCGCCGGGCTGGTCATCAACAACCTCGACATGCTCCACGCCGCCCACTACGGATACTCCAGCTACTACTCCCCCTACTACACCTACGACTACCGCTACGAAGAAGAGGAGGCGCCCCAGCCCCAGCCCAAGGCCTGATTGCCGTACCGCGCGCCCCTCCCGACCCATGGTCCTCCTCTTCCAACGAAAGCGCCACATCTCCCTCCCGCGCCGCTGCCTGCTGTTCGGCGACCTGGCGATTGTGCTGCTCGCCCAGCTCGGCGCCCTCTTTGTGCGGTTCGGATGGGATGACGGCCTGCTCTACTTGGCGGAAAACGGCATCGCCATCGGCATCTCGGTCGCCGTCTACCTGCTGGTCTTCTACGCCTCCGGCATGTACGAGCCCGCGTGGAACCGCCCCGCGCGGCCCTTCGACTTCCTGCCGCTCGGCGCGACCCTCCTGGCCACCGCGATTTCCGCCCTCATCGTCTTCGCCAACCCCGGCATGGTGCTCGGCCGCGGCATCTGGCTGCTCGCCTCGGGCTTCATCCTCGCGGCCGTCTACGCCCTGCGCGCCCTCCTCCGCCACCTCGTGCGCCGCGGCCACTTCCTCAAGCGGGCCCTCCTGCTGTGCGACACGCCGGACGCCGCCCGCGAGCTCCTGGACATCCTCCGCGACGGCCGCCCCTGCCCCTACCGCGTCGACGGCATCGTCCCCTGCGGCTCCTTGCCCGCGACCGCGTTCGACGGCCTGCGCACCGCCAAGCCCGGGGCCCCCTCCGACGCCGAACCCGCGCGCCCCGTCCCCGTCGCGGGCGCCCTCGGCGACCTCGACCCGGATTTCCTGGAGGCGCGCGAAATCTCCTCCATCCTCGTCGCCGTCGACGACCCCGCCCTCGCCCACAACCTCCTTCCCCGGATGCGCGGCCTCCGCTACCGCGGATTCGAGATCCAGGACCGCCTCTCCCTCACCGAGGAGCTCCGCCGCGAAATCCCGCTGGCCCATCTCTCCGAGGAATGGCTCATGCAGTCCGCCATGAACTGCTCCGTCCTGTCCATCCGCCGCACCAAGCGCATCCTCGACATCGCGGCCGCCCTCATCGGCCTCGTGCCGGGCCTGCCGCTGATGCTCCTCGCGGGCCTCCTCGTCAAGCTCACCTCGCGCGGCCCGATGGTCTACCGCCAGACCCGCGTCGGCCTCGGCGGCCGCCCCTACACCCTCTACAAACTCCGCACCATGCGCGCCGACGCCGAAGCCTCCGGCGCCGTCTGGTCCGCCTCCTCCGACTCCCGCGTCACGCCCGTCGGCTACTTCCTGCGCAAATGGCGCATCGACGAAATCCCCCAGCTTTTCAACATCCTCAAGGGCGAAATGAGTCTCGTCGGCCCCCGTCCCGAGCGCCCCGAATTCACGGCCGTCCTCGAGAAGGCCATCCCCTTCTACAACGAGCGCACCCTCGTCCCCCCCGGCCTCACCGGATGGGCCCAGATCTGGTTCCCCTACGCTTCCAGCGTCGAAGCCGCCGCCCGCAAGCTCCAGTTCGACCTCTACTACGTCAAGAACATGTCCGTCCTCCTCGACGCCACGGTCCTCCTGCGCACCTTCAAGACCATCCTCGTCGGCCTCCGCCACGAAGACGAATTCCTCCTCCAGGGCGACGAACGCCTCGAAACCCTCCTGGCCTCCCTCCGCGGCCCCGGCGGCGCGGCCCCCGCGCCCCTTTCCGCCGCCGAAAACGGCATTGACCCCGGCCCCCGCACGCCGTAGACTGCCCCGACAACCCACAAAGGACAAGACAACACCATGAAAACAGATTCCAAGACCGCCGCCGCCCCCCAGAGCGCCCTCGTCTTCGAGTTCGACGACATCGCCCTCGGCGCCCGCGCCATCCGCTACGAAATCCTCAAAGGCATCTTTGGCGAACAGGGAATTGACTTCCCCGAACCCCTCTTTGTCCGCAACTGCCTCCAGTCCCTTCCCCACGTCTACCTCCCGGCCCTCGTCGACGCCCTCCAGTACACCTCCGCCTCCGCCGAACAGGTCGCCAAGCGCCTCGTCGGCGAGACCACCTCCCGCCTCATGCAGAAGGACGCCTCCGTCCGCGCCGACCTCGTCCCCTGGCTGGACGCCGCCCATTCGCACGGCTTCAACGTCGTCGGCATCTCCATCCTCCCCTCCGCCGAATCCATCGCGCAACACCTCGACTTCGCCCGCTGGAACACGCGCCTCGTCGTCGCCTCCCCCAACGACAAGACCCTCCAGCAGACCGACCTCTGGCTCCGCGCCGCCAAGGCCGCCGAGCGCAACCCCAAGAACTGCCTGGCCATCGTCTCCTCCGCCGAGTCCGCCAAGGGCGCCCTCGCCGCCGGAATGAACGTCCTCGCCGTCCCCGACGCCTTCACCGACTTCCAGGACTTCGGCGGCGCCAACGCCGTCTGCGACTCCCTCAAGGACATCACCCCCGCCAACCTCTTCCGTGAACTCGCCCTCTGACGTCCGCCCCGCCGGCATCCCCGCCGCCCCCGAAGCCGCCCCCACCACGGGGGCGGCTCCTTCCACTCCGGCCCCCGCGCACGCCGCGGCCGCCGCAGAGTACGCCCGCCTCCTCGCCATCATGGCCCGCCTCCGCCGCCCCGGCGACGGATGCCCCTGGGACCTCGAACAGACCCTCGACTCCCTCAAGCCCTACCTCATCGAAGAAGCCTACGAAGCCCTCGACGCCCTCGAAACGCACAACCGCGACGACCTCGTCGAAGAACTCGGCGACCTCCTCCTCCAGATCGTATTCATCGCGCAGGTCGGCTCCGAAACCGCCCTCTTCGACATGGCCGACGTCGCCCGCGGCATCTCCGACAAACTCATCCGCCGCCATCCCCACATCTTCGGCACCGAGTCCGCGCCCACCACCGCCGACGTCCTGCGCAACTGGGACAAGATCAAGCGCGACGAAAAGAAGACCCGCACCTCGGCCCTCGACGGCATCCCCTCGCACGTCCCGCCCCTCCACCGCGCCTACCAGCTCCAGAAGCGGGCCGCCCGGGCCGGCTTCGACTGGGCGGACGTCGACGGCGCCATGGCCAAGCTCCGCGAAGAAGTCGGCGAGCTCGGCGAAGCCATCGCCGAAGACTCCCGCGCCCACATGATGGAAGAACTCGGCGACGTCCTCTTCGCCGCCGTGAAGGTCGCCCGCTTCCTCCAGTGCGACCCCCACTACGCCCTCTCGAAGACCAACGACAAGTTCGAGCGCCGCTTCCGCGCCATGGAATCCGAAATCCTCGCCGAAGGCAAGACCCTCAAGGACTGCACCCTCCCCGAGATGGAAGCCCACTGGAACCGCCACCGCGCCGCCGACAAGACCCACCGCTGAACCATTGGAAAACTTCCGCGCGTCCGGCTGTTCGACGGATTTCCCCTCTTCTCCCGCGCCACTCTCCATCCACTTTTGAGATTATGGAAAACATCACTGTTTCCATCGGTTTTCCACACATTCCCCTCCCCATGAAAACATTCCGCCCCGCCTCTCTTCCCGCTCGCCAGGCGCGCGGCGGAAGCCTATAGTCGCGGCCATGCACACCCCTTCCCCGACCGCCTTTTCCATCCAGGTGCGCGGCGCGCGCCTGAACAACCTCAAGAACCTCGACGTGGACATCCCGCTGGGCCGCATCGTCGGCGTCGCCGGCGTCTCCGGCAGCGGCAAGTCGTCCCTCGCGCTGGGCGTCGTCTACGCCGAGGGCTCCCGCCGCTACCTCGAATCCCTCTCCACCTACACCCGCCGCCGCATGACCCAGGCCGCCCGCGCCGACGTCGAGGACGTCCTGCACGT
>JAFYAC010000017.1 GCA_017540905.1 Kiritimatiellia bacterium | reverse complement strand
CCGCCCCCGCCCCGAAGGCCCGGGACGACATCCCGGACTGGATGCAGCCGGTCGTGTTCTGAGCCCGGCCGCGGAAAGAAAGGAGCCGGCCATGCAAGATGCAGTCTATTCCCACTCGTACGCGGTCATCATGGCCGGCGGCAAGGGCGAACGCTTCTGGCCGCTGAGCACGGAACGGCGTCCCAAGCAGCTGCTGGCGCTGGCCGGCGGCAAGCCGCTCGTCGTGCAGGCGATGGACCGCCTGGAAGGCGTGGTGCCGCCGGACCACATCCTGATCGCCACCAACGCGTCGCTCGTCGAACCGATCCGCGCGCTGCTGGGGGAGGGGCACCCGGCGAGCGTGCTCGGGGAGCCGGTGGGACGGGACACCGCGGCGGCCATCGCCGCGGCCACGGCCTGGATCCTGCGGCGCGACCCGGAGGCGGTCTTCTGCGTGCTGACGGCGGACCACATCATCGGCGACCTGCCCGTTTTCCGCAACATCCTCCGGCAGGGCCTGAAACTCTGCTCCGAGAATGACGTGCTGGCCACCATCGGCATCGAGCCCGCCTTCCCCAGTTCCGGTTTCGGCTACATCCAGGCGGGGGAAGCATGGAAGGAGGAAGGCGGCGTGGCGTTCCGCCGCGTGCGGCGGTTCGTCGAAAAGCCCGACGCGGAGACGGCGCGCAAGTACGTCGAATCCGGCGAATACAGCTGGAACTCCGGCATGTTCGTCTGGGCCGCGCGGAACATCCTGCGTGCCTTCGAGACCCACCGTCCCCAGCTCGCCGGGCGCGTCCGGGTGTGGGCCGCCGCCGCCGGCGACGCGGAGTTCGCCGCCGCCCTCGCGCGGGATTTCCCGGCGCTCGAGAAGATTTCCATCGACTACGCGGTCATGGAAAAGGCTTCCAACGTCGTGGTCTGCCGCGGGACGTTCGCGTGGGACGACGTCGGTTCCTGGCCCGCCCTCGAAGCGCACCTGCCGAACGACGCCGAAAAGAACGCCACGCTCGGGGACGTGGAGCTGCTCGACGCGCGCTCCAACATCGTGGTCGGCGGCGACGGCCGCCTGACGGCGCTGGTCGGGGTGGAGGGGCTCGTGGTCGTGCAGGCGCCGGGCGTGACCCTCGTTTGTGCCAAGGAAAAGGCGCAGGAAATCAAGGCGCTGGTGACACGGCTCCGGGGCGACCCGGCCCGGGCGCCCTTGCTGTGAAAAACGCATCCAACATCCAACCAAAGGAGACCCCATGAAATACGTCTGCCTCGTTTGCGGATATGTGTACGACCCCAAGGAGGGGGACCCCGACGGCGGCATCGCCCCCGGCACGGCCTTCGAAGACATTCCGGATTCCTGGGTCTGCCCCGTGTGCGGCGTGGGCAAGGATTCCTTCCAGCCCCAGGAAGACTGATTTCCTCGCAAAGAGCCCTGCACGGCCTCGCGGCCTTGCAGGACTCTGGGGGGGGGACAAAAGGGGGGTGGTGGGCGGTGAGGGGCTCGAACCCCCGACATCCACGGTGTAAACGTGACGCTCTGGCCGACTGAGCTAACCGCCCGGTTTTTCCTTTTCTAGCATTCTCCGCCCTTCCGCGCAATGCCATATTCGCCGGATTCGCAAAGGTAAACGCAACATCCTCCCCGGGGGGGGAGATGGGGGGAGAAGCTTCTTTCACCCCCGCCCCCATCCCACCCGTTCCCCCATTGCACGACTCTTCGCAACGGATGCGGTGCGTTTGCTTTGGCAAAGCACCTTCGGCCCAAAAACGCAAAAAACGCAAAAAGGGCTTGACAGGGCGCACGGAGGAAATAGGATGCATAATGAGCGCGGGTGGAACAGTCCGTCCGGCGCAGCTGCTCCGAGGAACGGCGGAATTCGGCAGCGAGCAACACGGAACCGCAAGGAGGCCGTAGATGAAAACGAAAAAAGGTCGGCAAATCGCAGCGTTTGCCCTCTCTTTCTGCATCCTGTCCGCCGTGGCCGCCGAATCGACGCCCGTCGTTCCCCACCCGTTCCGCATGCCGACCCCCGCCACGAAATTCGCGAACATCACCTTCGTCGTGTTCGACACCGAAACGACGGGATTCAGCCCGGTGAAGGACCGGCTGGTGGAAATCGGCGCGGTCAAGATCCGCAACGGGGAGGTCCTCGGGGAGCGGACGTGGCTGATCAACCCGCAGCGCTACATCCCGTATTTCGTCCAGGAAGTCCACCACATCACGCCGGAGATGGTCCGGGACAAGCCGACCTTCGCGGAGGTGTACCCGGAGTTCCTGGAGTTCATCGACGGGACGGTGCTGATTGCGCACAATGCGCCGTTCGACGTGCGGTTCATCGCCGCGGAGGCGCTGCGCAACGGGTTCCCCGTGCCGAAGAACGCGGTGCTGGATTCGCTGACGCTTTTCAAGCGGTGGCATCCGGACATGCCGTCGCACACGGTTTCGTCGCTGATCGAGAAGTTCGGGATCGACACGGACGGGTTGCAGGCGCACCGGGCGACGGACGATTCGATTTTCGTGTACCGCGCCATCCAGAAGGAACTGGAGGAACGTGGGACGGAGCCGCGGTTCGGCGAGATTGTCGACTGCGTGGGAAGCCTGTTGCGGTTTTCGAGCACGCAGGAACACTGAAGCGGTCGTTGGGCGCGGCCATGCGGGGGGAAAAACTTCCGGGCGGCGTTTTTTGTCGCCACGGGGCGCGGGGGTGGTAGAGTGTGCGGGCAAAGGAGTTTACTTTTATGTCCAACACCATCCTGATCGGCGCCCAGTGGGGCGACGAAGGCAAAGGCAAGATCATCGACGTACTGACCGAGCGCGCCGACTGGGTCGTGCGCGCCCAGGGCGGCAACAACGCCGGGCACACCGTCGAAGTCGGCAGCGAGCGGTTCGTCCTGCACCTCGTCCCCTCCGGCATCCTCCACGAAGGCAAGCGGTGCGTCATCGGCAACGGCGTCGTCCTCGACCCCGCGGGGCTCGTCGAGGAAATCCGCGGCCTCGAAGCGCGCGGCTTCCCGGCCGCCGGGCGCCTGTTCGTCAGCGACCGCGCCCACCTGGTGCTGCCCTACCACCGCTCCCTCGACGCCCGCGGCGAAGCCCTCAAGTCCGCCTCCGGCAAGATCGGCACCACCCTGCGCGGCATCGGCCCCGCGTACGGCGACAAGATGGCCCGCACCGGCCTGCGCGCCGGCGACCTCCTCGACCCGGCCTTCCCCGACCTCCTGCGCGAGCGCATCGACGCCCACAACCGCACCCTTGCCGCGCTTGGCGGCGAACCCCTCGACCCGGCCGCCGTCATCGCGGGCGTCGAAGCCGCCATCCCGACCCTCGCGCCGCTCGTGTGCGACACCCTTCCCCTGCTGCACGAGGCCGCGGCGCGCGGCGAGGAAATCCTCTTCGAGGGCGCGCAGGGCGTGATGCTCGACATCGACCTGGGCACCTACCCCTACGTCACCAGCTCCAACGCCGTCAGCGGCGGCGCCTGCACCGGCAGCGGATTTCCGCCCAACCGGATCGACCGCGTCGTCGGCGTCCTCAAGGCCTACACCACGCGCGTCGGCGAAGGCCCGTTCCCGACCGAACTCTCCGATGCCGACGGCGAAGCCCTGCGCGCCGCGGGACGCGAATTCGGCGCCACGACGGGCCGCCCGCGGCGCTGCGGATGGTTCGACGCCGTCGTCGCGCGCCACGCGGCGATGAGTTGCGGCGTGGACGAGTGGGCGCTGACCAAGATGGACGTCCTCGATGGCTTCGACCGCATCAAGCTGTGCGTGGCGTACGAACTCGACGGCCTGCGCATCGACACGTTCCCGGCGAACATCCGCGCCGCCGCCCGCTGCAAGCCGGTGTACGAGGAGATGCCGGGCTGGAAGACCCCGCTCGGCGGCATCCGCTCCTTCGACGCGCTCCCGCCCGAAGCCCAGGCGTACCTGCGGCGCATCGAGACGCTGACGGGCGTGCCGGTCGGCATCCTGTCGCTGGGGCCGCGGCGCGACCAGACGTTCGCGATGGGGTGAGGGGCCGCGCGGGAGCGCGGCCTTGCGGGAGCTGGAGCGAGTATCCGTCGCTGTGCACACGGCTGAGAATTTTTCCGATTTCGGGAAGCGAAGCGTTGTGAAAACTCCTTGCAAGCTTCCGCGTGTGATCTATGGGCCGGAATGGGAAAAATGTCCATCGTGCGGGCCGCGACGGAGGTCCCGGGCACGGGATGTCCGTCGCTGCCCGCGTTGTGGAATGCCATGGAACTGGCCATTGGAAAGTTTTGCCGGAGCGTTAGCGCAGGCATCGGACAAATCGGAGTTTGGTCTCCCTTCCCAATGCGGCCACACTATTTTTGTAACCGCTCTATCGCTGCCGAACGTTTCCCAACCACGGCGGGCGGGGAAAAAGCGGCGGTCACATTTCGGTGCGCCCGCGGAGGGCGCGCGAAAGGGTGACGGGGTCGGAGTAGGCGATGGCGCTGCCCGCCGGGATGCCGAGGGCCAGGCGGGTGATGCGCAGGGAGGGCAGGCGGCTGGAAAGGGCGTGGCGGATGTAGGAGGCGGTGGCGTCGCTCTCGACGTCGCTGTCCAGCGCCAGGATGACTTCCTTGGCGGCCGCGGCGCGCTCGATGAGGCGGGGGAGGCGCAGGCTGCCGAGGCCTTCGCCGCGCATGGGGGAGAGCTTGCCCATGAGGGCGAAGTAGCGTCCGCGGAATTCGCCGCTCTGCTCCATGAGGGGGATGTCGCCGGGGTCTTCGACGACGCACAGGACGGTGTCGTCGCGCCGCGGGTCGGAGCAGAGCCGGCAGGGGTTGGCCGCGCGCGGGGTGACGCTGCCGCAGAGCGTGCAGACGGCGAGGTTGCGGCGGGCGGCCTCCAGGGCGGCCGCGAGCGGCGCGGCGGCTTCGTCGGGATGGCGCGCGAGGTGCATCGCCAGGCGGGCGGCAGTGCGGCGGCCGATGCCGGGGAGCAGGGATATGGCGTCGGCAAGCTGTTGGAGTTCGTCCATGGATCAGCGCACGTCGAGCAGTTCGGCCTGGAAGAGTTCCATCGCCTTGCCGACGAGGGGGTGGGCCAGGATTTCGTCTTCCTGGGATCGCGACAGGCGGGGTTTGGGAGGGGCGGGCGGGGTGGCGGGCTTCGGCGGCTCGGGCGCGGGCTTTGGCGCCGGCTTGGGCTCCGGCTTGGGCGCGGGTTTGGGCTTCGGCGGCGGCGGTTTGGGGGCCGGCGGAAGCGGAGGCGGCGGGGGCGGGGCGGGCTTGGGGGCAGGGGGGGGCACCGGCGCGGGTGCGGGCTTGGAGGGAGGGAGGGGTTGCTTCACGGCGGCGGGGGCCGCGGGCGCCGGGATGGGTGCTGCGTGCACGGCGGAGGGGGCCGGCGCGTCCTCCTCCGCCGGAAGATCCTGGATGCGGGCGATGAGTTCGTCGAGGCTGACGACCGACGCGGCGCGGGTGGCCTTCAGCAGCGCCACCTCCAGCACCGTGCGGCGGGAGAGGGCGAAGCGGGCCTGGTTGGCGGCCGCGGCGAGGATTTCGACGACGCGCAGCAGTTTTTCGCCGTCGCCGAGCGCGGCCTGGGCCTTGAGGGTGTCGAGCTGGGCGGGCGTCATGTCGAAGGTGGCCGCCATCTCGGGGGCGTAGGCGCAGACGAGCAGGTTGCGGAAGTGGGAGAGGAGTTCCTGGAGCAGGCGCTGGAGGTCGCGACCGGCGTCGTCCTGCCGGCCGATTTCATGGAGCACGGCCGGGGCGTCGCCCTTGAGGATGGCCTCGGCGAGGGATGCGATGGCGCCCCAGGAGGCGAGGCCGAAGACGTCGAGGACGTCTTCCTCGGCGACCTTCTCGCCCTTGAAGGCGACGATCTGGTCGAGCGCGGATTCGGCGTCGCGCAGGCCGCCGTCGGCGCTGCGGGCGATGGCGAGGAGGGCTTCGTCGGTGACCTGCCAGTGTTCGGCTTCGGCGATTTCGCGGAGGCGCCCGGCGATTTCCTTGAGCCCGATGCGGCGGAGGTCGAAGCGCTGGCAGCGGGAGAGGATGGTGACGGGGACCTTGTGGACGTCGGTGGTCGCGAGGAGGAACTTGACGTGCGCGGGCGGCTCCTCGAGGGTCTTGAGGAGGGCGTTGAAGGCGCCCGTGGAGAGCATGTGGACTTCGTCGATGATGTAGATTTTGTAGGGGCCGCGGGCGGGGGCGTAGCGGGCGTTCTCGCGGAGCTCGCGGATCTGGTCGACGTTGTTGTTGCTGGCGCCGTCGATTTCGATGACGTCGAGGCTGTTGCCGGCGGTGATTTCGCGGCAGGAGTCGCACTGGTCGCAGGGTTCGGCGCCGTCGCCGCGGTTCATGCAGTTGAGGGCCTTGGCGAGCAGGCGGGCGGTGGTGGTCTTGCCGGTGCCGCGGGGCCCGACGAAGATGTAGGCATGGGCGACGCGGCCGGTCTTGATGGCGCGGGACAGCGTCTGGATGACCGGCTGCTGGCCCACGACCTGGTCGAATTTCTGCGGGCGCCATTTTCGCGCCAGGACTTCGTATGACATGCTCGCTCCTGCTGGTGGGGATGGGATGGGGTCGGGAAAAGCGGCCGGGTGCGGTCCAGGCCGGCCACCGCGCACCGGCGCACCCTCGCGCCCGCGCCGGGCGGCATACCGTTGCTGCC
Organism: Kiritimatiellia bacterium; assembly: GCA_017540905.1. Taxonomy (GTDB): domain Bacteria; phylum Verrucomicrobiota; class Kiritimatiellia; order CAIQIC01; family Lenti-01; genus CACXEY01. The sequence continues at coordinate 2,145 of JAFYAC010000017.1, read as the reverse complement.
TTCCGGCCCTGGCGGGGTTTTGCCGTGGCGCGCCGCATGGGGACCAATGCGCGGCGACCGGCCGGGACTGCGCCCGGCGATGGTCCGTACCCTAGCGCGGGAGGGGGGCAAAAGCAAGCACGGAGGGCGGCGGCGGGGCGCGGAGCGGAAGGGGTGGATTGGCGGCTATGGATATAACCGTTCAGGTTGGGGTGTCATCGTGTCCCCACGGGAGAACGGACAAGCTCCGATTTGTCGGATGCCTGCGCTAGTACAGCACAAAGTCAAAACATTCGTATTTGCCGGTCTGTGGGTAGGGCGGGCAGTCCCCTGCCCGCCGTGCGAAAGGGGCGCGGTATGGAGGCAAATGCAAATCTTTCCATGCGCTTGGCAGGCGCACGGCGGCGAAGGGACTCGCCGCCCTGCCGAAAAACATGCGAACGAATGGACTTTACGATGTAGTAGAGCGGTTCAAAAATCGTGTGGCCGCATCCCATTGCGTCGCAACCGATTCCACAGCGGACGCGCGGAAGCGCGTCCCTCCCCCTGGAGAGGGCAACAGGCCGCATCCTGGGAGGGCCCGGATTCGTCCGGGCCGTGTCCACAGGGCTCTTCGGGGACATGCCTGAAACACCTTGTTCGCGCGGCCGCGACGAAGCGCGGCCCTCCCCATGGAGAGCCCTGCGGGAGCGATTCCGCGCGACCAACGCCTTTGGAGGTGCGGCTTCCAGCCGCGCCATCGACTTGGACATGTGGCGCAAGACCTTCTGAACAAGCATCGCGCGACTTCCGGAGGTGCGGCTTCCAGCCGCGCCGCTGGATGGAAGATGATGGGGGCGCATGGACATTCTCGCCCGGTTTTCCTTCTCCAGGCAACCCGCGGGCGGGCCGCCCGCGCCCCCAGCATCCACACGCTTTTCCATCCGTTTTCCATCCGCCGCCCGGTTGGGGCGGGGCACCTTGGAAGAGTTGTTCAGGTTGTCTCTTTTCCTTCCGCGCTCCAGCTTTCAGGGCGCGGCTGAAAGCCGCACCTCCCAAGAAGGGGGAGGGTGGTTATGAGGGGGAGAGATTGGAAATACCGCAGGAAATGCGAATGTTTTCTTTAATCTCGCGACATGGGGGGACGGGGGGCGGGATGGGGGGGGAACGGTCAGGGCTGGGAGGCTCGGTAGGCGGAGAGGAGGGCGTCGAGGACGGGGCCGGGGGGGACGGCGTAGAAGTCGCGGTAGAAGTCGGCGAGGGCGGTCTCGGGGTCGAAGCCGGGGAATGCGGCGGGGTGGAGGTCGGCGGCGAGCCACTGGAGGCAGAGGATCCAGCGGGATACGGGTTGGGCCCAGGCGACCAGGTCGGCCGGCATCGCGCGGAGGCGGTCGGCGCGGGCGGCGGAAAGGAGGCGCCAGCGGCGGTCGGTTTTTATGGCGTCGAGAAGCGGGGAGAGGGGCGCCTTGTAGGAGACGAAGTAGATGGCGTCGGGGTCCCAGGCGGCAATCTGCTCGAAGGAGACTTTGCTCCAGCCAGAGGCGGTCAGGCCGGTGCCCTTCCAGACGGGGATGCCGCCGGCGGCTTCGACGAGCCAGGTCTGGAGCCAGTTGTCGGGGGATACGGAGAAGGTGAGGATGCCGTCGGCGGCGGAGGCTTGCAGGAGGAGGACGCGGGGTCGGGCGGAGGGGGGGATGTCCGCGACGGCGGTTCGCACGGCGTCTAGGCGGGCGCGGAAGAGGGAGACGAGTTCGGCGGCGCGGTCTTCTTCGCCGAGGAGGCGTCCGAGTTCGGGGAGCTCGCGGAGCCAGTCGTCCGGGGTTTCGAGGGATAGGGAGAAGCCGGGGATGCCCAGTCGGCGCAGGGGGGCGAGGACGGCGGCGGTGGAGGCGGTCTTGGCGAGCACGAGGTCGGGGCGGAGCGCGGCCAGGGCTTCGGTGCCGCCGTTCTGGAGGGCGTCGGCGGCGGAGGACGAGGCGAGGTCGGGCGCGAGGAGGGCATAGAAGTTGCCGAGGCCCTGGTTGACGCGGGCGAGGCGCAGGAGGCGGGTGCGGGCTTTGGGAAAGAGGAACAGCGCGTCGGAGGGGATGATGGCGGATTTGCCGGCGACCAGGATGCGGGAGGGCGGGGCGGGGGGGGAGACGGGGGGGCCGTCGGCGTCGGTGGCGGTGCGGGGAGAGACGCGTG
>JAFYAC010000138.1 GCA_017540905.1 Kiritimatiellia bacterium | reverse complement strand
GGCTAGAGCAAATTAAGAAAAAGTGTAGTCGCAAGCCGGGGAGGGCCCGGCTTCGTCCGGGCCTGGTTTTTCGTCCTTGCACACGGCCGCGACAAAGCGCGGCCCTCCCGAAACGGCTACAGCATTTCTTAAACCGCTCTAGAGCGGATCAAAAAAAATCACGGTTCCGCTTTTGGGAGGTGCGGCTTTCAGCCGCGCCCTGACGGATGGAGCGCGGAGGCAAAGAGACAACTTGGACAACTCGGGGCAACTTTTTCAAGGTGCGCCGCCCCAACCGGGCGGTGGATGGGAAACGGATGGAAAACGTGTATATCCTGGGGGCGCGGGCGTCCCGCCCGCGGGGTGCTTGGAGATGGGGAAACGGCCGAAAATGTCCATGTTCTCACATAATCTCCCCGCCAGCGGCGCGGCTGGAAGCCGCACCTCCGGAAGTCGCGCGACGCTTGTTCAGAAGGTCTTGCGCCACTTCCGGGGGAGGGCGGCATCCTGCCGCCATTTGTCCAAGTCCATGGCGCGGCTGAAAGCCGCACCTCCCAGAGGCATTCTTCTGGTGCGGTTCAAGTTTTTCTGCAGCTTCCCGGAAGTTTTCCACCACATGGTCGCGCGGAAGCGCGACCCGTGGAGAGCGCCACGGGGATGGGCGCTTCTTCAGCGGCGGCGGGGAACGCGGACGAAGGTGGAGCCCGACTCCAGGTCGAATTGCTTTTCGATGTCCCGGATGGACTTGGACAGCTCCTTTTCCTGCTTGCGGTCGCCTTTGGCGCGCCAGTACTCCCGCAAGGCGGTGAACCAGGCCAATAGTTCCTGGGGATGCATCGTCTCCGGCATCTCGTAACTGCGCACGATTTCCAGCGCCCCGTCCATGTCGTTGCGGTCCAACGCCATCATCAGCAGGGCCGCCGCCGCGTGGGCATACTCGGGGTGTTCCGCGCGGATGCGTTCGAAAACTTTCCGCGCCTCGTCGTCCAGCCCTTCCGCGCGCAGCATGCCCGCCCAAGTGAAGAGGGCGCGGTGGAAGCCGTGGTTGCGGTTGGCGATGTCGCGGAAGGTTTCCCGCGCGGCAGCCCAGTCTTTCGATCCGAGCGTGGTGGAGTGCACCATTTCCAGCGCCCGGGTGTAGGCGTCGTAGTCGGCCTTGGACAGTTGCGCGAAGTCGTCGGGCGGGGCGGCGTCGACTTTGGATTGCACCAGCTTCAGTCCGTAGTCTTCCATGGCCTTGCCCACGAGGAACTTGGAGACGGCCTCCTTGTCGTCGAACGGCGGCGCGGTCTCGGCGACGGCTCCGCGGGCGGCCAGCTGCGCGCGCAGGGCGGCGGCGCGGTCGCCTTCCATGGCGGACGCGACGGCGAGGGCGGCGCCGGGCGCGATGCGGCCTTCGTAGAGGAGGATTCCGAGGTAGTCGCAGACCATGTTCGCGTCCTGTTCCCTGCGCCGGGTGAGGGCGTCGACCAGCGCCACGCCCGCCTCGTAGGTTTTGCGCTGGAAGTAGGGCCACTCGCCCAGCGGGAGGCTCTCGGCGGTCTCGCCCGCTTCAAGCCGCCCGAGGAGGCTGCGGGCGTAGTCGGCGTAGGTGGCGCCTGTGCTTGCGGCCCCGCGGAGACGGCGCAGCGCGCCCGGGCGGTCCCCGAGGTTGGCGGCGGCGATGCCGGAGAGCGTGGCCACGACGGGGTTGGCGCCGAACATCGACGTGCGCGCGTACTCGACGAGGCGTTGGTGCTGCCGGAGCAGGGCCATGGCGTGGCAGACCTTGGCGGCGGCTTCCTCGGTGGGGGGGATGATCGCCGCGGCCCGGTCGAGCGCCCCGGCGGCGCCGGGCGTGTCCCCGGTGAGGTAGCGCAACTGGGCGAGAAGGCCCCAGCCGAAGGCGTTCGCCTCGCCCGACTGCTTCAGGGCCTGCCCGGCCAGGCGCACCGCCGCGGGGCCCTTGCCCGACATCCACGTCGCGAGGATTTCGTTGTTCCAGGCGACGAGGAACTCCGGGTAGGCCTTGCGGATTTTGTGGAAGAGTTTCGCGGCCTTTTCGTACTTGCCGTCGGTGAGCAGATCCTGGGCTTCCTTGATGTCGAGAAGGGCGCCCACGTCGCGCGTCACCCGCTCGTCGCCGATGGACGGCGCTTCTGCCCCGCCGGCGGAACGGCGCACGGCCGCGACGACATCCGAGAGTCCGGCGTGGGGCGGGAGTTGGTCGCGGATTTTCTTCCAGCAACAGAACTTGAGCGATTTTCCGCTGCCGCACGGGCACCTGCCGTAGAGAATGTCGTTGTCGATTTCCATGTCTTTTCCCCTGTTCGAGGGCGGCATCCTACCCCAAGCGGACGGTCCAGTGCAACCTTCGGATGTGCGGGGTCAGAAGAAGTGGCCGTTCAGGAGGGGGTTGGATTCGGCTTCGCGGAGGGCGGCGTCGGCTTCGCGGGAGAAGCGGGGGAGTTCGCAGTGGGACCACCAGAGGTGTTCGAGGTCGTCGAAGGTCGGGGAGGTTAGGGCGGTCAGGCGGGGCTCCCAGACGTAGGGGGGCGAGGGGAGGAGGAAGATGGCTTCGGGGTAGGGGGCGTCGGCGGGGAGGCGGGCGATGGCGGCGTGGGTGGTGCGTCCGGGGTAGGGGGCGTCGGTGGGGAAGACGGGGTCGCTGGCCGCGGTGGGCGGGGTGTTGGAGGCGGTTGCGGCTTCAAGGGGGACGAGGCGCCAGGGGACGGGGCCGGTCCAGACGGCGTCGGGGTCGGCGTAGTAGGCGGGGTCGTCGGGCGGGGGGACGAGGAGGAGGCAGGCATCGTCGGCGGTGTAGCCGCGGAGGGGGAGGCCGACGCGGATGCGGTCGGTGTAGAGTTGAAGGAAGGCGCCGGAGTCGGTCAGGTTGCGGGAGAGGTAGAGGAGCGGGCGGTTCGTGGCGGGGAGG
>JAFYAC010000137.1 GCA_017540905.1 Kiritimatiellia bacterium | reverse complement strand
GTAGCCGTTTCGGGAGGGCCGCGCTTTGTCGCGGCCGTGTGCAAGGACGAAAAACCAGGCCCGGACGAAGCCGGGCCCTCCCCGGCTTGCGACTACACTTTTTCTTAATTTGCTCTAGTGGAACCGTCTCCCGAATTCCGCGAATGCAAGGAGCAAGAAGGGCGACAGAACCCGCCCCCCTCCGAGAGGGGGGTGGCGCGGCCATGAATGGAAGGCGGATGTACGGCAAAAGACAAGCGGCAGGGGCCGCGACGGGGGGAGTACTGCGGTCAGCCGTCGCGGCACGCGCCTTTCCACCGGCAACAAACAAATCAAGCCTTTTGCGGATAGACCAAGCGGGAGCATGGATCGACGGCCATCCGCAGTACTCCCCCCGCCGCCCTTTCCTTCCGCTCCGCACTCGCGATCCATAAACCATCTTCCTGCGGGCGGCACCCCCCTCTCGGAGGGGGGCAAATGCTCGCGCGCTCTCCATTCTCCAAATATCTCTCCACGCTCTCTCGGCCATCCTCCCCATCCACTATAATTCCCGAAGAACCAAATATTATTCCAATGTTTTCCATAATCTCGCGCCAGCGTCCCCCAGGCGCAAAAAGCCCGCCGCGGGCGCGGCGGGCCGTGTGCGGGGGAAGCCTGCGCGGGGGTTACATCTGGGTGAAGACGAACTCGGCGCGGCGGTTGAGGCCCCAGGAGGATTCGTCGTGGCCCATGGCGGAAGGCGATTCCTCGCCGCGGGAGCTGGTCTGGACGCGTGCGCCGTCGATGCCCGCGGAGACGATGGCGGCGCGGACCGCGAGGGCGCGGCGCTCGCCGAGCGCGAGGTTGTACTCGTTGGAGCCGCGCTCGTCGCAGTGGCCTTCGACGATGACGCCGTAGGAGGGGTTCTGCTGGAGGCACGCGACCACGGCGTCGATCTTCGCCTGCTCGGCGGGATTGAGGCGCGGGGAATCGTATTCGAAGTAGACGGGCTCGAACTGGCCGGCGCTGACTTCGCCCCCGTCGAGGCGCATCATGCCGTCTGCGGCATCGCCGTAGATGGGGTTGCCGAACTCGTCGTAGCCGATGATGGGCCGGTCGGTGTCGTAGCCGACGTTGTCGCCTTCGAAGCCGGAGGCGTTGGGGTTGATTTTGGGTTTCTTGGTCGTGCAGCCGGTGGCGAGGGCGGCGGCGGCCAGGGCCACGAGGCCGAGAAGGATCCAACGGTTTTTCATGTTTTCTGGTTCTCCTGTGTTTTTTGAAACGGGTTCGGGGGGGGTGTGCGCCGCCGGCGGTCAGTGCTGCCAGGCGGGGGTGCGCCAGTCCCCGGTTTTGGTCAAGACTACGGGCGGATCGCCCATGGTGTCAAGCAGGCAAATGGAATACTGGTATCCGACGGCGCGCGAGCAGGCGATGTGCCGCCCGTCGGGCGCCCAGGACGGGTCCTCGTACGCCGCCTGGTAGTCGGTCAGCACGCGGGGCTCGCGCGTGCGGGGGTCGATGACGGCCACCTGGAACTTGCCGCCCACCAGCGACTGGTAGGCGATCAGGCCGTTCGCCCCCCAGTCCGGGGCCGCGTTCTGCTGGCCAATCATCGTCAGCCGCGACGGCGCGCCGCCGCGGGCGGAGACGATCCACAGCTGGGGCGAGCCGGAGGCGTCGGAGACGTAGACGATCTGCGAGCCGTCGGGCGACCAGGAGGGGGACCCTTCGACCGCGGTCGGCGTGCGGGTCAGCCGGACGAGTCCGCGCGTGGACAGGTCCATCACGTAGAGGTCGGGGTTGCCGTCCTTGGAGAGGATCAGCGCCATGCGGCGGCCGTCGGGGGAGATGGCCCCGCCGGAGTTGACGCCGGGATAGGACGCGACGCGCTGGCGGTTGCCGCTCGCCAGGTCGATGGTGTAGACGTCGGGGTAGCGCTTGATGAACGACGTGTAGGCCAGCAGGCGGTTGTCCGGCGACCAGCGCGGCTTCACGGCGCCCGCGCGGTCGCGGGTGATCTGCCGGATTTCGCGCGCCGACGAGTCCGCCACGTACAGCTCCCGCGCGCCCGACTGGCTGCCGACCATCGCGAGCTTCGCCTGGAAGAACGTCGGCTTGCCGGTCACCTTCCGCACCAGCTCGTCCGCCACCTTGTGGGCCAGCATGACGGCCTGGTTCGCCGGCACCGTGTAGGTGCCGTGGATGAACGCGTTCCCGCCGGCATCCTCCGCGGTGCAGGTGAAACTGACCGTGCCGCCCGAATCCACCGCCTGCCCGCGCAGCGTGATCGGCGAGCGGCCGGGCGCGCCGAGGCCCATCCAGCCGCTGCGCGCGATGTCGTCGATCAGCGTCTGGCGCATGAGGCCGGCGGCGGGGCCGCCCGCCTGCAGGCCCGTGGCGTCGACGGAAATCTTCTCGCCGGCGGACTTCGTGACCCGGATGGTCTCCGCACGCACCGCGGGCGCGCCGGCGGAAAGGACCCCCGCGGCGGCCGCCAGCAGCGCGGCAACAAGGATGTACGGTCTGCGCATTTCGCTCCTTCGGAAAACTGGGAAAAGACCCGCGCATCATACCCGCCCCCGCCGCGGATGCAACCCCCGAATGCGCCCCCGCGCGCTTCCGCCGCTTTTTGGGCGTTGCCAAGAGGTGGGGCGGGGGTATAGTGGGGGCATGAAAACACGTTTGTCCGCCATCGCCGTTTCCGCCGTCCTGCTGGTTTCGCTGCTTTCCGGCTGCTGCCTCACGGATCCCATCTACTACAAGACCATGGCCGCGTTCGGCCAGGAGAAGCGCGACCTGCTCGCCTCCAAGGTCGCCAAGGCCCGCGACGCCCAGAAGCAGACGCAGGAGGTCTTCCAGGACGCGCTGCAGCAGTTCGGCGCCGTGGTGAACTACGACGGCGGCGACCTCCAGAAGGAATACAACCGCCTCTCCAAGGAGCTGGAACGCTGCGAGGGCCGCGCCGACGACGTCAAGGACCGCATCGACGCGGTGGAGAAGGTCGCGAAGGACCTCTTCAAGGAGTGGAAGAAGGAAATCGGCCAGTACCAGAACGCCTCCTACCGCGCCGACAGCGAGAAGAAGCTCCGCGCCACGCAGCAGGACTGCGACCGGATGCTCGAAGCCATGCGCACCGCCCAGGAGCGCATCGAACCCGTCCTCTCGGTCTTCCGCGACCAGGTCCTCTACCTGAAGCACAACCTCAACGCCCGCGCCATCGCCTCGCTGAAGGGCGAAACCGCCAAGGTCGAAACCGACGTGGCCCGCCTCGTCGCCGACCTGAACCAGGCCATCGAGGAAGCCGACCGCTTCATCGCCGGCATGGGGGAATAGGGCGGTCTCAATCGCCCTGGGCGGGGGCGGGATGGGGGGCCCGGGGACGGCGGAGGGAGGGGAAGGCCTTGGCCAGGTCGCGCGGCATGGCGTGGTCGGGGAAGGTGCGGAAGCGGTGCTCGGCGACCTGCCAGGCGAGGTCGCGGCGGCCGGCGGCCAGCCAGGCGCGGGCAAGCTGGTCCTGGATGGCGACCTGGACTTCGGGCGGGCGGCCGCTCGACCGGGTCCAGGCGCGCTCCAGGGTGCGGGCGGCGGCTTCGGCGTCGCCCAGGCGGAGTTCCAGGGAGCCGGCGGTTTCGAGGAATACCGGGTTGGCGGGGGCGGCTTCGAGCGCGCGGCGGGCCAGGCGGAGGGCTTCGGGGAGGTCGTTGCCGTCGAGCATCATGGCGTAGGCGAGGTTGTTCAGCAGGATCGGGTTGCCGGGATCGGCGGCCAGCGCCTGTCCGTAGAGGGGGATGGCCTTGGCCGGTTTGCCGAGGCGGACCAGCGAGGCCGCGCGGCCGGAGAGCGAGCGGAGGTCGGCATCGGCGGCCGTGGCGTCGTCCCCGCCGGGGGGCGGGAGGCCGCGGTAGAGGGCTTCCGCGCGGCGGTAGTCGCCTTTCCCGAAGCGGTAATCCGCCAGAAGCAGCCGGCGGTCGCGGGCGGACAGGGGAAGGGTGTGCACGTCGGAGGGGCGGACGAGGCACAGCGCGTTGTGGCGGAGCGGTTCGCGGAGCGCGAAGAAGCGGTCTTCGGGCACGTCGTGCAGGATGCCGTCGCCGGCCAGCAGGCGGAGGACCCCGGCGCGGCGGTCCCAGAGGACCGGGATGGCGAGGAGGGGCCCCTCGTCCGGCCGCCCGGCGGGGAGGTAGAGGAGCAGGGGGCGGTTGCGGCCGAGGGCGTCCCAGAGGTTTTCGGGGTCCGCCGGGATGGCGGCGACGATGCGTTCGCGCCGCCGCGCGGCGCGCGTGAGGGCGGCAGGGTTTTCGGCGTGTTCCCGCACGACGCCGCCGGGGAAGATGTCCGCCAACTCCTGCGGCTCCAGCGCGATGCGGTTGGCCGCGAAAAAGGCATCCATGATGCCTTCGGCGGCGGTCGCGTGCACGGCGGGCGGTATCTCCGGCCGCGGAGACAGCGCGCGGACGCCGGAGCCGCCGCCATGCGGCCCGCGCCACGTGGCGCACCCGGCGGCGGCCAGGAGCAACAGTCCGGCGGCGAGGGCCCGGGCGGGTGGGCGGAAGCCCGTCAAAAGACGCGGGTGTGGTCGCGGACTTCGAAGATGCCGTCGGTGCGTTCGAGAATCTGGATGGCGCGCTGGCGGACGGCCGTGTTGGGCACGGTGCCGGTGAGGGTGGCAAGGCCATTGTCGACGCTGACCAGGAGGTTCGCGGCGGCGGTCATGGGGTCGCGGGAAAGGCCGTCCATGGCGGCGGCCTGGATGCCGTCGTCGCTGCCGGGGTCGGGGGCGGCCGGGTCGAGCACGGCACAGCCGGCGGCAAGGGCCAGGAACAGGGTGGCGGCGGCGGCACGCAAAATCTTCACGTTCATCGTCGGATCTCCTTCGGCGGCGTCAGAGCTTGATGACGATTTTCTTTTTGCCTTCGGGGGCCGGGGCCGCGGCGGGCTGGGCCGGGGCGGCATCGGCCGCGGGGGCCGCGGCGGGGCGGTTGTTGAGCTTGATGGTGATGCGCGGGCGGCCGCCGGCGGCCGGGGCGGCGGGGGCCGGGGAAGGCGCCGCCGGGGCCGGAGCGGGCGCGGGTGCCGGAGCCGGTGCCGGAGCTGGGGCCGGGGCGGCGGCGGCGGG
>JAFYAC010000136.1 GCA_017540905.1 Kiritimatiellia bacterium | reverse complement strand
GGGGCCGCGGCGTGAAGATCCTGACCAATCTCGCGTTCGTGCAGAGCCGGGTGTGGAGCGCGGCGGCGGAGAGCATCTGCGCGGACGGCGAATCGCCGGACGAAATGGGCGCGCTGCGGCAGGCGTGGAGGTTGTGGAGGCGGAGAAGGGGGGCGGACGCGGTTGTGACGATGGGGGCGCGGGCGTCGCTGGCGTACGGGCTGCTTTGCGCGGCGACGGGCGTCGCTTCGCGGCAGGTGATGATGGAGTACTTCCTCGACATCCCGCGACCGGAGTCGTGGCGGTGGCGGTTCAAGCACGCCCTGTACCGGATCGTCGCGCGGCGGGCGCTGGGAATCCTCGTCAACAGCAAGGGGGAAATCGAGTCCACGTCAACGCGGTTCGGGCTGGAGAGGGAGAAGGTGCTGTTCGTGCCGATGTATTCGACGATCGAGAAACCCGAATGCGTCGAGGGCAACGAGGGCATCGTCGTGTCGGTCGGGCGGACTTTGCGCGACAACGCGACGCTCCTCGCCGCGGCGCGGCGGTTCCGCGCGCCGCTGGTGCTGGTGGTGGGGAGGGACGACAAGCTGCCGGAGCCGCTGCCGTCCAACGTCGAGTTGCTGCGCGAGATTCCGCTGGAAGAAGCCCACCGGCTGATGCGGCGTGCTGCGGTCGTGGTCATTCCGCTGCTGCCGGCGGAGCGATCCACGGGGCAGGTCGTCGTGCTGGAAGCGATGGCGCTCGGCAAGCCGGTGGTCGCGACGGAACTGGCGGGTACGGTGGACCTCATCGCGAGCGGCGTGGACGGGGTGTTGGTCCCCGCGGGCGGCATCGATGAATTGGCGGAAGCGGTCAACGGGCTTCTGGAGAACCCGGACGAGGCGCGCGCCATCGGCCGCGCGGCGTACCGGCGGATCGTGGCGACGGGGTCCGCGGACCACCGGGGGAGGGCGATGCTGGAGACGGTCGCCGCGCTGGCGGGGGAATAGGGCGGGGGCGCGTCAGGGGGCGCGGGAGAGGACGGCGAGGGTTTCGAGGTGGAAGGTGTGGGGGAACATGTCGAAGGGTTCGACGGCGACGGGGGCGTAGGGGGCGGAGGAGAGGATGAGCTGGAGGTCGCGGGAAAGGGTGGAGGGGTTGCAGGAGACGTAGATGAGGGTCTTTGGGGAGCGGCGGAGAATCCAGTCGATGGCCTTCGGGGAGAGGCCGGGGCGCGGGGGATCGACGACGAGCAGGTCGGCGCGGTCGGGAAGGGTTGGGGGCGGCGCGGCGTTGACGTCGGCGACGACCATCTCGACGTTGTCCAGGCCGTTGAGGCGGATGTTTTCGCGGGCGGCGGCGACGGAGGGTTCCCAGCTTTCGGCGCCGTAGACGCGGGCGGCGGCGCGGGCGAGGTGCATGGCGATGGGGGCGGTGCCGGAGAAGAGGTCGATGGCGGTGGCGTGGGGTCCGGTCTTCCGTGCCCAGTCGAGGAGGCGCGCGAAGAGGCGTTCGGCCTGGGCGGTGTTGGACTGGAAGAAGGTGTCGGGGCCGATGCGGAAACGCAGGCCGTTGAGGGTCTCTTCGATGTGGCCGGGGCCCTTGAGGCATTGCCGGTCGGTGGGGTGGGGGACGCCGCGGGGCTGGGTGTCGCGCGAGACGATGACGGTGTCGGCAAGGTCGCCGACGGCGGCGAGGAAGCGCTCGGGGAGGCCGGGGTAGGGGCGGGTGGCGACGAGTTCGACCATGCGCTGCGAGGTGTTGCGGCCTTCGCGGACGGTCAGCTGGCGGAGGCCGTCGGTCTTCTTGATTTCGTGGAAGGCGGGCAGGCCCATGTCCTCGGCGAGGGCGAGGGTGCGGCGTACGATTTCGCGGGAAGCGGCGGACTGGAGGTGGCAGTCCTGCGCGGGAAGGATGTGGATGAAGGAGCCGCGGCGGTGGAGGCCGAGCCGGAGTTCGCCTTCGAGGGTGCGTCCGAAGGTGAAGTCCATCTTGTTGCGGTAGTCCTCGGTGAGCGGCGAGGGGGTGACGTCGGCGACGAGCGCCTGGGCCGCGGGGAGGCCGTGGAGGGCGTCGGCGAGGATTTGCTTCTTGTAGGCGAGCTGGGAGGCGTAGCGGCAGTGGCGGAAGGTGCAGCCGCCGCAGTCGCCGGCGAGGGGGCAGTCGGAGGGGATGCGCTCGGGCGCGGGCTCGAGGACTTCGACGGCGCGGGCGAAGGCGAAGCTCTTCTTCTTCTTGTAGAGGCGGGCGCGGACGGTCTCGCCGGGGAGCGCGTCGTCGACGAAGACGACGAAGCGGTCGGCGCGGGCGAGGGCTTGGCCGCCGTGGACGATTTTCTCGGTCTTGACGATCAGTTCCTGCATGGGGGGGAGGGAGGGGAGGAAGGGGAAGGGGGAGTTTAAAACTTGGATTTCAAATTTCAGATCTCAAATCTCAAATCTCAGATTTCTGATTTCAGATTTCAAATTTCAGATCTCAGATTTCAGAATTCAAATTTCAGATCTCAGATTTGAGGGCCAGGATTCGGGGGAAAAAAGCGGGGTCAGGCGTCGCCGCGGGCGGCTTCGCGTGCGGCGGTCTTGCGCTTGAGGGTTTCGCGCTTGTCGTAGAGCTGCTTGCCCTTGCCGAGGCCGAGTTCGAGCTTGATGCGGCCGCGGGCGAGGTAGAGCTTGAGGGGGAGGAGGGTGTGGCCCTTGAGCTGGACGAGGCCGGCGATGCGGTCGAGCTCCTTGCGGTGCATCAGGACCTTCTTGGGGCGGTCGGGGTCGTGCGCGGCGAAGCCGGAACGCGCGGCGGCGTAGGGCTGGATGCGCATGGACAGGACGTAGAGCTCGCCGTTCTTGAAGTCGGCGTAGGCCTCGTTGAGGCTGGCCTGCCCGGCGCGGCAGCTCTTGACTTCGCCGCCGGTCAGCTCGATGCCGGCTTCCCAGGTCTCGAGGATGGCGTACTCGTGGCGCGCCTTGCGGTTGGTCGCGAGGGGGCCGGGGGCGTTGGATGTGCGGGAGGCGGGCATGGCAAGCCCCGGCGCGGCCGGTTGGGGCGCGGCGCCGGGGTGGCGGGCCGTGCGCGGATCAGAGCGCGAGGATGGAGGAGTCGAAGGAGGACTGGTCGTTGTCGGCCGGCAGCGGGCCGAGTTCGGCGGAGAGCTTGCCTTCGGCGATTTCCTTGAGCGCGAGGTCCATGTGGTCCATGTCGGGCTTGTCGGGCTTGACGAGCGGGCGGTGTCCGGCGTTGAGCTGGCGGGCGCGCTTGGAGACGACGTTGACGAGGAGCGGGATGTTGGGCATCCGCTCGCGGGCTTTTTCGAGATAGGTGGCGTTCATGGGTTCTCCTGGATCGGGTTTCCGAATCAAGCATTCAACTATCGCACGGACCGGCGGGGGCGTCAACAGCGGATTTCGGGGAACCGGGCGGGGGCGCATCTCTGGTTTGTACACTCCCGCCAGCCCATGTCGGGAGGAAGGAAGAGTCAGGCCGGCCTTCGGTAGAGGCCGTCCAGTTCGCCGTTGGTGTACCACACGTACAGTTCGAGGAACGCCGCGAAGCCCGTTTTCG
>JAFYAC010000016.1 GCA_017540905.1 Kiritimatiellia bacterium | reverse complement strand
GGCATCACCAGCGGCTGTTGGGCGGCGGGGCGGGGTTTGCGGTAGATGCCGGTGACGAGCGGGGGGCGGCCTTCGCGGATGGTGATGGTTTCTTCCGCGCGCTGGCGTTCTTCTTCTTCGAGGAACATGGCGCGCACGTCGGCCGCGACCTCGGGCGGGGTGTCGGGGGGCGGGGGGCAGTCGTCGGGTGGAACCAAGGTGAGGCGCGGGCCCTCCTGGGGCGCTTCGGGGGCCTTGGGCGTTTCGGGGGCCTTGTTGGATTCAGGGACCGCGGGAGGGGGAAGGGTGGGCTCGGTGGGTTGGTCGGGGAACATGGCTGGCTCGGGGGTGGATGGGGGCGGTGGGGCAGGGGGAGGGACGGCCGGCTCGTCCGGCATGGAAAAGAGGTCGAGCTGGCCGGTGCCGGGGTCTCTGCGTTTTCTCGCCATGGAGGGGCTTGTACGGTGTGGGTCAGCCGACGACGAGGTTGACCATGCGGCGGGGGATGACGACGCGTTTGCGGATGGTTTTGCCGTCAAGGTAGGGTTTGACGGCGTCGCAGGCTTCGGCCGCAGACGCCACGGCGTCTTGGTCGGCGTCGGCCGGGACGCGGATGCGGCCGCGGACTTTGCCGTTGACTTGGACGGGCAGCTCGATTTCGGCTTCGGTGAGGTGGGTTTCGTCCCACGTGGGCCAGGGGGCGTAGGCGAGGGTTTCATTGTGGCCGAGCTTCTGCCAGAGTTCTTCGGCGATGTGGGGGGCGAAGGGGGAGAGGAGGAGGATGAAGTCGGAAAGGACGCTGGCCGGAAGGGTCTCCCAGGACTGGGCTTCGTTGACGAGGATCATCATGGCGGAGATGGCGGTGTTGTATTCCATCTTTTCGATGCCGGTGGTGACTTTCTTGATGCAGGCGTGCAGGGCGCGGGATTGGGCGGGCGTGGGAGAGGCCGTGGCGGAGAGGCGGGGATTGGGTTCGCCGGTTTCGCCGTCGAGGACGAGGCGGTAGACGCGGTTCAGGAAGCGGTGGACGCCTTCGACGCCTTTGGTGCTCCAGGGTTTGACCTGGGTGAGGGGGCCCATGAACATTTCGTAGAGGCGGAGGGAGTCGGCGCCGTAGGCTTTGACGACGTCGTCGGGGTTGATGACGTTGCCGCGGCTCTTGGACATTTTGTCGGCTTTGGCGCGGACGGCGATGGCGGGATCGGCCTTCCAGACGAAGCGGTCGCCTTGTTTGACGACGTCGGTCTCGGGGAGTTTTTCGGCGGTGCGGTCGGCGCAGGTTTCCCAGGCGGGGGTCCCGTAGGAGAGGGGTTTTCCTTCGGGGGCGCGGAAGAGGGTGTATTCCATTTCGCCGAGGATCATGCCCTGGTTGACGAGGCGCTGGAAGGGCTCGGGGGTGCTGACGGCGCCGATGTCGAAGAGGACTTTGTGCCAGAAGCGGGCGTAGAGGAGGTGGAGGACGGCGTGTTCGGCGCCGCCGACATACAAATCGACGGGCATCCAGGCTTTTTCGAGGGCGGGGTCGACGAAGACGGTGTCGTTGGAGGGGTCGATGTAGCGGAGGTAGTACCAGCAGGAGCCGGCCCACTGGGGCATGGTGTTGGTTTCGCGCTGGGCGGGGGCCCCGCAGACGGGGCAGGTGGTCTTGACCCATTCTTCGGCGCGGGCGAGCGGGGGACGCCCGTCGTGGGTGGGGCGGTAGTCTTCCATGGCGGGCAGGCGGACGGGGAGCTGGTCCTCGGGGACGGGCACGACGCCGCAATGGGGGCAGTGGACGAGCGGGAAGGGTTCGCCCCAGTAGCGCTGGCGGCTGAAGAGCCAGTCGCGGAGTTTGTAGTTCACTTTCTTGGTGCCCTGACCGCAGGCGGCGAGCCAGTCGGTGATGCGGGCCTTGGCGGCGTCGACGCCGAGGCCGTCGAGGGAGATTTCGCCGTTGGAGGAGTTGACGAGGGGGCCGTCGCCGGTCCAGGCTTCCTTCTGCGGGTCGCCGCCGGAGACGACTTCGATGATGGGGATGCCGTATTTCTTGGCGAAGTCCCAGTCGCGGGTGTCGTGCGCGGGGACGGCCATGATGGCGCCGGTGCCGTAGCCCCAGAGGACGTAGTCGGCCACCCAGACGGGAATCTGCTTGCCGTTGACGGGGTTGGTGGCGGTGGCGCCGGTGAAGACGCCGGTCTTTTCCTTGGCGAGTTCGGTGCGCTCGAGGTCGCTCTTGCGGGCGGCGGCGGCGCGGTAGGCTTCGACGGCGGCGCGCTGGCCGGGGGTGACGAGTTTGTCGACGAGGGGGTGTTCGGGCGCGAGGACCATGTAGGTGGCGCCGAAGAGGGTGTCGGGACGGGTCGTGAAGACGCGGATCTTGCCGGCCGGGGAGTCGAAGTCGACTTCGGCGCCTTCGCTGCGGCCAATCCAGTTGCGCTGCATTTCCTTGATGCTGTCGGGCCAGTCGAGGGTGTCGAGGTCGCGCAGGAGGCGCTCGGCGTACTCGGTGATCTTCAGCACCCACTGGCGCATGGGCTTGCGGACGACGGGATAGCCGCCGCGCTCGCTCTTGCCGTCGATGACTTCTTCGTTCGCCAGCACGGTGCCCAGCTCGGGGCACCAGTTGACGGGCATCTCGCTTTCGTAGGCGAGGCCGCGCTTGAAGAGCTGGAGGAAGATCCACTGGGTCCAGCGGACGTAGGGTTCGTCGGTGGTCGCGACTTCGCGGTCCCAGTCGTAGGAGAAGCCGAGCATCTTGAGCTGGGCGCGGAAGCGGCCGATGTTCTTGTCGGTGGTGACGCGCGGATGGGTGCCCGTCTGGATCGCGAACTGCTCCGCCGGCAGCCCGAAGGCGTCCCAGCCCATGGGATGCAGGACGCGGAAGCCGCGCATGCGCTTGTAGCGGGCCTGGATGTCGGTCGCGGTGTAGCCCTCGGGATGGCCGACGTGGAGGCCGGCGCCGCTGGGGTAGGGGAACATGTCCAGGACGTAGAACTTGGGCTTGGCGGGGTCGGCGGCGGGATCGGTGCGGAACGTCTTGTGTTCGTCCCAGTAGGATTGCCACTTCTTTTCGATGTCTGCAAACGGGTATGCCATGGTGTCGCTGCCTTTCTTGGGTGGCGCCGGGGAAAATGGAGGGAGGCGCCACAATTGGAGGAATGATAGCGCGGGGGGGGGCGGGAGGGAAGTACGAAGTAAGATGGATGGAGGGCGGCGGAAGCAGGGCGGCGGAAAAGGACGATGGAGGGCGGATGGGGGGCGTGGGGCGGGAGGGTGTTCATGGGGGGGAGAGATGGTGGAAAATGGGAGAAAAACATGGAGTTTTCTGTAATCTCAAGAGTGGGGGAGGAGGGCGGGGGTGGGGGGCGATTGCAATCGAGGGCAGTCGAATGCAATCGAGTGCAGTCGAAAACGGGGAGGGGGGGAAAACGGAGGGGGCGGGCGGAGGGCACGAAAAAAGCCGCCGGGAGGCGGGAGGCCTCCGGCGGCTCGGGGAATCGGGTGGAAGGTTATTCCTTGCCGTAGCCTTTTTCCTTGAGGTAGTCGATGACTTTGCCGACGCTGGTCAGCTTCTCGGCGTCTTCGTCCGGAATCTCGGCACCGAATTCTTCTTCGAACGCCATGACCAGTTCGACGGTGTCCAGGGAGTCGGCGCCCAGGTCCTCGATGAACGAGGCTTCGGGAACGACCTGGTCCTTGTTCACGCCCAGCTGTTCGACGATGATGTCTTTGACTTTGTCTTCAAGAGCCATTGTGGTTTCTCCTGTTTGTTTTTTGTTTTTTTACATTGTTGCTACATGACCATGCCGCCGCAGACGGTCAGGACCTGGCCGTTGACGTAGGCGGCGTCGGGGCCCGCCAGGAAGGCGACGGCGTTGGCGACGTCTTCGGGTTCGCCGGGGCGGCCCAAGGGGACGAGTTTGAGCATGGCCT
>JAFYAC010000015.1 GCA_017540905.1 Kiritimatiellia bacterium | reverse complement strand
GCACCCCCGGCTTGACGCGCCGCCCGATTTGGCGCATCCTCCCCCGCACTATGAACAAGAACATCAACATGGAAATCCTTGCATCCCTCTGCAAGCGTCGCGGTTTCATCTTCCAGTCCTCCGAACTCTACGGCGGCATCAACGGCTTCTGGGACTACGGCCCCCTCGGCTCCGAGCTCAAGCGCAACATCAAGGACGCCTGGTGGAAGGCCATGGTCCGCTCCCGCGAGGACGTCGTCGGCCTCGACGCGACCATCATCATGCATCCCGCCATCTGGAAGGCGTCCGGCCATGCCGACGGCTTCGCCGACCCGATGGTCGACTGCAAGGACTGCCGCAAACGCTTCCGCGCCGACCAGCTCTGCGAGGAGCAGGGCAAGCAGCTGATCAAGGAAGGCTCCTCCTTCGCCCTCCCCGAAGGCACCGTCTGCCCCGCGTGCGGCTCGAAGAACCTGACCGCCCCGCGCAGCTTCAACCTCATGTTCAAGACCTACGTCGGCCCCGTCGAAGACGACTCCGCCGTCGCGTGGCTGCGCCCCGAGACCGCGCAGGCCATCTTCGCGCAGTTCAACAACATCTACGCGACCGCGCGCCAGAAAGTCCCCTTCGGCGTCGCCCAGACCGGCAAATCCTTCCGCAACGAGATCAACCCGCGCAACTACACCTTCCGCTCCCGCGAATTCGAGCAGATGGAGCTCGAGTTCTTCATCCCGCCCGACGAAGCCGTCGAGCTCCTCTGCGGCCATGTCGCCACCCTGGCCGACAACCCCGACCTGGCCGGCGCCCCACAGCCCGACTGGGGGTGGGAAGTCTGGCACCGCTACTGGGTCGAGCAGCGCCTCGCCTTCTACCGCGCCATCGGCCTGCCCGAAGCCGACCTGCACCTCTACTGGCAGACCGGCGACGAACTCGCCCACTACGCCCGCGCGTGCGTCGACATCGAATACGCCTTCCCCTTCGGCGTCCAGGAACTCGAAGGCATCGCCGCCCGCAGCGACTTCGACCTCACGCAGCACCAGAAGCACTCCGGCAAGTCGATGGAAGTCTTCGACGAAGCCCTCAAGAACGCCGCCAAGGCCAAGACCCCCGACGAGCTGGCCGCCTTCCGCGCCAAGACCGTCGCCGCCTGGACCGCCCGCGGCAAATCCGCCGAAGACGCCAACGCCTTCCTCGACAAACTCCTCGAAGGCAAGTACGTCCCGCACGTCATCGAACCCTCCGCCGGCACCGACCGCCTCGCCCTGGCGCTCCTCTGCAACGCCTACGACGAAGAGACCCTGACCGACGCCAAGGGCAAGACCGACACCCGCACCGTCCTGCGCTTCTCCCCCGCCATCGCCCCCATCAAGGCCGGCGTCTTCCCGCTCGTCAAGAACAAGCCCGAACTCTACGCCAAGGCTCGCGAAATCTTCGCCCGCCTGCAGCGCCGGTGGAACTGCTTCTGGGACGAAACCGGGGCCATCGGCCGCCGCTACCGCCGCATGGACGAAGCCGGGACCCCCTGGTGCGTCACCGTCGACTTCCAGACCCTCGAAGACGGCACCGTCACCCTGCGCGAACGCGACTCCATGACCCAGGAACGCATCACCCTCGACGCCCTCGTCGCCAAACTCGACGAAGCGATCGGCTAACCATGCGTCTTGCGAAAACGCACACCATCCGCGCGGCGGCGAGGGGACTCGCCGCCCTACCCGGGCTTTGCACCGGGGAAGAGCGGTTCGTGCGACCGTTGGGTAGGGCGGGCAGTCCCCTGCCCGCCGCGCCCCTGGGATTCCACAGGAAAGCGAATTGGCCCGTGCGGTTGCGCCTCCTCCCCGCCCTTCGCTCCTTCCTCCACAAATCCCTCAACTCTTTCCTCGCTGTAATCTGAATTCCACCCACCGCCAACCCCGGAGCCCCCCCCATGAGCGACACCCCTGACACCCCCGAAACCGACGCCACCCGCCCCGACCTCCACGTCATCCACGACGCCCCCGACCTCCACGGCGCCGGCAAACCCTGCCCCAAGTGCGGCGCCAAGGCCCCGGCCGACGCCGTCCTCTGCGTCCAGTGCGGCTACAACTTCAAGACCGGCAAGAACGTCTCCGGCGGTCTCCCTCCCGAGACCAAGCGGCTGATCGCCCTCGGCGCCGTCGCCGGCGTCATCCTGGTCGGCGCCCTCGTCTGGTTCCTCCTCCCCAAGGAAGAAGAATTCGTCCCGCCCGCCAACATCCCCAGCGAAGAACAGATCGCCGCCGACCGTGCCGCCCGCGAGCAGAAACTCGCCGAAGAAAAAGCCGCCAAGGAAAAAGCCGAAGCCGACAAGAAAGCCGCCGAAGAGGCCGAAAAAGCCCGCCTGGAGGCGGAAAAGGAAGCCGCCCTCCAAGCCCAGGCCGAAGCCGAAGCCGCGGCCGCCCGCGCCGCCGAAGAAGCCGCCGCGGCCGAAGCCGAAGCCCAGCGCCAGGCGTTTGAAGCCAAGAAGGCCCAGGCCCTGGAAACCTTCCGCGCCCGCCTCGACCAGACCGAACCCATGTACCAGCTCGGCGAAACCGTCGAACTGCGCACCAAGAACGGCCTCGTCCGCAAGGGCGTCCTCAAGTACTACGGCCGGCGCGACGGCGTCCGCTTCGCCCGCATCGAGACCGAGCTCGCCGGCAACCTAGAAATCCCGATTACCGAAATGGACCCCGCCACCCGCCGCCGCTGCGATGACGAATACCGCGCCGCGTACATCCAGCGCTTCATCGACACCAAGGCCGCCCAGATGCAGGCCGCCCAATCCCCCGACGCCGCCCCAGCCAAGTAGCTCCCTGCCCCGTCTAGATTTCTAGGCTTTCTAGGCAATCTAGTTTTCCCATGCCCACCGACCTCCTCGCCGAACTCAACGACCAGCAGCGCGCCGCCGTCACCGCCCCCGACGGCCCGGCGCTCGTCATCGCCGCCGCCGGCACCGGCAAGACCCGCACCCTGACCCACCGCGTCGCCTGGCTCGTCCAGGAGCACGGCATACGCCCCTGGAACATCCTCCTGCTGACCTTCACCAACCGCGCCGCCAAGGAGATGCTCGAGCGGGCGGGGCAGCTCATGAGCGGCGGCATCGAATCCCTCTGGGGCGGCACCTTCCATTCCGTGGCGAACCGCATGCTCCGCCGCCACGCCGAGCGCCTTGGATACGACCGCTCCTTCGCGATCCTCGACGAGGACGACGCCTCCCGGCTCCTCAAGCAGTGCATCGCCGACCTCGGCCTCAAAGGCAACAAGAAGTTCCCCAAGCCGGACGTCCTCCACGGCGTGTTCGGCCTGGCCGCCAGCCGCATGGCCGATCTCCGCGAGACCCTGGAGGACCGCTTCACCTCGCCCGAAGCCGACATCGAGGGCATGCTCAAGGTCCACGACCTCTACGACCGCCGCAAGCGCGAAGCCCAGGGCATGGACTTCGACGACCTGCTGCTGAACGGCCTGCGGCTCCTCCGCGAGTGCCCGGACGTCGCCGAACACTACCGCAACACCTTCCACCACGTCCTCGTGGACGAATACCAGGACACCTCGCGCATCCAGTCCGACTTCGTGGACCTTATCGCCGCCGGCCACGACAACCTGATGGCGGTGGGCGACGACTTCCAGAGCATCTACTCCTGGCGCGGCGCCGAAATCGTCAATTTCCTCGACTTCCGCAAGCGCCATCCCGCGGCCCGCATCTACAAGCTCGAACGCAACTACCGCAGCGTCCCCGGCGTCCTCGATGTCGCGAACGACGTCATCGCGGGCAACCCCGAGCAGTACCCCAAGACCCTCGTTCCCCACCGTCCCGGCGGCGTACGCCCCACGCTGGTCCACCTCTCCGACGGCCGCCACCAGGCCCGCTACGTCGTCGAGAAAGCCATGCGCCTGATTGAATCCGGCGAGGTCCGCCCCGGCGAGATCGCCGTCCTCTACCGCTCCCACTTCCACGCCATGGAGCTGCAGCTGGAGCTCAACCGCGCCCAGATGCCCTACACCGTCGTCTCCGGCGTCCGCTTCTTCGAGCAGGCCCACATCAAGGACGTCGTCGCCCCGCTGCGCCTCGCCGTCAATCCCGCCGACTTCCTGGCCTTCGCCCGCTGGATGGAACTCTTCCCCAAGGTCGGCCCCAAGCGCGCCGAAACCATGTGGCGCAAGCTGGGCGGCCGCCTGGACCTCCGCGACTACGAATCCCGCGCCGCCCTGGCCGACGCCCTGCCCGCCGACGCGCGCGGCGCCTGGTGCGACCTCGAGTCCGCGCTCTTCCCCGCCGGCGACACGGCGCTCCTGGGCCGCCCCGGGGAGCTCGTCGAAACCTTCGTCAAGGCTTTTTACGCCGACATCATCGACGCGACCTTCGACACCCCCCGCTCCCGCCAGGAAGACATCACGGAACTGTGCGCCTTTGCGGCCAAATACCCTTCCACCGAGGCGTTCCTCGACGAGATGAGCCTCCAGACCAACCTCGACTCCGGGACTCCGCAGGCCTCCGCCGGCCGCGACGCCGACCCCGACGACGCCATCCGCCTGACGACCGTCCACCAGGCCAAGGGCCTCGAATGGAAGGCTGTCTTCGTCCTCTGGATGGTCCACGGCATGTTCCCCTCGTCGCGCGCCGCCGAAGAACCCGGCATGATGGCCGAGGAGCGGCGCCTCTTCTACGTCGCGGTGACCCGCGCCAAGGACTACCTCTGGCTCTGCGCCCCGCAGATGCGCCGTTCCGCCTCGGGCGATCTCCAGTTCTGCTCCGTCTCCCCGTTCATCGAGGAAATCGACCCTGCCAAGCTCCAGATCGACCGCCCCACCACGCCCGCACCGGCCTGGCGCGGCTACAACTGGTAGGCACGGACGGGAACTCAACAAGGCGGCTGGAACACCATCCGGCATAAAGCTTCGGATTTGTTGATTTCCCCGGGAGGGCCCGGCTCCGTCCGGGCCGAGTCCTCTGGAATCGGCAGGAACGATTCGGAAACACTCTTTTCGCCCGGCCGCGACGGAGCGCGGCCCTCCCGGAGAAATCCGAAAGTGCAAGGCAAGCTTCCACGGCCCGCGCTCCTGCCGCGAAACCTTTATTGCTCGCCAAAGGCGTGGGGCGGGGAGTAGGGTGGAGCGATGATGAAATCGGGAGAGAACAAGATGCCGCGCGACAGCACGGACCAGATGGGAACCGACCGGCCGTTCCGACTGCTGTTGCGGTTCTCGTTGCCGTGCGTCATCGGGATGGTCGTCAATTCGCTCTACAACATCGTCGACCGCATGTTCGTCGGCCACGGCGCGGGCGAGCTGGGCATTGCCGCCATCACGGTCAGTTTTCCGCTGATGATGGTCATGGTGTCGTTCTCGACGCTCGTCGGCATCGGCTCGAACACGCTCTTTTCCATCAAGATGGGCGAGGGCCGCAAGGAGTTGGCGGAGCGGATCCTGGGGAACGCGTTCGTGCTGCTGTTCGCGTTCCCGGCGGCGGCGGCAGTCGCGGCAATCTGGTGCCTGGACCCGCTGTTGCGGCTGATGGGGTGCAGCGAGGCGCTGCTGCCGCCCGCGCGGACGTACGCCATGGTCGTGCTGGGCGGGTCCGCGCTGAGCACGACGGGGCACGGGCTGTCGCATTTCCTGCGGTCGGACGGGCATCCGGTGGGGTCGATGGTCGCGATGCTCATCGGCGCGCTGGTGAACACGGCGCTGGATGCGCTGTTCATCCTGTACTTCGGCTGGGGCGTGGCCGGCGCGGCGTGGGCGACGGTCATCGCGCAGGGGTGCTCGTTCCTGTGGTGCTTCCTCTACTTCCTGCGGCCGGCGGCGCACATCCGGATTCGGCGGTCGTGTCTGGCGCTGGACTGGCGGCGCGTGGTGGGGCCGTTCCTGGTGCTGGGCATCACGCCCTTCGCCATGAACATGTGCAACAGCCTGCTCAACGTCATCCTCAACCGCGGGCTCCAGCGCTACGGCGGGGACAACGCGCTGGCGGTGATGGGCATCCTGGCGTCGTTCATGGGGATCGTGTTCATGACCGCGATGGGCATCGGCCAGGGCGTCGCGCCGCTGATGGGCTACAACTACGGGGCGCGGCTCTACGGGCGCGTGCTCTCGTTCTTCCGGCAGGCGACGTGGGTGGTCACGGGGCTCATGGTCGCGGGCTGGTGCGTCGGCCGGTTCGCGCCGGGCGCGGTGATGCGGATGTTCGTCGACGCCTCGTCGCCACTGGTGCCGATGGGGGACCGGGCGCTGCGGATGTTCACGCTGGCGTTCCCGGTGATCGGCTTCTGCATGATGTCGGGGATGCTGTTCCAGAGCATCGGCAAGCCGTGGCACGCGTTCTTCCTGTCGCTGGCGCGGCAGCTGGTGTTCTTCATCCCGTTTTTGCTGGTGTGCCCGCGGGTGCTGCCGGTGCTGTTCGGGTCGCTGAGCCCGCTGGATTCGGTGTACCTGTCGGCGCCGATGTCGGACGTGCTGACGTTCCTCGTGTCGGTCGCCTTCGTGCGGCGCGAGGTGCGGATTTTCCGGCGCCTGGAGGCGGAAACCGCGATGGCCAGCGCCGCGGCCGCGGGGACGGTGCCGTGATGAAGACGTGTCCGGTGTGCGGCGAGGACATCGCCGCCATTTCCTCCGTCTGCCCCTACTGCGAGTCGCCGCAGCCGGCCGGGAGCGTGCGCCGCGCGGCGGGTTTTTCCCTTTCGCCCATCGCGAACATCAACGTCGAGGACGGCCTGCCGACCGTGGACGAGGCCCTCGCGCGGCTGAAAGCCCGTCTGGGCGCCGCCGAAGCCAACGGCGCCGGGCTGGTGCGCGTCATCCACGGATGGGGCTCCACCAGCGGCGGCGGGGGCAAGATCCGCCCGGCGGTGCGCCGCTGGCTCGCCGGCCAGCTGGACGGCGGGCGCTTCCGCTCCGTGCTCCCCGGCGACCGCTACAGCCACACCGAGCCCGAGGGCCGCGCCCTCATCCGGCGCTTCCCGGAGCTGACCTCCACCGAGCGCCAGGACCGGCACAATCCGGGCATCACGTTCGTGGAGCTGTGAGAGGGGCCGGGAACGACCGAAAAAGCGGGATTGCGGGGTGGGGGAGGTTGTGGTAGAGGAGGCGCATGATTTACCAACTGGTCCACAACCTGGCGCTCATCGCCAGCATCGCCGCGTGGATAGCGGCCCAGCTGATCAAGCTGGCCATTTTTGCAGTGCGCGAACGCAAGTTCGACTACGGCTTCCTGCTCCGCCTGGGCGGGATGCCCAGCTCGCACACGGCGGCTTCGGCGGCCGGTGCGCTGTCCATCGGAATGACCTGGGGGTTCCACTCGGCTGGGTTCACGGTGGCGGCCGGGCTGATGGCGCTCATCATGGTGGACGCCCAGAGCGTCCGCTACGCGGCGGGGCGGCAGGCGCGGTTGCTGAACCAGATGGCGGAAGACTTCTACCGCAACCACAAGTTCTCCCCGGAGAAGCTGGTGGAGTTCCTGGGGCATACGCGCTTCGAAGTCATCATGGGCTTCCTGCTGGGAATCGCCGTGGCGCTCGGGGTGCACTGGCTCCTCGGCGACTGGGCCGCGGAGTGGCTGGCCGGCGCGGGTGGGACGGCGGTTGCGGGGTAGGTCATGCTCCCGGGCCGCCCAAGCGGGCGGCCCGCCGCGTCCTGGCGCCTCATGCGCGTTTCACCGGAACTCCCTGGGACACGGAGGGCAGGGAGCAGCCCCTTGGCGCGGTTTCGGGAAAGGTATGGCCATGCCAAGATGGAGGAACTCCGATTTGTCCGATGCCTTCGCTAACGCTCCGGCGATGCATCCCACTGACTGGTCCAATGGCATCCCAACAACGCGGGCAGCGACGGACGTCCCTTGCCCGGGACCTCCGTCGCTGCCCGCGCGATGGACATTTTTCCCATTCCGTCCCGTGGATCATTTGCGCAATCTTGCAAGGAGTTTTCCATCACTTTGCTTCCCGGAATCGGAAAAATACTTCGCTGCGCACATTGAAGTGCAGTTGAAGAAGCGATAGGAACGCATCGCCGGAGCGTTAGCGGAGGCATCGGACAAATCGGAGTTTTCCTGCTCTGGAACGGATACACGATTTCTTGAACCGCTCTACCGCAAATAAAGAAAAAGTGCAGCCGTATCCTGGGAGGGCCCGGCTTTGTCCAGGCCGTGTCTCCACAGGGCGCATCAGGTACAGTGCCAGAACCACCCCGTTCGCGCGGCCGCGACAAAGCGCAGCCCTCCCCACGGAGAGCCCCGGGAGGATCGCGCTTCCGCGCGACCGGGTGCTTGGGAAGCGTCTGGAAAGCCCCCCAAAACGCATGCCGCCCTATCCGGCGATGTCGGCGAAGACGAGGGGGACGAGGGCGGCCAGGTCGGATGGGCGCATTTCGAGCTGGGCGCCGATGCGTCCGGCGGAGAAGAGGATCGTGTCGTGGAGTTGGGCGGTTTCGTCGATGAAGGTGCGGAAGGGTGTTTTCATGCCGATGGGCGAGCACCCTCCGTGGACGTAGCCGGTAAGGGGGAAAAGGTCGCGCAACTTGACCATTTCGACGGATTTTTCGCCCGCGGCGGCGGCGGCCTTCTTGAGATCGAGGTTGCTGGCGACGGGAATCATGAACACGAGGTGCTCGCCGGAGCGCCCCCGGGCCACGAGCGTCTTGAACACATGGTCGGGATCTTCGCCGAGCCGCGCGGCGACTTCGGTGCCGGAAATGGCCTCCGGGCATTCGAAGGGAATGAAGCGGTGGGGCAGTCCGGCGGCTTCGACTTCGCGCAGGGCATTGGTCTTTTTTGCTGGGGCGGGATGCTTTGGCATGGATGCGCCCATTGTGGCAACGGGCTTGCCAGGCGTCAAGGGACATCCAGCCGCCAGCCAGGGGCGTGCAAGGGCGCATCTCCGCTGTGTGCATTTTTTGCCTTGCGTTTTCCCTGCCCGTGCTTAGCGTTGGGCAGGCTCAAACGACGGCCCCCCCACAAACTGCGCGGGGGTGGGTTTCCGGGAATGGGTTTCCACGACATGAGAACCTTTGGAACAGTCAGTTACAACATGCATTGCAGTTTCACGAACTACGGTTCGGCGCTGCAAAGCTGGGCGTTGGGGCGTGCCATCGCGCGGCTCGGGCACCGGCCGGTGATGCTGGATTACTGTCCGGACGTCCTGCGGGGGCGGACGCCTCTCGATCCGTTCGCCCACATGTGGGACCAGGACGAAGAGTCGCGCCGGATGTGCGAACTGACCCTGCCGGCCATCCGGGTCAATTGCGCGAAATTCGAGGCCTTCTACCGCGGGCGGTGCAACGTGTCGGCGGGCGCCTACACGTCGGAAAACTTCTGCGAATGCGTCGGGAGGGAAGGCCTGGACGGCTTCGTGTGCGGGTCGGACACGATTTTCTGCATCGACGAATTCAAGGGCTTCGACGACGGCTACTACGCGAACTACCCCTGCATGCGGGGCCGCTCCGTGGCCTACGCCGCATCGTTCGGCGACGTCCATTTCGCGCCCTCCGACTACCCGGTGCTGGATGCCCGGCTGGCCAACTTCAAGGCCATCGGGTTGCGGGAAAGCCAGATGCTGCCCTACGTGAAGGCCCACACGGCCGTGCCCTGCGCGCGGGTGGTGGACCCGACGCTGCTGCTGTCGCGGGAAGATTACGACGCCATCGCCGCGCCCGCCGCGCCCCATGCCCCGTACCTGCTGCTCTACACCCGGCGCTACAACCCCGCCATGGAGGCGTTCGCCGTCCGGGAGGCTCGGGAGCGCGGTTTGGCCGTCGTGGAGATTTCCCTGCGCGCGGTCAACGCGGCGCGGGGCCACGAAATGCGCTACGACGCGGGCGTCGAGGAGTTCCTCGCCCTGGTGCGCGACGCCGCGCTCGTGGTCACGAATTCCTTCCACGGCCTGATTTTCGCCGTCCAGTATTCCCGTCCCTGCTTCGTCTTCTCCCGCGAGCAGGGGGATACCAAGATCGGCGAGGTGCTGGAGCTGTTCGGCATGGAGGAGTGTTTGCTGCGCTCGGACGACCGCCCTCCGGCCGGGCCGCCGGACTATGTGCGGGTCCACGCCCGCATCGCGGCGGCGCGGAAGGAATCGTACACCTTCCTCCGGGCGGAACTGGAGCTGCCGTGAAAGAAGAAGGCGGCTATCTGGCCACGGGCGACAAGGCGCAGTGTTTCGGATGCGAAGCCTGCGTCCAGGCCTGTTCCCGCGGAGCCATCGGGATGCTCGCCGACGAGGAAGGATTCCGCTATCCGGTCGTCGACAGGGCCAAATGCGTCGGATGCGGCCAATGCCGGCGGGCTTGTCCGGCCTCTCGTCCGCCCAAACGGAATCCCCCCCCGCTGGCCGCGTTCGGTGGCTATGCGCTGGACGGAACCATCCGCGGGGAAAGCACTTCGGGCGGTTTCTTCTCCGTCTTGGCCGATGCGTGGTGCTCCGGCGGGGGACTGGTCTTCGGGGCCGTGGCGGATGGCCTTGCGGTCCGGCACTGCGGGGCGGAACATCCCGGCGGCATCGGCCGTTTCCGCAAGTCCAAATACCTGCAAAGCGAAATGGGCGGCTGCTACCGGGAAGTCCGCGCCGCGCTTGCCGGCGGCAAGCGGGTGCTCTTTTCCGGAACGCCATGCCAGATCGCCGGCCTCAAGACGTTTCTGGGCGGAACCGGCAAGCCGGACCTGCTGGCCGTCGAGGTGGTCTGCGAGGGGGTGCCCTCGCCGCTCTACATCCACGGTTTCGCCGAGTGGCTCGGACACCGCCTGGGGGGAACGGTCCGGTCCATCGACTACCGCTTCAAGGACGGGCGCCGTTGGGACTTCCAAGTGATGAAGGCGACGCTCGAAAAGCCCGATGGAACCGTTTTCGGCTGGAAACAGGACCGCTGGTTCAATCCGTTCTGGTCCATCTGGCTCCAGCACCTGATTTCGCGTCCATCCTGCTATCAATGCCCGTTCGCCACACCGGAGCGCCTGGCGGACATCACCTTGGGCGACCTCTGGGGCGTCCACCTGTATTGCCCGGAACTGTACGGCCGCAACGGAGGGGCCTCCATCGCGTTTTGCAACACCGGGAAGGGCCTGGAGGTCCTCAAGGCGGCCGGACACGCTCTGCACGGGCATTTCCTCCCGATGGAACCGGCCCTGCGCTATCAGGGCCCGATGCGCAGAGCCATCGCCGGCAATCCCCGCCGGGAAGAGTGCATGGCGGACCTGCGCACCTTGCCCTTCGGGCCGTTTGTCCGGAAATGGGCGGAAAAGCCGGGGCCGCGGCTGCTGTTTTCCAAGTATGTCTGGGGCAACCGCCAGAAGGTATGGTGCTGGAACCGGTTGCGCGGGAAAAAGAAAATAGCCGAGGAGAGAAGCGGTGAAGCCGGATGAACATCGGATATACGGGAAGAACGTGGCAATCCGCGGAGAGGCGGTGAAACGGTTCTGGGCCAGACAGGCGGCAACGGCGGTAGGAACGGCCGGTACCCTGCTGGGAAACCACGGCGGCGAGGACCTCACGGCCATGAAGAATGCCCTGGACCGCAAGCTGTTCAGGGAGTGCACGGAGGGAAAGAAACAGCGGATACTCGAGTTCGGATGCGGGAACGGGCGGTGGGCGGAGCTTTTGGCGGATGTCGTGGAAAGCTACGCGGGCATCGATTTCGCGGAGGAGTTCATCGCGAAGGCGCGGGCCGTGTTCCAGGGGGATGGGCGCTTCCGTTTCGCGGTGGGGACCCTGACGGACCTGCCGATGGAGTTCATCCGCGTGGGCGGCCGGTACACGATGGGCATCTGCTCGGGCTGCGTGATGTATCTGAACGACGGCGAAGCACGGAAATTCTACGAAAGCGTGGAGGCGTTGCCGGTGGAGGCCCTGTTTTTCAAGGAGAAGGTCTCGACGATGGAGCAGCGGCTGACGCTGGTGGATTTTCCGTCGAAGGAACTGCAGACGGATTACAACGTGGTGTACCGGATGCCGTCGGAATACGAGGAATTCTACCGCTCGGCGCTGCCGGGATTCCGGATCGCGCGGAAGGGGTGGGAGTATCCGGAGGAAAAAGGGATTTGGGCGGAAACGAACACATATTACTGGCATCTGGTGAGGGCATGAAGCGGGACTTTGATACACAATGGCGGAACGGAAGCAGAGGTCGAGGCAGATGAAGAATTTCGCGGTTGGTCCGGTGGAGGAGTTCGGGGAGACATTGGCGATCGGAGGCGAGCGGACTCCGTATTTCCGGACGGAGGAGTTTTCGGCGATGATGCTGGAGAACGAGCGCCTGGTGCTGGAGTTCGCCGGGGCGGAAGCGGGGGCGAGGGCCGTCTTCCTGACGGGAAGCGGGACGGCGGGGATGGAAGCGGCCGTGCTGAACGTGCTGGGGGAAGGGGACCGGGTGCTGGTGGTGGACGGGGGCAGCTTCGGGGCCCGCTTCTGCAGGATTTGCGGAGTCCACGGCATTCCCCACGACGCGATCCGGCTGGCGGCGGGGCGGCAGATCCGGCAGGAAGACCTGGCCCCGTTCGACGGGAAGGGCTACACGGCCCTGCTGGTGAACAAGCACGAGACGAGCACGGGGGTGCTGTACGACATGGACTCGCTGGCGGACTTCTGCCGCCGCAACGGGATGCTGCTGGTGGTGGACAACATCAGTTCCTTCCTGGCCGACGAGTTCGACATGGCGGCGCTGGGCGCGGACGTGATGATCGCCGGTTCCCAGAAGGCGCTGGCCTGTGCGCCGGGGGTGAGCGTGCTGGTCCTGGGCCCGCGGGCGTTGGAACGCGTGGAACGGAACCGCCCGAAGACGTTCTACTTGGATTTGAAAGCGGCGCTGGCGGACGGAGCGCGGGGGCAGACCCCGTTCACGCCGGCGGTGGGGATCCTGCGGCAAATCCACGCGCGGCTGGAAAGCATCGCGGCGGCAGGCGGGGCGGCAAGCGAAATCCGCCGCACGGCGCGGCTGGCCACCCACTTCCGGTCCGGCATCCGTGGCCTGCCGCTGGAATTCTTCAGCGAAAACCCGAGCAACGCCGTGACCGCCTTGCATCCCACGAACGGCATTTCGGCGTACGATGTCTTCCTGGAGTTGAAGAACCACCACGGCCTGTGGATTTGCCCGAATGGCGGGGAACTGAAGGATTCGGTTTTCCGCGTGGGGCACATGGGGGCGCTGACGACGGCGGACAACGAGACATTGGTAGCGGCCTTGGGCACGGTGCTGGGAGGCGGCGGAACGGACCCGGCGGCGGGAACCCCGGGAACCAGGATGGCAAACCCATGAGAAAGGTCATCACATACGGGACGTTCGACTGCCTGCACGAGGGTCACCGACGGCTGCTGGAACGGGCGAAGGCGCTGGGAGACTGGCTGATCGTTGGCGTGACGAGCGACGACTACGACCGGACCCGGGGCAAAATCAACGCGGCCCAGCCCCTGATGGAACGGGTGGAGGCGGTCAAAGGCCTGGGGTTGGCGGATGAAATCCTCGTGGAGGAATACGAGGGGCAGAAGATCGACGACATCCGGCGGCTGGGCGTGGACGTCTTCACGGTGGGCAACGACTGGGAGGGCAAGTTCGACTATCTGCGGGAGTGGTGCGAGGTGGTGTACCTGCCGCGCACGGAAGGGGTGAGTTCCAGCGAGATCCGGGGTGCCCAACGGGGCGTCCGGCTGGGACTGTTCGGCATGGCCGGGCTGGCGGATAAATTCCGGCGGGAGGCGGCATGGGTGAACGGCATGGGCATCGGGTGGCAGTGCGGCGAAGGCGAGGCGGGGGTGGAACGCCTGGCGGAAAAATGCGATGCGGTATACGTGGCGTCGCACCCACGGCGGCACGCGGCGGACGTCCGTGCGGCCCTGAAGGCGGGAATGCACGTGCTGTGCGAGTCGCCCGTGGCGTTGTCGGGGAAGGAATTCCGGGAACTGGCCGCGCTCGCGGAGGCGAAGGGCCTGGTCCTGATGGATGCCATCAAGACGGCCTATTCAACGGCCTACAACCGGATGCTGCTGGTGGTGAAGTCGGGGAAGATCGGCCGGGTGGTGTCGGTGGATGCAACCTGCACGAGCCTGATGCCGCCCTGGAAGGACGCATCGGAACTGGCCACGCGCTGGAATTCGCGGCAGGCCTGGGCCCCGACCGGCCTCCTGGCGGTGTTCCATCTGCTGGGAACGCACTGGGATCGGGTGCGCCGGAAATCGTTTTTCGCGGAAGGGGCGGACGATTTCGACCTGTTCACGAAATACGATTTCGAATACGGGAACGCGGTGGCGTCGGTGAAAGTGGGCAAGGGCGTCAAATCCGAGGGGGAACTGGTGGTTTCCGGGACGGACGGATACATCTACGTGCCGGCGCCGTGGTGGAAGACGGACTACTTCGAGGAGCGGCACGAAGACCCCGGCCTGAACCGGCGCTATTTCTACCAGCTGGACGGGGAAGGCATCCGCGCGGAGCTGGTGGCATTCGCCCGGACCGTCGCGATGGGCCGCGGATGCGGCAACGTGACGCAGATGGAGTCGGCCGCCATCGCGGAATTGACCGGCAAAGCGGACGGCGCGGAGCGATGAACCGCGCAGGGGGGAACGGAAGCGGGCGGAGGGAATACGGAAATGCCGGGACGCAAGCGTTCCGGCGCGGCGGATGCCGTCAGCCCGGTTCCCCGCCCTCGGCGTAGGGGCCGAAATCCAGCCGCCGGAACTCGTGGCAGAACCGTTCGCTTTCCGGCGGCAGTTCCATGTAGTCCCCGTAGATGTTGCGCAGGTCGGCGTCGTAGGCGCGGATGGCCCGGAACTGTTCCCCTTCGAAGGAAAGGGGGATCAAATCATCGACCCACTCGCGGTCGATGGCGTATTTTTCGTAGCTGGCCACCTGGCGGGTATGCTGTCCGTTGTAGCGCGTCAGCGCCCGCGCGACGCGGCGGCGCAACCAATCATAGGGCACGAAGCGGACCAGGGCCATGGTGACGTCGTATCTGAGGCGCTGGGTGAACGACTCGTCGCGGATGCACCGCCCATAGCCCTTTTTCATCCACAGCAGACGTTTCCCGCAATAATGCCACCAACCCTGGACGCGGCGTTTCCATGCGACATCGGAGACCGCATCGTAGGGAAACACATCGACGTAAATGCCGTCTTCCACGCCCTCGGGGGAAAATTTCTCCTGCGTATGCGTCCCCTTCAGCCGGACCTTGCCGGCGGGAAAGGGATAGGACGGATCGTTGTCCCAGGACTGCCAGAGGAATTCCGGCCCCAGGTCGGTCTTGCAGGCTTCCGCGAACTTCTCGTAGTCCGCGCGGAGCATGCCCATGTCCATGTCGTCGTCCCAGGGGATGAACCCCCCGTGCCGCACCGCCCCCAGGAGGGTGCCGTAGACCAAGAAACAGCGCAGTCCGTTCTTGTCGCAGACCCGCTGGATTTCCAGCGCGATTTTCACTTCCAGCGCGCGGAGCTTTGCCAGTTTTGGATTTTCCATGGTGTTGCCATTCCCGTTCGGTTCGCCAGCGTATGCCGACCATCATCGTTCGGCAACCATTGTACACCCCATTCCTCCATTATCTCAATCCCAGATGGCCGGGAACTTGGGTTGACAGGCAATCGGGAAGTGGCCATGATGTCGTGCCATTCACGGAATGTCTGGGTTCCGTTGTCCGAAGGAGTTGCGTCCGGCGGGCTGGCGGACCTTCGGGCAAGCGGCAAGAGAAAGGAAAAGGAAGGGCAATGAGTCTTTGGGAACGAATCAGGTTCCAGGCGAGTTCGTACAATCCCGGGAGCGTCACGAACAAGCTGAGGAAACAGCGGATGGCCGTGCTGGAGAAGTTCGTTCTGGAGCATTTCGGAGATGCCATCCGGGACGGCAGGAAAGTCAAGGTCCTGGACATCGGGGGAACGTACCGGTTCTGGAAGGCGATGGAATTCCCGCTGTTCGATTCCCTGGACCTGACCCTTTTGAACATAGAGAGGTCGAAGTTGCCCGAACCCGTGCCGAACATGCAGTCGGTGGAAGGGGACGCGACGGACTTGGCCGGGGTGGCGGACAAGGCATACGATCTGGTATTCAGCAACAGCTGCATCGAACACGTGGGACGGGAACGCGAATGGCAGAAGATGGCCGACGAAATGCGGCGGGTGGGCGAGCACTACTTCTTGCAGACGCCGAACCGGTATTTCCCGGTGGAACCCCATTTCCTGTTCCCCTTCTTCCAGTTCTTCCCCGTTTGGCTGAAAGCCGTTTTCATCCGTTCCTTCGAGCTCGGGTTCTGGCCCCAGGGGAAGGATTGGCAGGACAGCCTGAAAATCGCGCGCGAAATCACTTTGTTGCGCCAAAATGACCTGATGTGCCTGTTCCCGGAAGCCACGATTGCCCGTGAGCGCGTGGGCGGCATCACGAAGTCGTTCATGGTATACCACTAGTACGGCGCAAAGGTCATTCTTTCGCATGTTTTCGGGGTAGGGCGGCGAGTCCCTTCGCCGCCGTGTCCTGCCAAACGCATGGAATGCTTTCCAGTTGCCTCCATGCCGCTGCCATTTTAGTACATGGGGTCTCCCTTGCATTTTCGGGGAGAGTCTTTTCAGCTGGATTCGGGCGTCTTCCGTCCCGAGCTGGCAGTCCGCTGGCGATTTCCAGTCGCAGCCCACGGAGCCCGAGGGCAGATATCGCTTTGGGCTGTCGCGTGTCCGCCGGCCGGGCTGCGAGGTTGGGTCATTGGGGTTTCGTCCCTTTCGCGATGCGCTCCCAGACGGAGCGGATCTTGGCGATTGCATAACCGCGTTCCGCCATGTCGAAAAGCAGGGTCCAGGCGAGTCCCAGCAGAACTGTTTCGCAAAGGCCGGTGGCGGCGAGTACCCGCAGGGGAGAGCGTGGGAGCCAGAGCCGCGGGAGAGCGCCCGCGGCACAGGCCGCGAGGGCCACTCCCGCCAGCGGGAGCAGGATGCGTCCTGCCCAGTAGCGTGCCGACATTCCAACCATGCGCCGGGCAAAGACGACACGCACGGAAACGCCCGCGCCGAACGCGGCCAGCACGCTCCACATGACGCAATGCAGGTTCCCGCCGAGCATGCACCATGCCACGGCGATGGGCAGCGTGAGGACTTCCACCCCGCCCGTGGCCATCTGGAACAGCGCCTGCCGCGGACAGGCCATGATGGCCATGCGGTGCCCGACGGTGCTTTGGTCGAGCAGGGTCACCGCGAATGTCAGCAGGCAGAGACCGGCCGCGCCCGCGGGCGGGTTGCCGAGCCAGAGGCGGAGCACTTCGCGGATTTCGAGCCCGAGGGGCAGGATGAAGAACAGCACGAACACCGCGGACAGCTTGCACGCCCGGTAGGAGAGCGCGAGCATCCGGTCCCGTTCCCCCGCCCCGTAGGCCTGGACGATGGCCGGCTGGAAGGCCCCCACCAGAGCCGCCGACAATGCCAGGGTTTGGGCATTCACCGTTGTGCTGACCGTCATCGCCGCGTTCGCACGCGCCCCGAAAAACTTGTTGACCACGACTTGGACGCCGTGGAGGCGGACAAGATACCCCATGGCACCGACAAACTGGAAAGCCGCGAAGGAGGCGATCTCCTTCAAGCGGGGGAACGAGCACGCGGCGCGCCAGCGGAAGCGGCATTCGGGGAAGAGCCAGAATCCACGGAGGGCGATGATGGCCTGCGGGGCGACGGTCAGCAGGCAGACCATGGCCCCGTAGGGGGCCAGCCAGACGCCGGGATGCGACACCATGTACCACAGGCCGACCGCCCGGAGGGTGGTCGTCGCGAAAGCGTACACCGTCAACTCCGCGATGTACTGCTTGGCCGTGTACATCGCCTGGACCGGCACCGACACCATCGTCAGGTACGCTCCCGCGCAGACGAACCGGAAGACCCACGTGCAGTCCGCCAGCCGGTCTGGCGGAATCGACAGAAAATGCCGCACCGCCCACATGCCCGCCGGATATCCCGCCAGCATCAGGAGCGTCGGAACCACCGTGTGGATGGCCACAGCCGTCGAAAACCACGCCTGCGTTTCCTCCAGCGCCGCCGTCCGGTCTTCGGCCACGCTCGCACGGCCCACGCTCACCGCGTAAAAACGTCCCACCACGGTGGCGAGCATGTTGTTGAAGAACGAAATGAACCCGACGAGTCCGCCAATGACCCCCACCAGTCCGTAATCCACCTCACCCAACGCCTGGAGGGCCCAGCGCGACGTGTACAACCCCACTACCAGCGCGTACAGGCTCCGGCCGTACGTCGCCGCGATGTTCAACGCAATCCTCGCGTTGCGCGTCACCGTCCGCTCCCCGTCCCATGCACGCGGGCACAACCAGCCCCGGCCGGGGCCAATGCCGCCAAGCCGCTCGCGCTGTCCATTCCATTGCCCATGATTCCGCAACTATACCCCGCACCGTTCTCCGTTTGCAACCGGGAATCTGTCCCTGCGTTCCGTCCTATTTGGCACCTCGCCCCCGGGCCGCGACCAAGCCAGGAGTGGCGTGTACGCAGTTACGACGGAATTCTTTCCTTCCGTCCGTTGTGCGCAAGAATCCCCCCTAGGCTTTCTGGAAACAGGGAAACCAAGCCGGGAACGGCATACAGCAGCAGAAGGGGATAGAGGACGACGGAATATCTGGCGTAGGCCAGAATGGCCGCGTAACAGAGATTGAAATACACGATCGTGAAGAAAACCAAAAACGATGCCGGTTCTGTCCTCCTCCGCCACAGGCCCCGCCCGCCGAGGGCAAGGAGGAGGATGGCGTTGCACAGGAAGAAGGAGGACTTCGGGAGCGAGTCGCCCAACGACCAGAACGCCGGAATTTGCTTGAGAATCTTGACCGCAAAGCGGTGGGGGGTCCGAAACATCAATTCCCGCATGGGACGGGCGAACAGGTCGTCCAACTCCGTACCAGGGCCGCCCCCAACGGCCGCGATGAAGGCGGTTTCCCGTTTCTCCGATTCGGTCCAAAGCTCGGCGATGCCCTTTTTCAGGAGAAAACTGTTCTGGTCGGCGAAGGCCGTGCCGCGGAAGAATTCGACCGGGAGGTGGCCGGAAACGGGAACGAAACGACCGGCAACACGCCAATTGCGGAGCGTCCACGGGGCCAGGCACAGGCACATCGAGATGGTGGGGACCAGGACGAAGCGCACGACGGACCGGATGCCCAGGTGGGCGAATGCCCGTGAACGGGCCATCCAGCCCCCTGCAACAGCGAGGCCCAGGAACAACGGCAGGAGCATGGAAGTTGCCTTGCAAAGGCTGGCGGCGGCGGCGGACATGCCGAAAACGGCCATCCGGAGCATCGTCGGGCGTTCGACCGCACGGATTGCCGCATGGGTGGACCAGAGCGCAAGCAGGGCATAGGGCAATTCAACCCAGAGTCTCGGGACGTACCACCACAGCACGGGATGGAGAACTGCGCACAGCCCCGTGGCAAAGGCCATCCGGCGGGAATGGAACAGCGAGAGGGAAAGGCGTTGGATCGAAAGGCAAAGCAAGGCGAACACCACGGCCTGTGCGCATACCACCGCGGCATGGTTGCCAATGCCGAACGCACGGTACAACAGTCCGAGGAACAGCGGATAGATGGGGGCCCTGCGCACCGATCCCCCGAAACCCCATGTGCGGGCGAACTTCTCTCCCAACGCCCCGAACCCATCCACGTCCGTGCAGGCCTCCGGAAGATGGCCCAGCGCGAAAAAACCGAAGGCCAATCCCATCCCCAAGCCCAGGGCGAAAACCAGCACCTCCGCGATACGGCCGTTCCGCAGGCGCTTCCCGGAACCTGCCGCCGGCTCCCGGAACCGCGGCCCACCAGAACAGGGTGGGGACATGCTTGCGCTGTTGGATTCTGTCATGCGTTCGATTCCTTTTCCCCGGGAGGAGATGAGTGCGGCAACCCGGCGGACTTCCGGGGCTTGCGGCGGTGGCCGTCCGCGGCAACCGACCGAATCAACCCGAGCATCTCCCGGCCGCAAGCGTTCCAGGAGAAGGCCTGGCTCCGGGTCTTTCCCCTGCCGCACAGGGCGGCACGCAGGGCGGGCCCGGCACGGAGGCGTTCCATGCGTTCTTCCAGGGCGGCGGCATCTCCCGCCGGGAACAGCAGGGCGGCGTCGCCGGCGATTTCCGGCAAGGAGCCGGCATCGGAGCAGATGACCGGTGCGCCTGCATCCATGGCTTCGAGGACGGGGAATCCGAAGCCTTCGAAGCGGGAGGCAAGGATGACGGCGAAACACTCCTGGTAGAGCGACACGAGGAGTTCTTCCGGCACGCGGCCAAGATAACGGAAAAGGCCCCGCCCGCCATCGGCCCGCGACAGGCGGGCGGCGAAGGTGGCGTGGCCGTCCCCTTGCGGGCCGGCGAAAAAGATCCGCCCGATGCCGCGACCGGTCCGCAAGGCATTTTCCGCGGCAGTCAAAACCAGGTCGAGCCCCTTCCCAACGTAGTCGGTCCGGCCAGGGACAAACCAGAAAGGAGTCCCGAGGGCGTCAGGACCGAGCTCCCGGGCGATGATGCCGCGGGCATCCGGGCGATGTTCGATCCGATAGGGGGAAGGTCCGTTGAGGACGACCCGCACGGCGTCCAGACCGAGGATGCGCCGCATGTCTTCCGCGGTGAAGCGGGAGACGGCGGTGAAGGCGGCGGAACGGCGGACCGACCGGGGAATGCAAATCCATTTGCGGAAGACCGTCCGCTTGAAATCGTATTTGCCGCGGACGTGATATTCGCCGAGGTCGTGGAAGGTCGTGACCGTCGGGAAGGGCCATCTGCCGGGGAAGTGGTTGCACCCGCTCGGATTCCAGAAGGCATCCTGAGGGTGGTTGCGGAAGAAGGCGGGCGAGCGGAATTCCAACCAGAATGCCTTGCGGAACTGGTTGTCCAAATCGGGAACGCGGACCGTTTCGGTGTCCGGAAGGGCCATCGCCCGGAGGATGGACTCCGACTCGCGGTTGCAGAGGACGGTCCAGTGGATGCCGGAGGCCTGGCGCACCATGGCTTCCAAGGTCTTCTCGAAGCACATTTCGGCTCCGGCCCGCCGCCCGTAGAGGGTGTAAAGAGTGGCAATCTTCATGGAGGGTTTTCCTTCCCGGCCGTGCCGTTCCCCGCCGTTCCGGATGGCACCGGACACGAGTACCGGACGAACAGCTCTTTCGGGGTCGCACGGGAAAAAACGGTCCGGAGCATCGCGGACCAGACTTGCCGGTGCAGGCGGGCGGACTCCCCGCGGCGGAAGGACCAGTAGAAGAAGGTCAGGATGTCGCGGAGGGCCCAAAGCAGGGTGATCGTGGCACCCTGCAAGCGCCCCCTGTCGGCGAAAAAGAGACGGTTTCCCCGTTGCAAGGCCAGCAGGACGGGAAGGTAATGGGCCTTGAGGGTGCTGCTGTGGTCATGGAAGATTTCGATGCCGGCATCGACCCAGCAGGAATATCCCCGGC
Organism: Kiritimatiellia bacterium; assembly: GCA_017540905.1. GTDB lineage: Bacteria > Verrucomicrobiota > Kiritimatiellia > CAIQIC01 > Lenti-01 > CACXEY01. The sequence goes on along the minus strand of JAFYAC010000015.1, from coordinate 14,528 downwards.
AGTTGGCCAAAGTGGAGAGGGCGGTGTCTTCCGGGGAGAAGAAGTAGCGTTCGTCCAGGAATCCCAGGGCGCGCAGCGCCTCGGTACGGATCATGAAAGCGGCGCCGAGGATGTTCCGGGTCCGGAAGGCGCCCGGCTGGTTGGCGTAACGGGAGCGGCGAGTCCGCCATTTGGCCAGATGGAAAGCCTGGAACAGCCAATAACCGATGGTCATGTCCACCCCCCCGCAAAACTGGATTGAGCCGTCCGGGTTGAGAATCTTCGGCATGAAGATGGCGGCTTCGGGGTGGAGCTCAAAGGAATCGACAAGACGGTCGAGGACAGGCATTTCCATCCATGTGTCATCGTTCAGGAGAAAACAGTACCGGCCGCGGGCCTGCCGGAGGGCGAGATTGTTGTTCTCGGAAAACCCGCGGGTCTCGTCGCTTTCAACCACGAGGACGCCGGGGTACTCGCGGCGGAGGTCTTGGAGATGGCTGGAGGAGAAGCGGTAAGCGACGACCCAGGTTTCGAACGGGACACGCGTGTTCTGCGCAAAGAGCGAATCAAGACAGGTCCGCAGGCGTGCCATTTGGTCCATGCACACAATCACCACCGAAACGACGGGGGCAGTGGAGGGCTTGGCCGGGATAGGGGTCATGGAAGGGCCTCCCCCAACTTTGTCGCGAGGCGGCGGACGGACGGAAGGGATGCATAGAATTCGTCAAACCGCTGTCGGTAGGCTTCCGGCGAAAACCGGGCTTGGGCGAGGGCCCTCCCCGTTTTCCCCATTTCGGCACGCAATTCCGGCTTGAGCAGGAGTCGTCCGAGTGCGTCCGCAAATCCAGCGGTATCCCCGGGGGCCACGAGAAAACCCGAGGCGCCATCCGCGACCATTTCCGGAATGCCGTCCACGCGGGTGGCGACGACGGGCAGGGCATGGCCCATCGCTTCCATGACCACGCGGGGAAAGGAATCCCGGCGGGTCGGCAGAAAGAAGATGTCGAAATCCTCGTATATTCCGGTGCCGGATCGGACTTCGCCCAGAATCCGCACGCGGGACGACAGGCCGTGGCGGGCAATGAAGTCGTCGGCCTGTTTCCGGACGGGCTCGCGGGTCCACCGACCGACAAGGCGCAGCTCGAAGACGAGTCCCCGCTCCTTGAGCAGGCGGCAGGTTTCCAGGCACAGGTCCAACCCTTTTTCGGGAATCATGGTGCCGACCATGCCGATGACCGGAGGGCGCCCGGCCAGCACCCGCCTCGGCCGCGGTTCCGGCATCGTCCGCAGGGCGTTGGGGATGATGGTGGCGGTACGCAAGAGTTTCGGATACTGGGATACCATCGCCTGGCTGAGGCAGACGACAGGGATGCGGGCGGCACGCATCAGGACGAGATGCCACCACTCTTCGAATCCGCCAATCCAGGGTTCGTGCAGGGTCATGGCCATGGGAACCCCGGCCAGCCGTCCCGCCAGAAGGGCATACGGCAGGTGGGCCGCCCGGCTATGGATGTGCAGGATGCCGGGATGACGCCGCAGGTGCCGGGCCAAGGCGATCACGTAACGAATGCGGGAAGCGGCCACCCGACCGACGTTTTTCAGGAAACGGAGAGGCCTTGCATGCCGCAGTCCCATGAAGAGGAAAGGAGAACACCAGATGGGGACCCCCAGTTCCCGTGCCTTGTCCTCCAGGGGGCCATGGCCGCACAGGACCAATTCCCCCCCGTAATCCGGCGCCATGTTCTTCGCATGGTCGAGCGCGCAGAGCGGGGCTCCCGTCAGATTGCCCCAAGGGGATGCGGAATGCACGATCATGGCGTTCCACCGCCAAATGGCCATGGCGGATTGGCCAAATCCGCCAAGCGATCCAAGCGGACCGGCGTCCCGTCCGTGTCCGCGCTCCGCTGGCCGGGGGCCTTGATCCACAAAGGGACGTGCGGCTTGTCATGGCGCACGGGATTCCGGCTCCAAGCTGGTGAATGGAGGCCGTGGTCGGAAGTGACGAGCACCCAGGCGTCGTCGCCGAGGCCGGATGCGCGCAGGGCATCCATCCATTCCCCGAACAACGTGTCGGCACGGTGCAACTGGGCACGGTAGGCCGTGGGCGTGCTTTCGTGGTGGCGCAACACGTTCCCGTCCCCGTCCACGGCGAATGGCGGATGGGGGAGAGGCTGGTGGAGGAATGCAAAATCACCTGGAGAAAGGGCATGCCGCAGGAATGCGGAGCCTTCGGCCTGGATTTCGGCGGACATGGCCGCATAGTGGCGGTTCACGCCGGGTTCCCATGCCCGAAGCAGTTTCAAGGCCGCGGCCAACGGACTCTTGGAGGCCTCTGTCCACTGCCACAGGATCAATCCAGCCCGGCCGGCCAGTCCGCGCCAGCCGCCGGAGTCGGCCCCAATCCCGTAAAAGCATCTCGTGCTCGCCACATCCCAAGCCCAGTCGCCCGTGAACCAGTCCTGCCATGGCAGATAATAGCTGCAGAGCACCGCGCGCCCGCCCATCGAGCGGACTTGCCGGGGAATCGCCAGCGGAAAACCATTCATTCCCAACCATGTGCCGTCCCCTTCCGCCGGGGCCCACGAGGGTACCCCTTCGCGGTCCAGTCTCGGGGCTCCCACCGCGCACTGGAAGCAGATGCCGGGAATCGACGTCAGCGTCTCCAATCCGGGGGCACGGGTTTCGGAGTGGTAGGTGGCAGTCTCCGCAAAGGCCTTGAGGTTCGGCAGGTCTTCGGCCACCCGACCATCCTCGTCCACGACCTCCGAGTCGGCCACCATATCCAGAAGGACCAGCACCACAGGACTCGATGCGCCACCGCCGCGCCGGGGCAATTCCGCCGGAGAGCTGGACGCAGGTGGCCGGGAAGGGGAAATCCACCACAAATTGACCGGCAGGACAACCAGCAACGCCCATCCGTGGAACAGTGCGCGCCAACCGGCTGCCGCAAGCCGCCGCCCCGCCGGGCTCCATGCGGCCGCCACGGACAAGACCAATCCCGTGCCCCAGGCCAGAAGGTAGTAGACGGGCCCCGTCAGCCAGGGAAAATGCGGCAGGAGGTTCTGGCGGCCCTGCGGGAAGAGGTTCACCAGGACCATCACCAGCCAGGCGAAGAACAGAGGGGACAGCCACCGTGCAAGCCGCCCGCCCGCGATTCGGCGCACCCCCATCACCGCCAGCCACGCGAGTGTCGTTTCCACCGCCAACAGTCCGGCCAGCAACAGCACGTCGGTGCGGGTCCAGAAGAGGAACATCCGGTTCATCCCGTCGAAGAGCGTCCGGACAAATCCCAACGCCAACATCAGCAGGGCCACGGCGCAAACCACCCACAGCCGGCTTCGGGACATGGCTGTCCCGGAAACGCTCACGGGAACAACCTCCGCCGGAAGATGACCGCTCCGGCCATCATCAGGCGCCTTCTCCGATTCCGTCCGGCAGAAGCGCCTCCTGGGTGGATTCCGGTGCCGCGCCGCCATCTTCCTCCATGTCCCAAGCCCGGCCGACGAGCATCCAGACGGGAAACGCCAGACACGCCACCGTGCACACACTGGTCAGGAGCTGCAACAGCATGAACAGCAGCAACGAAACACCCAGCGCAAGATAGACTCCCCACGCATCGGAGCGGCCGCGGGCCCTTATGCCCTTCGCGAACAGGTGCAGGATGCAGTACCCCCAGAACACCACGTAGACCGCTTCCCCGAACCAACCGAATTCGCTGATGATGTAGAAGAAATCCGTATTGACCGAACCCGCAACGGAGGAGATGGCCGTGACGCCTTTTTGCCCGTAGTAGCCCAGTCGCCGGGCGGCATCGTAGTAGGGAATGATATAGCGGCGGGCCAGAGGGGCCATGTTCTCGCGGGCTGCATCGGAGGCGAAGCGTCCGGGGCCGGCCCCGAAAATCGGGTATGGCACAAGCTTCGGGAAGTCACTTGTCACAGCCTTGAACAGCTGGCCTTTGGGCGTCGTCTCGAAGTTCCGCAATGTCCGCCAGTAGTTCGTCATCCTCTGGGTGCTGACATAATAGAACCCAGCCAGCAAGACCAGGATGCCCAATACCGTCATCTGCAACTTCAGCCGTGTGGAGAGCCCCGGAAGGAACAACAGGACACCGCAAACCAAGGGTCCCAAAACCAGAACGTGCTTCGTGTCCGTCATGAAGACCATGTCATAGAAGATGACGAGGGCTGTCAGCGCCAGCCATGTCTTCTTCCAGAACGAAAGGCGGGCAAGCCGCGTAACGCTCCAGCCCACCAGCAGGAAAAGCGAAATCATGGAAATGTAGCCGACCACGTGCGCCGCATAGGAGTCCGGGCCAAAGACGCCGCCGCTGAAGTCCGGATTGACACGCACCCGTGGCCCCCGCTGCCACAGCACGTTGTACGGGAACTGCATCGCCGCGAACAGGATGAACATCCAGCACCAGCGGAAAAGTTCCCGGCTGTCTTTGAACGTCAGGCACAACCGGCAGAAATACCAGATGATGAAGAACTTGAGGTTGACCAACAGGATTTTCATCGCCGTGAACGGCACCTTTTTCCCGTTCAGATACCAGCTCAGGATCGTGACCAGCCCGAACAGCAACGGAAACCAGTTTCCCTCTTTCACCGTTCGCCCCTGGATCAGGTTCATGACAATCACCGCGATGAAGGGGACGAAGAAGAGCTCGTCGATGAAGCCCGGCAAAGGCAATGGCAACAAGCCCAGCAGGCGGTTGCTCGGCATGAGCAGGAAGTAGAACATCATGACGTTCATCAATGCCTTGGGACGGCCCAGCAAAGCGACGCCGGCGCAGAACAGCACCACGAAGAACGGCCAAAGGATGGCCGCAGGCAAGCCTACCATCGCGGAAAGGAAAAACATGGCGACGAGGCCGACCCCGTACCCGGCGACGGCCAGCCAGTTGATCCACCGGTAGACGGGGAACTGGTACGTCGAGCGCTGGCTCTCGGGCATGCGCCTGGGGGCTGGATGGGGTGGGGGGATGTCGGTGGTCGTGTTCATGGGTTGTATTTTGCCAAGTCTATACCAAGTCACTGGCGCGGACCAACCCTTTTTTCCGGCGGCCGGGCGCCGGGCCGTGCCGACGGAAAAATCCGCTTTCCGTGCATCCAAGATTGACATTCCGTCGCCACCGGGTATGATTCGGCAACTTTCAAGAAATCAGGAGACAACGAATGCCCAACATCAAAAGCGCCGTCAAACGCGTAAAGACCGCCGAGAAATCGCGCCAACGCAACACGCAGACCAAGTCCCGCCTCCGCACCCTGCGGAAGGACCTGCTCGCGTCTGTCGAAGCCGGCGAAGCCCCGAAGACCGCCGAAGCCTATGCCGCCTACTGCTCCGCCCTGGACAAAGGCGTCAAGCACGGCATCGTCCCGAAGAACACCGCCGTCCGCAAGAAATCCCGCGCCGGCGCCATGCTCCGCAAGGTCGCCGCGAAGTAATCCCAGCCCTTTCCGACTGCGCCCGCGCCGCTCCCCACACGGACTGCGCGGGCTTTCTTTTTCCCCGCCACCGCCCTCCCGCCTGCCATGAAAATCCAGACCCTCCCCGTCGGCCCCATCGAAACCAACTGCCACCTGGCGATCGACGAAGCCACCCGCCGCGCCGTCCTCCTGGACCCCGGCGACGACGCACACGCCCTCCTCTCGCACCTCCGCGCCAAAAACCTGGCGCTGGACGCCATCCTCGTCACCCACGGCCATCCGGACCACATCCTGGCGCTGGCCGACCTCTCCGACGCCCTCCCGGAGGTCCCCGTGTGGTTCCCCGCGGGGGACCTCCCCTGGGCATTCACCGCCGCCAACGCCCTTGCCGGATTCCTCCCCGCCCCGCGGCGTCCCGCCGCCGAACTCCACAGCGCAACCGAAGGCACGGTACTGGCCCTCGCCGGCGCCGAGTGGCACTGCCTGGAGACCCCCGGCCACACCCCCGGCGGCGTCTGCTGGCACGTCCCGGCGGCGGACGTCCTTTTCACGGGCGACACCCTTTTCGCGGGCAGCGCCGGCCGCACCGACCTTCCCGGCGGCGACTATCCGACCCTTCTCCGCTCCCTCCGCCGCCTGGCCGGCTTGCCGGGTTCCCCCGCCATCCTGCCCGGGCACGGCCCGGCCTCGACCCTCGATGCCGAACGCCGAGCCAACCCCTTCCTTCAACTGCACGCGGGCGGTTGACCGCGCCCGCCGTTTGCGGGTATGGTGTGGGGCAGGCAGGCGGAGCTTGCCGCACGAACCCCGAAACCCAACGGAACCACCATGACGAAACTGGAAGAATACATCGACGCGCTGAGCGAAACCATCGACTACGACATCGAGCGCGACCAATTGGGCTCGCACGTCATCATCATCGACAAGGATCTCAGCGTGATGCTCCGCGAGGACGACGCTGGCACGCAGGCCACCCTGTTCAGCATCGTCGCCCCGAAGCTCCCCAAAGGCATCAGCTACCAGGACGCCGAAGACTTGGTGGACATGGCGTGCGGCCCGTTCTACGGCGGTCCCGGCCTCGGCCGCCTGCCGATCGTCGGCGCAATGGTCCTCTTCCAGCACCTTCCCTACGCCAAGTTCGACAAGGAAAAATTCCTCGAAGAGGCCGGTGAATTCATCGATCTCGCGCAGGAGTATTACGACAAGTTCGCCGAAATGGGCGATCTCGACGAGGACGACGAGGAGGACGAGGGGGAAGACGACGGGGAGCCGTTCGACGAAGACGAAGACTTCGACGGAGGAGAGGAATAGGAGCGCCCCCCGGTGCCGTCCGCCCTCCCGTGCGGCCTGATTCCGGGGCCCTGGATGTGGGAACATCCGCCTTCCCAGCCTGCCCCCAACGCCTCCACGCAGACTTTCCCGTTGCCCTGATTCCAGTTCCGGCGGGGTATGCAGCGAAAAGTGGAAAAGTGGGATGGTGGCTTTGCCCAAAACGAGCGCCTGGTACGCCGAAAAGTCCATTCTTTCGCATCTTTTCGGGGTAGGGCGGCGAGTCCCTTCGCCGCCGTGCGCCTGCCAGACGCATGGAAAGCTTTCCATTTGCCTTCATGCCGCGACCATTTCGCACGGCGGGCAGGGGACTGCCCGGAATGCTGATCAGATAAGGATTTTTCCTTGAGGACGGGGTCTGCGGCGCCAAACGCGGAGGGAACGGAGGCACGGAGACACGGAGAGTTTTTGGATGGAGCGTTTGTTGGAGGAGACTTCGCACCCGAAAACGCCGGACAAACGTTTGAGAGGGACGTTTTGGGACGCGCGAAGCTCCTCCCTGGAAAATCTCCGTGTCTCCTTACTCCGCGCGCTCCGTGTTTTGCGCCGCAGGCAGAAGAGAAATGAGTGCGAGCGGGCTTGTTCCATGGCTTATCTGATCGATCAACCTTCGGGACTGCCCGCCCTACCCGGGGCCAGCCAAAACGGATGGTTTGACTTTGCACTGTACCTGAAAAAAAAAGAAAAAGCGTAGCGGTATTCCGGGAGGGCCCGGCTTCGTCCGGGCCGACGCCAGAGGACGCTTCAAGGACATGCCGGAACACCCCGTTCGCGCGGCCGCGACGAAGCGCGGCCCTCCCAAGGCGGCCTAGTGCCGGCCCGGTTCGGGCCCCGAGACCTCCGTTTTCCCGTTGCCCCGCCCCGCCACCGCGTGTACACTGGCCCGCATGGACACATCCCACTTTGAACGTATCCTGGTCACCGGGGCCACCGGTTTCCTCGCCCACCACCTCCTGCCCGTCCTCCGGCGCGAATTCCCGGAGAGCGAGATTTTGCCGGTGTCGCGCGCCGACGCGGACCTACTGGAGCCCGGCGCGCCGGCGGCGCTGCTGGCGCGGACGAAGCCCGACTGCGTCATCCACATGGCGGCGAAGTCGGGCGGCATCCTGACGAACCGGCTGCATCCGGCGGACTTCTTCTACGAGAACCTCTGCATGAACCTCCACATGCTGCACGAGTCCCAGCGCGCGGGGGTCCGCAAGCTGGTGACGTTCATGGGCGGCTGCTCGTACCCCCACGACGCCGTCTCGCCCATCGGCGAGGACCAGATGTGGAACGGCTTCCCGCAGATCGAGTCGGCGGGCTACTCGGTGGCGAAGAAGATGCTGCTGGTGCAGTCGTGGGCCTACCGCGTGCAGCACGGCTTCAACTCGGTGGTGCTGGTTCCCGGCAACGTGTACGGGGAGTGGGACAACTTCAACCTGGAGCAGGCGCACGTGATCCCGGCGCTGGTGCGCAAGTACATCGAGGCGGCGGACCGCGGCGACGCGAGCGTGCGGGCGTTCGGGACGGGGAAGCCGACGCGCGACTTCGTGTACGCGGGCGACGTCATGGCGACGGTGCCGTGGTTCATCCGCCACTACGATTCCTCCGAGCCGGTGAACATCTCCGCCGGGCGGCGCATCTCCATCCGGGAGCTCGCCGAATCCATGCGCGAGGCGACCGGGTTCCGCGGCGAAATCGTGTGGGACACGACGCAGCCCGACGGACAGATGGACAAGATCTTCGACGTCTCGCGCCTGCATTCGCTGGGGCTCTCGTGCGACACGCCGCTGTCGGTGGGGCTCAAGCGCACGGCGGACTGGTTCCGCGCGGCGCGCGGGACCGGGGACGTACGGCTCTGATCGCCATGGCCGCGCGCGGGAAAACCTGCCTGGTGCTGGGGGCGCGGGGCTTCATCGGGTCCGCGGTCGCGGCGGAGGCGGCGGCGCGCGGCTACGGCGTGCAGGCGGTCGACCTGGACAACTATGCCGGCGCGGTCGGCGCGAAGCCGGACCTGCTGGTCTTCGCGGCGGGCAATTCGCGGAAATTCATCGACGACCGGGACCCGCTGGAAGGCTTCCGGCTCTCGGTGGAAGCGATGCGGCGGGCGCTGTGCGACTTCCATCCCGACTTCTTCCTGCTGCTCTCCTCGGGCGCGGTGTATCCCGACGAAGGCGACCCGGCGCGCAACGCCGAGGACACGCGGCTGGACCCCGCCCGCATGACGCGCTACGGCTTCCACAAGCGCCTCGCCGAGTTGCTGGTGCTCCACGAGTGCCCGCGGCGGCTGGTCCTGCGCATGGGCGGTTTCGTCGGGGCGGGCCTGCGCAAGAACGCGGTGCGCGACGTGCTGTCGGGCGGGCCGCTGTTCGTGAACCCGGCGTCGGCCTTCCAGTTCATGCACACGCGCGACCTGGCGCGGGCGGCGTTCACCCTCTACGAGCGGGCCGGGGCGCCGCCGGACGTGGTCAACGTCTCCGCGCGCGGGACCGCCACCGTCGCCGAAATCGCCGCCTGGGCGGGGCGCGCCCTGCCGCCGGAGACCGCGTCGCTGCCGACCGTCCACGCCGAACTGAACCTCGGCCTCGCGTCCACCCTGCTCGACCTGCCGGAAACGGCCCCGACGGTGCGGGCCTTCGTCGCCGACGTCCTCGCGGGGCGGGTGGTGCTGCCGTGAGCGGGCGGCCGTCCATCGCCTTCTGGTTCCGCTACGGCCCGGCGGAGCACGCGGAACTTTTCCATGCCATGCCGGAAATCTGGGCGGAACTCGCGCGTCATTGCACCGTCCACTGCTTCGGGATGCGCTCGGAAAAACCGATTCCCGAAAACATCCTCCGCACCGTCGAGTGGCATCCGCTCCCGCTGCGGGTGCGGCGGAACTCTGGGCTGTCCAAGCTGGCGAAGACGGCGCTCTGGGTGGCGGCGTTGCCGTACGTGGCGCGCCGGTGCCGGGCGCTGGGGGTGCGGGCGGTGTACATCGACGAGACGATACCGCTGACCGCCGGCATCGCCCTGCGGCACTTCGGGCCGCGCGTCGCGGTGACGGTCGCCGACATGTTCACCGACATCTACTTCACCGGCGCCCTCGCCCCGATCGGCCGCCTCCTGCAACGGGCCGACATCCGCGCGTGGCGGCGGTTGCCGCTGGTCTTCACGCGTGCCCGCAACACGCGGGACTGGCTGGCGGAGCGCGGCGTGGCGCCGGAGGCGGTCCATCCGGTGTACGACCCCTGCGATTTCGGCCTCTACCATCCGGCAGCGCCGGGGGAGCGGGAGGCCGCGCGCGCCGCCTTCGGGTACGGCCCCGGCGACATCGTGCTCGCCCACCATGGCATCGCCCATCCCAACAAGGGCAACGACCGCATCCTCCGCTGGCTCGCACCGCTGCTGCCGGAGAATCCGGGGCTGCGGTTCCTGCTCGTCGGCGACGGCCCCGAACTGCCGCGCCTGCGGCGCCTGGCGGAAGAACTGGGCATCGCGCGCGCGTGCACGTTCACCGGATGGCTGCCCGGCCCCGCCGACGTATGCCGCGCGCTGGGCGCCGCTGACATCGGGCTGGTCATGCGCACCGGCGCGCGGTCGGACGACTTCCACATGACGGGCGCCCTCGTCCACTCCATGGCGTGCGGGCTGCCCGTGCTGGCGGCGCGTCTCGGCGGCGTCGCCGAAGTCGTGGAGGACGGCCGCAACGGCTACCTCTTCCCGCCGGACGACGGCCCCGCCTTCCAGAAGGCTCTCCTAGCGCTGGCCGCGGATTCCGACCTGCGCGCCCGCCTCGGCGCCGCGGCCCATGCCGACGCGCGGCGCCAGTTCGACCTCCCCGCTGTCGTGCGGGCAACGGTCGGCCCGCTCCTGGCCCTCGCGGGAATCGACGCACACTGAAAAAGGATTTGCCTTGGGGGAACGGGCCCGCGGCGCGAAACACGGAGGGTACGGAGGAAGGAGGCACGGAGGGTTTTGGGAGGTGGAGTTTGCCGGAGAGGTGTCCACGCGCCATAAACACACTCCAAACTCTTTTCCGGTGAGGAAGAGAGGCTTGTCGGTAGGGCCCGACCTCCGGGCGGGCCGTGCGGCAGGATGGCCCATGGCGGGCCGCCCGGAGGTCGGACCCTACCGGCCGCCGCACCATGCAAAAGACATGGTTTTCACCTGACAAGCCCATTGTCCAGGCCATGGGCATTCTTTCCCACCGAGGACGCGCGGAAGCGCGTCCCTCCCCGTGGAGAGCGCGACCATGCGGGAGGGAAACGCCCGGGGAGGGCCGCGCTTCGTCGCGGCCGTGTTCCCGGAATGTCCTTGAAGCCCCCTGTGGAGACGGCCCGGACGAAGCCGGGCCCTCCCGGCCGGCAGTAGGGCCCGACCTCCGGGCGGGCCGTGCGGCAGGATGGCCCATGACGGGCCGCCCGGAGGTCGGCCCCTACCGGCCAGCCGCACCATGCACAGACCGGGTTTTCACCTGACAACCCCAAAGTCACTATTCTGTCCGGCCCCCCCCGCCGTTCCGCCCACTTTCCCCCTTGCGGGAGGGTGGGGGAAACCGCTAGAATCGATGCATGATGGTAAAGCGTTCAGCTGGATGCGCCGGTGCGCGCGGCGCGCCGTCCGGGGCGTCGCACAACCCATGGAAACTTTTTCCCAATCATTGATTGTCCGAAACCAAAAGAAAGGCCTGCCATGAACCTGCTCAAGATCGCCAACATCCACACGCTCGTCACGATGGACGACGAGTTCAACGTTCTGCACGACGTCGACGTGCTCGTCCGCGACGGCCGCATCGAGGCCGTCGGACGCGGGCTCGCCGCACCCGAGGGGACGCGCGTCCTCGACGGGCGCTGGTGCGTCGCGTACCCCGGCTTCGTCAACACCCACCACCACTTCTACCAGACCCTCACCCGCAACATCCCCGCCGTACAGGACGCCAAGCTCTTCGACTGGCTCGTGTGGCTGTACGAAGTCTGGCGCGGGCTCACGCCGGAGGCCGTGCGCATCTCCACGCAGGTCGCCCTCGGCGAGCTCCTCCTCAGCGGCTGCACGACGACGACCGACCACTTCTATTGCTTCCCCAAGAGCGCGCCCGCCGACCTGCTCGACGCCGAGCTCGACGAAGCCCGCCGCCTCGGCGTGCGCTTCCACGCCACCCGCGGCAGCATGTCGCTCGGCCGCAGCGCGGGCGGGCTGCCGCCGGACGACGTCACGCAGCCGTGGCCCGACATCCTCGCCGACTGCGAGCGCGTCATCGCCAAGTACCACGACCCGGCGCCCTTCGCCATGACCCGCATCGCGCTCGCGCCGTGCTCGCCGTTCAGCGTCACGCGCGAGTCGCTCGCCGAGACCGCCGTCTTCGCGCGCGAAAAGAAGGTCATGATGCACACCCACCTCTGCGAGACCATGGACGAGCAGGACTTCTGCCTCGAAAAGGTCGGCATGCGCCCCCTCGACTACATGGAAAGCGTCGGCTGGATGGGCCCCGACGTGTGGTACGCGCACGGCATCTGGTTCACCGACGAGGAAATCGCCCGCCTCGGCAAGGCCCGCTGCGGCGTCGCCCACTGCCCCGTCAGCAACCTGCGCCTCGGGTCCGGCATCTGCCACATCCCCGATTTGCTCAAGAGCGGCGCGCGCGTCGGCATCGCCGTCGACGGCTCCGCCAGCAACGACTCCTCCAACCTCCTCAAGGAAATGCAGACCGCGCTGCTCGTCCACCGCGTCGGCACCGGCGTCGACCAAATGCCCGCGCGCGACGTCCTGCGCATCGCGACGCGCGGCGGCGCCGAGGTCCTCGGCTACGAGAACGACATCGGCCAGCTGGTCCCCGGCAAGGCCGCCGACCTGGCGCTGTTCCGCCTCGACCGCATCGACTTCGCGGGCGCGATGGCCGACCCGGCCAGCGCGGTGCTCTTCTGCGGCAGCGCGCCGCGCGCGGAGTACACGATCGTCGCCGGCGAGGTGCTCGTCGAGAAGGGCCACCTCGTCCGCATCGACGAGGAAGCCCTCTTCCACCGCGCCAACGCCGCCGCGGCCGACCTGCTGCGCAGGGCGGGACGGGGATGACGACCTGGAGCGACCAGTGGAGGGCGGCCCGGCGCGAGCGCCTGGCCTTTACCGGTTGGTGGGCCGCGCTGGCCTTCGCATGCGGCGCCGCGGTGGCGGGGTTTGTATGGATGCGTTCGCCCACGGTCGGGTTGTTCGCCGCAATCGTGCTCGCCGGGGCCTGGCTGGGGCCGATCCTCGCGTGGGCGTCCTTGCGCGCGCCGCGGCGCAACGACGAGCCGTGGCCGGACGCCGGGGCGGGCTGCGATGCGTGGCGGCGCCAGGCCCATGCCATCGGCCGCATGCTCCTCTACCATCAGGGCGACCCCGCGCTGCCCCGCAACGTGCAGCGCGAACTCCTGGAGGCCCACCGGGAACTCCGGGCCTTTCTGCGCACGCATCCGCGCGGCGACGACCTGGAGCGGGAGTGCACGCGGATCCGCGGCGGGGCCATGCGTCGCGCGCGCAAAACCGCCTGGCTGTGCGTCTGGCCGCAGGTCAAGGACCTCGAAGCCCGCTGGCGGGAGTCCGCCGACGACGGCTCCCTCGCCTCCGCCGCGCGCCAGCACCTACTGCACGAGCTGGTGGGGGCCGCCGCGGCCGCCGCCAGCGAAGGCGTCCTCCCGCGGCTCCTCGCGCGCGAACGCTGGGAATGCGTCGAGCTCAGCACCGACTACGCCCTGCAGCTCGCCGCCGCCCCCGGGCGCCCCCTGCTGTCCCCCATCGCGCTCGCCGCCGCGCTCGCCATCGACTGGAGCGACTTTTCCCTTCCGCTCGACCCCGAAACCACCCGCGCCAACATTGCCGCTTTCTTTGCCGACAACGGCATCCCCCTTCCCGTCGCACCGGCCGTTCCCGCCGCGCCCGCCGCTCCGGGAACTCCCCCCGGGCCGCCGGTCGCGCCGGAGGCGGTAGCCCCGGTCCCGGACGTCCCCGCGCCCTCTCCCGCGCCCGTGCCCCCTCCGGCTCCGGTCCCAAAGCGCTACCGCCGCGTCCGCGTGAAAGTCCGCCACGAACGCCACCGCCACCGCTCCCTGCCCCAGCGCCTTTTCGGCGAACCCATTCTATCGGTCCGCCGCGGCATCGCCTCCTTTGCCCAGTGGCTCCACTACGCACTGCGCGCGTGGTGGATGTACCGGTAGAGCGATATGCCTTGTTGTGCCGCTCTTTGGGGCACTCAGAAAAGCCATTTTGTTTGCCCGAATGGGCCCTGCGGTATATTGTGTTCAATCCTTGTAGCTTGGCCTTCCTGCCCGAAAACCCACATGGCCGAAGCAGGACGTCGGATGCATGGAAAGGAACGAGCATGGAACGCTTGAAATGGTGGATGGGAATGCTGGTGGCGGCCGTGGTGTGGGGAGCGGGGACCGCGCTGGCTGGACAGGAGATGGCAACTGCCAGGGGGATGCAGAAGCTGGTGTTCGACGCGAACGGGGGAACCTGCAATACGGGATATGACTATTACACCCAGGGCGAGCCCTATACCTTCTTGCCCGAAGCGGTGTGGTCGGGCCATGAGTTCCTCGGGTGGTTCACGGCGGCGAGCGGGGGCATGCAGGTGACGGAGGCGCAGACCGTGACGGCGGTGGCGGAACGGACGCTGTACGCCCACTGGGCGGAGGCGCAAGGGGCGTCGGCGGTGGTCAACGGCGTGACATGGCGATATTCGGTTGCAAACGGCAAGGCGACCGTGACGGGCGCGGAACCCGCCGTGGGCGATTTGACCATTCCGGCGACCTTGGCTGGATATCCCGTGACGCGCATCGGCGCTGAAACGTG
>JAFYAC010000135.1 GCA_017540905.1 Kiritimatiellia bacterium | reverse complement strand
TTTGGCCCAAGGTGGGGCTGGACGTCTCCCATGCGGACAGCGGGTGGTAACCAATCACCTGCTGGCTCGCATCATGCTCCGGCGCGCGGCATTTGTTCAATGGCTTTTTCATAGCGTCCAGGAACTCATTACCAACATGTCGGGCCACACTTTCCATGAAAACACCCTAGAGCCGAAAACGATGAGAAAACCGTTTGTTTTTCTGAAATCCCGCGCGGTCTTGGCGGTGTTGTCCGTGGCGCTGGCGGGGACGGGGGTGGAGGGGGCGGAGGGGACGGTCCCGGAGGGGTGGCGGGAGGTGTTTGTGTATTGCCAGGAGGTGGTGGCGGGGTTCGGGGAGGACGGGGAGGCGGTGGTGGTGCGGCGGGAGGCGGAGCCACCGGCGCCGCCGGATCCGTCGGCGCCGCCGTTCGATCCGGACGGTGAGGCGGCGGAACAGGCGTCGGGGGGCGATGCGGGGCGGAAGGAGGCGTTCATGGCGTGGCTGGAGGGGGAGTGCGCGGAGGCGGGGGAGACGGTGTTGGTGGCGGGGACGGACGAGGGCGGGGTGTACGTTCTCTCGGAACACGGGGCGGCGGCGCGGGGGCTCAAGCGGTACGACATGGCGGAAGGGCGCGCGGTGTGGGTGACGGACCCCGGGGAGGCGCGGGAGCTGGTCGGTCCGGTGTTCGCGCCGGGGGCGGGAGGTGGGGGGCGGCTGGCGGGGCTGGTATGGAATTCGCCGGAAGGGGCGCGCACGGAGTGGCTCGATCCGGCGATGGGAGTCGTGCAGGAGCGGCTTGGGGAGGCGTTTCCGGGGGCGGGGTTCGACTGGGTTGCGACTTCGCCCGACGGGGGGCGGTGGATCGTGCGCGTGCGGCATCGCGGGCGTCCGGCGGAATGGCTTTGCGTGGATGCGGCGGGGGCGTCGTGGCGGGTGCTGGCGGAATGTCCGGTGGAGGTGTCGCCGACGGTGCGGGGGCTCTTCCGCTGGACGGCGTCGGACGGGATGCGGTTGACGGGGGTGTACACGCGGCCGGAGGGAGGGGGGCCGTATCCGCTGGTGGTGTTCCCGCACGGCGGGCCTGGGGCGCTCTCGACGGTGGACTTCGACGAGCGGGTGTGGGCGCTGGCGGATGCGGGGTTCGCGGTGTTCCAGCCGAATTACCGCGGGTCGGCGGGGCTCGGGAAGGCGTTCCGGTTCGCGGGATGGGGGGCGGAGGGCATCCGGCGGGCGCTGATGGACGTGCGGGAAGGGGTTGCCGCGCTTCGCGCCGAGGCCGGGGCGCGGCTCGACGATTCATCGCCGGTGTTGCTGGGGGGCTCGTGGGGCGGGTACGTGGCGGTGGCGGAATTGGCGCTGCATCCGGGGGAGTGGGCGGGTGCGGTGTCGTTCTTCGGGGCGTTCGATCTGCCGGAGCTGCTGCGCGCGGAGTGGGCACGCGCCGGGGAGGGGGAGACGGCGACGGCGGCGGAGCGGGCACGGCGCTCGCTACGACGGCAGTTCGGGGACCCCGGCGCAGGGAGCGACATGGAGGCGCTGGGGGCCATCAGCCCGGTCCGGATGGCCGTGGCCATACGGGAGCCGGTGGTCCTGTTCCACAACAAGGGGGACCGGGTCATCGCGTTCGGGCAATCGGAGGGGATGGCAAAGGCGCTGCGGGAGGCCGGGGGGAGGGTTTGTTTCCGCTCCGGGTCGGGGGCGCACGGGTGGGGGGCGGAGGAGGAGGCAGGGGTGTATACGGAGTTGGTGGGGGTCTTGCGGAGGTGGGGGAGGGGCGGGTGAGTGTCCACGGGCAGGACGCCTATGGAAAGAAAGACGGGTATGACGGGGAGGGGATGGGCTGCTTCAGGAAATCCACCCTTTTTCCGGAGTCCAGTCCTTTGGCACGGGGGTGGGCGGGAAGAGGACGGGCAGGAGAAAGGCCCGGATGGCCGCCACGGCCTTGGGAAACGTCGGGGCCGAGTCTTGGAGGCGGGTGCGGCGAACGAAGCCGGACCACTGGGAAAGCTTCAACGGGTGGTTCGCGAAGTCGTCGGTGAAGGCGACCGGCGCAACGGCCGTCCATTCCGCCCTTCGGTCGGTCAGCGTCCGGCGGACGGCTTCCGCCAGGTCGGCGTACCGGAAGCCGTAGCGGCGCGCGAGGAAGCGTTCCGTCGCGTAGCGCGTCAGCACCTGCGGATATTCCCATCCGTTCTCCTTGGCCAGCGCCTTGAGCCGGGCCATGACCGATGCGGGGAGGTTGGCGCTCACGACAACAGCGCCTCCACGTAGGGGCGCATGACGGTGCGCATCCGGCAGATGTCGGCGATGCGGTCCAGTTCGGGAATCGCGAACGCACGCTTCCGCCAGCCGTCGCGGAGCGCTTCCAGCGCCACGTCCAGACCGACCTTCCGCCGGAACTTGAAGCAGTCCACGACCGTCTTGGCCAGCGAATAGACCTTGACCCGGATGCCGTCGAGGTCCATTTCGGTAACGGCGGCCGAATAGGCCGGTTCCGATTGGTAGGTGCAGACGGTGTGCATGCCCGAACCGACGGGGCAGTGGCGGCCCTGTTTCACCGTGATCCAGAGCGAGGACGGCAGTTGCGTCGTCAGCCCGTGCAGATGGAGCGCGGACAGCAACGACACGACGAACGGCACGCCCCTCGCGACAAGGATGCCGTACTGGAAATACGGATTCGGCTCCGTGCCCCCGACCTGGTAGATGCCCCGGGCATCCCGTTCGACGACACCGCGGGCCAGATGGTTGGCCAGCGTCTGGCGCGACACGCCGAGCGCTTCCGCATCCCGCGTACGGAATGTTCCCATCCGGAGGAGTTCTTGTGGGAGGAGCTTGGAGGTCATGGGAAAGGCTGTTTTTACGAAACAGCGTTATTTATACGAGAACAGCGCAGAGATGTCAAACATGGACATGGGCTGCTCTGATTTCCGGAGTGCCTGGGCTCAGGGCGAGGCAGGCGGGAGGCCGGCGCCGGATTCGAGGTCGCGGCGGACGGCGGGGAGGAGGGCGCGGAGGCGGGCGGAGAGGCGGCGGCGGATCTGGTAGAGGTTGGAGGGGGTGACGGGGTGGAGGCGGAGGATGGCGTCGGTGGGGAGGTTCTCGATGGCGCTCGCATGGAAGACGGCGTAGTGGGCGGGGTTGGTTTCGGCGCGGAGACGGCGGAGGGCCTCTTCCAGGACGGCGGAGCGCCACTCCTCCTCGCAGGCGGCGTCGGCATCGGGGAGGAAGGCGTCGGGGGGCGGTTCGGCGGCGTAGCGGGATTCGGCGTCGCGGCGGGCGTCGGCGTCGCGGCGGTAGTTGGCCACGCGCCAGGCCACGCGGCGGGCGAGCCAGAGGTGGAAGGCGCCGCGGGTGCGGTCGTAGCGGGAGAGGGCGCCGCCGTGGACGAGTCCGGCCATGACCTGCTGGACGATTTCGTCGGCGTCGGCTTCGGGCAGGCCGCGGTGGCGGGCGATGCCGAAGACGTAGCCGGCGTAGGTGTCGAAGAAGCGCGCCCAGGCCTCGGCGTCGGCCGGGTCCTGGATGCCCGCGAGGATGCTGCTGCGGGTGGATTCGTTGCGGTAGGGGGCGTAGGTCACGGGGTGGATTCCTCGGGAGGAGCGTTCGTCGGGGTGCGTGACTTGCGGGAGGCAGGCGTCTTGGGTGCCTTTGGAGGCTTCGGAGTCTTGGGTTTCGGGGTTTTTGGCTTGGAGGAAGCGTAGGAGGGAATCTTGGGAATCTTGAAATGGAAGATGCCCGGTTCCATCGGATCCTCGCGGGGAGCGTAGAAGGGTTTGATCCAGCGCCAGGGGCGCGGCGGGGACTGGTGGTAGTGGTACTCGTCGTCCTGCGAGCGCCAGATGGCGAAGTCCGGGAAGGTCCACAGCAACGGCGCGGCGATGGCGATGGCGGCCGCCCGCGCGGCCCAGCGGAGCCAGCGGTGGCGGTGGAGCCGCATGGCGCGGCGGAGGCGGCGGAGGTCCTTGAGGAGCGCCTTGGCGCTGCGGGGACGGAGGGCCGGGTCACGGGCGGTGGCGCGGGCGAGGAGGGCGAGCCATTGCCAGAAGTACGGGGATTCGACTTCGGCTTCCGCGCAGGGCGGCAGCGAGGCGTCGGCGGGCGGACGCCCGGTGCTGATGCGCCAGAGGGTGCGGCCGAGGGAATAGACGTCGCCGCCCGCCGAGGCCGCGCCCTCGGGCGGGGCGTAGCCGGGGGTGCCGACGACCGACGCGGTTTCGCGCACGTCCGCGAGGAGCCCGACGTCGGCCAGGACCGCCTTGCCGCCGAAGAAGAGGATGTTGC
>JAFYAC010000134.1 GCA_017540905.1 Kiritimatiellia bacterium | reverse complement strand
GGTCGGGGGATGCGCCGGGCAGGAGCCATTCGAGGGGGAGGCGGTCGTCGAGGGCGAGGAGCTGGCGGAGGCGCTGGGCGAGTTTTTTGTAGCGGACGAGGGTGGAGTAGTTGAGGGTGACGCGGCGGTCGGCGAGCCAACCCTTGAGCCCGGGGGCGCGGGCGGCGAGGCGCTTTTGGCCGTTGGGGAGTTTTTTGTGGCGGTAGGTGCGGGCCAGCGTGGGTTCGAGGTCGGCCAGGCGGGAGCCGATGCGCAGGCGGATGGCCAGGGTGCGGGGCTGGAGTGCGCCGTCGGCTTCGAGTTCTTCGGGGGTCGGGGAGCCGCGCAGGGAGGGGGAGGCGGGGAGTTTTTCGCGGAGGCGACGGCGGCGCTTGATCTCGGAGAGGATGGCGCGGCCAGTCTCGGTGGCGAGGCAGGCGGTGAATACGCCTGCGCCGAGGGCGAGGAGGACGGGGGCGGTGACGGGGAAGCCGTAGATGGGGGCGATGGCGGGGGCGTCGGCGAGTTCCTGGAAGATGGAGGAGGTCTTCTTGGATGCGGAGGAGAGGATGTTCATGGGGGGAGAATGGAGGTGTGTCCGTGGAATGACAAGGGGAATCATGTGATTGCAAAAGTTGGCGGAACGGGGAGGCAGAGGGGAGGCGGGCGGGGGGCGGGAGGGGGAATGCAAACGCCGCGCTCCCGGATGGGGGCGCGGCGTGGGGGGAGGGATGGGGACGGGAACTCAGACTTCGATCTTGAGGTTCCAGTTGTGGGTGTCGGGGAGTTCGCCGTACTGGATGCCCTGGACGGCGTGGTAGAGTTTTTCGAGGGTCGGGCCGCAGCCGGTTTCGGGACCGGTCTTGTGGACGACGCCGTTGCGCTCGATCGAGCTGACCGGGGTCACCACCACCGCGGTGCCGCAGGCCGCCACTTCGGCGAAGCCGTCGATCTCCTTCTCGAAATCGATGGGACGGCGCTCGACCGGCATGCCCATGTCGGCCGCGACCTGGCAGAGGGTCATGTTCGTGACGGACGGGAGGACGGACGGGGAGTCGGGGGTGACGTACTTGCCGTCCTTGGTGATGCCCAGGAAGTTGGAGGTGGAGAATTCCTCGATGTAGGTGTGGGTCTTGGCGTCGAGGTAGAGTTCGACGGGGTAGCCGGCCTTCGCGGCTTCGACGTGCGCCGCCAGGCTCGCGCCGTAGTTGCCGCCGCACTTGACGTGGCCGGTGCCCATCGGGGCCGCGCGGTCGTAGTGGTCGATGACGATGGCCTTCACGGGCTGCAGGCCGCCCTTGTAGTAGGCGCCCACCGGGGTCACGAGGACGATGAAGGTGTATTCCTTCGCCGGCGCGACGCCGATCTGCGGGGCGCTCCCGAACAGCAGCGGGCGGATGTACAGGGAGCCGCCGGTGCCGTAGGGCGGGATGTAGTCGGCGTTGGCCTTGATGACGCGCCGGCAGGCGTCGATGAACATCTCGGGCGGCACGGGCGCCATGCAGATGCGCTCGGCGGTGTTGTACATGCGCTTGGCGTTCTCCTGCGGGCGGAAGAGGACGACGTCGCCGTTCTTCTGCCGGAAGGCTTTCATGCCTTCGAAGGCTTCCTGCCCGTAGTGCAGGGCCGCGGCCGCGATGTGGATGGGGATGTACGGGGATTCGACGAGCTTGCCTTCGTCCCATTTGCCGTCTTTCCAGGTATACTGGATGTGGCAATGGGTCTGGATGTAGGAGAAGCCCAGGGTGGCCCAGTCGAGGTTCACGGTGGTCATGGTCGGTTCCTTTCGTTTGCTATTGCATGAGGTTCTTGGCGACGCGGCGGGCGATGTCTTCGACTTCGTCGTCGCGCAGGACGCCGGGGGCGGCTGTGTTGCCGGACGCGGCCGGGGCGGGGGCGCCGCCCGCGACGCGGCTCGGCCCGAGCGCGGCGGCCTGGCACATGGTGACGGCGGCGACGCCGACGATGTCGTCGGGCTTGCAGCCGCGCGAGAGGTCGTTGACGGGGCGCGCCAGGCCCTGGAGGATCGGGCCGAGGGCGGTCGCGCCGGCGAGGCGTTCGACGAGTTTGTAGGCGATGTTGCCCGCCTGGAGGTCGGGGAAGACGAGGACGTTGGCGGCGCCGTGGAGGGGGCTGTCCTTCGCCTTCTGGGCGGCGACGGACGGCACGAGGGAGGCGTCGGCCTGGAGTTCGCCGTCGAGCTGCAGGCCGGGCTGGGTCGTGGCGGCACGCTCCTTGGCGATGCGCGTGGCCTCGGCCACCTTGTCCACCAGCTCGTGCTTGGCGCTGCCGCGCGTGGAGAAGCTCAGCAGGGAGACGCGCGGCTCGGGGCCGAGGAGGGCCTTGTAGGTCTGCGCGGTCGTGAGGGCGATGTCCGCCAGCTGCTCGGCCGTGGGGCAGGGGTTCACGCCGCAGTCGGCGAAGAGGAGGGTGCCGTCGCCCGACGGGGTCGGGGTCTTGAGCTGCATCAGAAAGCAGCTGCTCGCGGTCTTGATGCCCTTGGCCGTCCCGATGCAGTGGAAGGCGCTGCGGAGCATGTCGGGGGTGGACGCGATGGAGCCGGCGACCATGCCGTCGGCGAGGCCGAGTTCGACCATCATGGCACCGACGTAGAGGCGGTTCCTGAGCTGGGCGGCGGCCTGCTCGGCGGTGACGCCCTTGGCCTCGCGGCGCTTGTGGAAGGCCGCGACGAGCTCGGGCAGGAAGGGGGCGGTGGCGGGGTCGATGACCTCGAATCCGGCGGGCGACACGCCGGCTTCGGCGCAGGCCTTGGAGGCTTCGGCGGGGGAGGCGAGGACCTTCACGCGGGCGATGCCGAGGCGGACGATTTCGGAGGCGGCTTTCATGACGCGCGGGTCCATGCCTTCGGGGAGGACCACGCATCCGTTGTACTGTTTGGCTTTTTCGATGAGGTTTTTCATGGTGCGCGCATGGTAGTCCCCCGGGGGGCGGCGCGCAAGCGCGAATGAGGGGGACGGGCGGGGGAGAAGGGGGGAGGATGGTCAGGCAAGGATTCTCCTTGGGGACACGGGCCCGTGGCGCGAAACACGGAGGGAACGGAGTACGGAGACACGGAGTTGTTTCGAGGGGGCGCATTTGCGCGCCGGAAACACCCAACAGCATCCGGGGAAGGGGGGCGCGGTGGATGTTTATGGGAACGGGATGGGGAAAATATGTGGGAATTTCCAAGTTTTCACGTGATTGCAAAAGTGGGGGAGAGTGGGTGAGAGGAAGGGGCAACAGGGATGGAAGGGGCGGCGGATGGAAGGAGGCGGCACCCCCCTCCAGGAGAAGGGGGCGAGGTTGCGCCGCGAGGGGAGGGGACTACTCGGCGGGAGCGGGAGGAGGCGGGGGGGGGGCGGGGGCGGGGGAGAGGGTGGGGGTGGCGGGAGATTCGGGGGAGGGGGCGTCTTCCTTGCGCTCGCGCGGGGTGCGGATGCGGCCGTGGTGGATGATGTCGTCGATGTCGGCGGCGTCCAGGGTCTCCTTTTCGACGAGCAGGTCGGCCATCTTTTCGAGGGTGGCGCGGTGTTCGGTGAGCAGGCGCGTGGCCGCTTCGAGGCCTTCGTCGATGAGGCGCTTGACCTCGGAGTCGATGAGGCGCGCGGTCTCGGGGGAGATGTCGTTGGAGCGGGAGACTTCGCGGCCCAGGAAGAGAAGTTCCTCGCGCGTGCCGAAGTACTGGGGGCCGAGCAGGTCGCTCATGCCGAATTCGGTGACCATCATGCGGGCGACGTGCGTCGCGTGCTTGATGTCCTGGGAGGCGCCGGTGGTGATTTCGCCGAACACCAGCTGCTCGGCGACGCGGCCGCCCATGGCGCCGACAATCATGCCCTTGAGCTGGGTGCGGCTCTCGGTGTAGCGGTCCTTCTCGGGCAGCTGGAAGGTGGCGCCCAGGGCGCGGCCGCGCGGGATGATGGTGACTTTGTGGAGCGGCTCCGTGCCTTCGGTGAGGGCGAGGGCGAGCGCGTGGCCGCATTCGTGGATGGCGGTCATGCGCTTTTCCTTGTCGTCGAGCTTGCGGGAACGGCGCTCGCGGCCCCAGCGGACCTTGTCGCGCGCTTCTTCGAGGTCCTTGGGCCCGATGGCGTCGGCGTTGCGCCGGGCGGCGAGGAGCGCGGCCTCGTTGATGAGGTTGGCGAGGTCGGCGCCGGAGAAGCCGGGGGTTCCGCGGGCGATGTTGCGGAGTTCGACTTCGTCGGAGAGCTTCACCTTGCGGGAGTGGATCTTGAGGATGGCTTCGCGGCCTTCGAGGGTGGGGAGGTCCACGACGATCTGGCGGTCGAAGCGGCCGGGGCGCAGGAGCGCCGGGTCGAGCACGTCGGGGCGGTTGGTGGCCGCGATGATGATGATGCCTTCCTGCGCGTCGAAGCCGTCCATCTCGACGAGAAGGGCGTTGAGGGTCTGCTCGCGCTCGTCGTGGCCGCCGCCGATGCCGGAGAAGCGGGAGCGGCCCACGGCGTCGATTTCGTCGATGAAGATGATGCACGGGGCGTTCTTCTTGCCCTGCTCGAACATGTCGCGCACGCGGGAGGCGCCCACGCCGACGAACATCTCGACGAAGTCGGAGCCGGAGATGCTGAAGAACGGCACCTCGGCCTCGCCGGCGATGGCGCGGGCGATGAGGGTCTTGCCGGTTCCGGGGGGGCCGACGAGGAGCACGCCCTTGGGGATGCGGCCGCCGAGCTTCTGGAACTTCTTGGGGTCCTTCAGGAAGTCGATGATTTCCTGGACTTCCTCGCGGGCTTCGTCCACGCCGGCGACGTCCTTGAAGGTGATCTTGTTGGAGTCGCGGCTCATCAGGCGCGCGCGCGACTTGCCGAAGGAGAAGGCGCCGCGGGAGCCGGCCGCCATGTTGCGGTAGAAGAAGAAGTAGAGGAGGGCGAAGACGATTAGGAGCGGGACGGTCCCGGAGAGGATCTGCCAGAGCATCGAGTTCTGGGACTTGAAGGCGAAGGGCACGCCGGCGTCCGTCAGCTCGCGGATGAGGTCCTCGGTGATCGGGGCGATGACGCGGAATGTCTGCGGCTGGCCCTTCTCGGTGTCGATGTCCTTGAGTTCGCCGCGGATGACGCTCTGCCCGCTGATGTCCGAGGACAGCTCGCAGGAGGCGATGCGGCCGCCCTTGACGAGGGCGAGGAAGTCGGGGTTGTAGGGGATGGGGTCCTGTTTGCCGCCGTGCTGGGTGACGATCTGGAACAGGCTGACCGCCAGCGCCATCAGGAAAAGCCACACGAGCAGGGCCCGCGCCATGGCGGGGGGGCGGTTCTTGGGGTCGGGACGGTTTTGGGGTTTGTTTTCGCTGGGTTCCATGGTTCTTCCGTGGGTAAATCGGAGGGCAATCTACCATTGCGCGGGGAAAACGCAAGGGGACAAAAAGCGACAAGTGAAAAGCGGGCGCATCTCCAGTTTGTGCCCCCTCCTCCCTTCCGCCTCGACTTTTGGTGCCCCTTGATTGGATGGCAAGGCCCCTGGTGGGGCGAGCCGTCCCCGGCGAGCCGGTGTGGAAGGGGGCAGGAGGTCTGGAAAACCGGC
>JAFYAC010000133.1 GCA_017540905.1 Kiritimatiellia bacterium | reverse complement strand
TTGCAACCCGTTGGAATGCAGGAGGATGAAAAAGCATTCCACTGTTTGAAAAAGCGGGAAGACTTTTTCGGTTGCCGCTATGATGCGGCGGATCAATCACACGAAAGGAGTCTTCCCGTGAAAGAGAACATAGCCCCGTCCATTCTCAAAAGCACGTCGGAAAAGTTGCTGGCCGCCGTTTTCCCGGACTGCGGGAAAGTGTTCGGGAAGGCGGCCTCCGTGCTGCTTGGCGCGATGACCGACGATGGCCGTCCGCTGGTCCGGAGCCTTGCCGGAAAGCTCCTGGGTGGCCGCACCTCGCAAAAGGGCTGCCAGGAACGGGTGTCGGGATGGCTCGAACGGTACGACTTCGCCGGTCCCATCGACCGGTGGCTGTGGAACACGGCCCTGTCCACGGTGGAGCGCGATACCGTCATCGCCCTCGACGGGGGCGACATCTCCAAGGAGTTCGGAGGGAGGGGAATGGAAGGCATGGAGATGGGGCATGACGGCTCCCGGGGTGTCGTGGCCATGGGGCACAATCTCCTGGGGGCGGCCGTCGTCAATGCCTCCCGGGCCCGGGCGTTGTGCCTGAAGCTTCTCAAGGGCCGGCGCGGCTTGCCCCGGGCGGAACGGGAACTGCTGTCCGTAATCGCCGCCGCCACGAACGGAAACGGGATTGTGGCCTGCGACCGCGGATTCGACAGCCGGGACTTCGTCGACCATGCTGCGGGCATGCCCATCCGGACGGTCGTGCGCATCAAGGAACTCGACCGCGATGTCTTCGGGACCGGCCAATCCATCCCTCGCGACATGGACTCCGCTCCGGGCTGTTCCGTGACCCTCCAATCCCCGACGCGCCGCCAAAGCGCCCACGTCCGCTGGCGCGAAGGGGTGTTCCCGGGCCATGGCGGGTGCTACCATCCCGTCCTGGTCGTTTCCAGCACCTTCGACGGTTGTACCCTCCACTTCTATGGCATCGGCTTCGGCCCGTTTGCGTCCCCCGAGGAACGGCGGAGCGCCGCCGTGGCCGTCGCCAACGCCTACTTCTGCCGCTGGAGCGTCGAAGTCCTCTACCAGGACCTCAAGCAGGTCTTCGGCCTGGAAAAGGCGCGAGTCCGGACCTTCAAGCGCTTGCAAAACCTCGTCGCCCTGTGTGTCCTCGCCTATGCCGCGCTCGCCCATTACCTGCCGACGTGCGGGGATGCGGCCATCCGTCTGGCCAAGGCCATGAAAGACAATTTTGGGGCCCTCAACCTCCCGTTCCGCTCCTATGTCGCCAACTTGCGGGAGCTGTTGCGGATGACCGCCATCCGTTGCATCACGGGCCGCCCCAAAAAAAGAAGGCCTCCAAGCCTGACACCCCTCCTCCCCGGCTTCTCGTAAATCACCCGCCATCTGCTTCCCCGCAAAAACCGGGATAAGGGTGTGAGAAGTGGCAGGGTTGCGGTGCGCCCTGCGGGGCGGGGAGTGGAAGGGAAAGGCGGGGGGGAGGGGCAGCAGAAGGGGGGAAGTAAGAAGGAAGAAGTACGAAGGAAGAAGGGCGGTGCGCCCGCTGTGCGGGCGGGAGAATTCGTGAGGGGGCGCGGCTAGAAGCCGCACCTCCGGAAGTGGCGCTATAGTTTTCAAAGGGTGCTGCGTCACTTCCGGGGGTGCGGCATCTTGCCACGCCGTTCGGGAAAGGGACGGGGAGGGACGGGCGGGGGGACCAAGGGCGGAGAAGGGGAAGGGAGGGGGGGCAATGGGTTCCAACAATCCACGGGTTGGAAACCCAACAATTCACGGGTTGAAAAATCAACAATCAGCCGGTTTCTGCTTGTATGGGGGAGGGGAAGTGGTGCGCCCGCTGCGCGGGTGGAGAGTGGAAGAGAAAGAGGGCGGGACGCACGCGCTCCGGCAGAGGAGATGCGAGTTGGGGGCGGGCGGGTGGCAGCAGAAGACGGGGGTGGCGGGGGCGCGGGTGAGGCGCAGTACTCCCCCCGCCGCCGGAGGCAGCACCCCCCTCTCGGAGGGGGAATGGGGGCTTCGCGCGGGGGGCAGCTAGCCTTGAGTGAGCGCGGCCGGAAAGCCGCACTTCCCACGGGGCTTCTTGCAAAGGCATACCAAAAAGGAGTATCTAAAATGGTAGCACAAGTCGGATTTATTGTTTAATAACGCTTGACGGATGCTTTCGTTTTGATAGGGATTTCAGATGGAGGCAAGAGATGACACAAATCAGTTTGAGATTGGACGATGCCGTGAAATCGGAAGCGGAAGAGCTTTTTTCTCGCCTTGGAATGAGTCTTTCGACCGCCATCAATGTTTTCCTGCGGCGGTCCATTGCGCATCGCGGGTTGCCGTTTGCCGTGGAAGAGGAGGACCCGTTCTACCATCCCGCCAACCAGGCGTTCCTCAAGCGCGGGCTCGATGATTGGAAGCGCGGCGTGAACTTCCACCAGCACGAGCTTCTGCCCGATGAATAAGCGTTGGTACGACGGCGCCTGGGCGGATTACGAGTGGTGGCAGGGGCAGGACCGGAAGATGCTCCGCCGCATCAATCAGCTGATCCGCGACATCGAGCGAAACGGGTATCGCGGGCTCGGCAAGCCCGAACCCTTGCGGGGCGATTTTGCCGGGTGGTGGAGCGTGCGCATCGACGCGGCCAACAGGTTGGTTTTCCGCATCGATGGCGGCGAAATGAGCATCCTCACCTGCCGCGGCCACTACGGGGAGTGAGGGGGGCGGCAACTCCCAGGAGTGGAGAATGAGGGGGATTTGTTTTTGGGATAGCGGGCGGGCCGCCCGCGCTCCGACAAGGAGGGGGATGTCGAGGGGAAAGGGGGAAAAGGCAACGCCCGTGGGGGCGTCAATTTCCGCCATGGAGCGAGGGGGGCGGTTCTTGGCCGGGGGCGGAGCGGATCAGATCGGCAAAGGCGTCGAGGCTCATTACGTTGATGCGGGGGAAGGGGCAGTCGGCGGCTTCGCGGAAATGGGAGTCGTCCGTCACGAGGCAATCGGCCTGGGTGACGATGGCACAGTCGGTGAATTTGTTGTCGTCGGGGTCGCGGGTCACGAGCCGGAACTGGAAGTAGGGAGTGCCGTGGATGACGTTGGGGGAGTAGGCGAGAACCTTGAGGAAGAGGTCGGCTGCGGTGCGGGAAGCGAGACGGCCCAGGATTTCTTCGTATTCGAGCAGGATTTCGGTCGAGACGCAGAGGGTGAAGGCGCCATCGAGAAACGCCCGGAACAGGAAGTGGTACGGGCTGCGGGCGCCGAGAATCTGCAACAGGACGTTCGTGTCCAGGACGACGCGGGGAGGCGTCATGTCGCCGTGCGCCGGTAGGGGGTCCGCAAATGCCGGGAGCGCAAGGCGTTCAGGCGTGACGAGTCGAGGGTCCCATCCGCATCCAGGCGTTCCATTTCCCGTTCCAGCCTCGATGCGTGGAAGTCGCGGAGCAGGAGCATGAGTTCTTCCGTTTCATCCGCATCGCCGGCGCCGGCAAAGGATTCCAGAATCATCATCTGTGCCGGGTTCAGCTTGCTGGATTCGAGGGCAGGCATGGTTTTGGGTCTCCTGGTTGGTGTTCGCTTGTTGGCTACCAGAAAAGGCGGGATCGGGCAAGAGGGTTTTTCAGGAGTGGGCGAGGACGCGATGGGGGCGCCCTGAGGGTGGGAAAGGAAAGGAAGGGGCGCGGCTGGAAGCCGCACCTCCCGGGAGGGGGGAAAGGCAGAGGAGTTGTTTGTGGGAAGCGGGCGGGCCGCCCGCGCTCCGACAAAGGGGGGGATGCCCCAGCGTGTGGGGGGCGGGAACTATCCGGGGGGGGCGGATGGTTGCTGGTTGTTGGTGGGGGACTTAAGTCCCCCGGTGCGATATGTGGGTCAGGCTTTTTGGAGGGTGAGGAGGGCCGGGTGGCCGTTGATGTCGAGGGGAGCGGGGGGATTGGCGGGGAGGGGGGAGAGGGTGAGGGTGGTGCAGAGGGTTTCGGATTGGAGGAAGGCGCGGTGGGTTTCGGCGGCGGCGAGGAGGGCGGGGGAGGCCTGGAGGGTCAGGGTGATGCGGTCGGTGACGTCGAGGGCGGTGTCTTTGCGGAGGTTTTGGATGCGGTTGACCAACTCGCGGGCGAGGCCTTCGCTGACGAGTTCGGGGGTGAGGTTGGTGTCGAGGGCGACGACGAGGTCGCCTTCGCTTGCGACGGCGAGGCCGGGTTTGGGGGTGCGCTGGAGGAGGATGTCGTCGGGGGTGATGGCCAGGGGGGCGCCGTCGAGGTCGATGGTGAGGGTGCCGGAGGCGAGGAGGGTGGAGAGTTGGGTGGAGTCGAGGGCGGCGATGGCGGCGGCGAGGGGGCGCATCTTGGCGCCGTATTTGGGGCCGAGGGCTTTGAAGTTGGCTTTGGCGGTGAGGGTGGCGAGGGCGGATTCGTCGGTGGAGTAGTGGACGGTCTTGACGTTGAGTTCGTCGGCGAGGATGTCGGTCATGGGGCGGATGGCGTCGAGGAGGGAGTTATCGCGGGAGACGACGTGGAGGGCGGCGAGGGGTTGGCGGACTTTGAGGTCGCGGTCGGCGCGGAGTTGGCGGGCGAGGGTGACGGCGCGCATGAGGGCGGTCATTTGTTTTTCCAGGGCTTCGTCACGGGGCCACTGGTTGGGGAGGGGGTAGTCGCAGAGGTGGACGGACTCGGGCATGGCGGGGGTGCGGAGGTTGCGGTAGATTTCTTCGGAGATGAAGGGGACGAAGGGGGCGGCGATGCGGCAGAGGCGGAGAAGGACGGCGTGGAGGGTGGCGTAGGCGGAGGCTTTGTCGGTGTCGTCGCCGGACTTCCAGAAGCGGCGGCGGGAGCGGCGGATGTACCAGTTGGTGAGGTCGTCGAGGAATTGGACGAGGGGGCGGACGGCCTGCTGGAGGTCGTAGGAATCCATGGCGGTGACGACGTCGCCGGCGAGGCGGTCGGTGGCGGAGATGATCCAGCGGTCGAGGGGGTTGTCGGAGGCGGGGGCGGCGTCGGGGTCGGCGGTGGGGGTCCAGTTGTCGACGTTGGCGTAGGTGACGAAGAAGGTGTAGGCGTTCCACCAGGGGATGAGGAGGTGGCGGAGGGAGTGGACGACGCCGTCTTCGGTGAAACACAGGTCTTCGGCGCGGACGATGGGGGAGTTGATCATGTAGAGGCGCAGGGCGTCGGCGCCGTAGGTGTCGAGGATGTGGGCGGGGTCGGGGTAGTTCTTGAGGCGCTTGGACATCTTGCGGCCGTCGGCGGCGAGGACGAGGCCGTTGACGATGACGTTCTTGTAGGGGGATTTGTCGAAGAGGGCGGTGCCGAGGAGCATGAGGGTGTAGAACCAGCCGCGGGTCTGGTCGAGGCCTTCGGCGATGAAGTGGGCGGGGAAGAATTTGTCGAGGTCGTCCTTGCGCTCGAAGGGATAGTGCTGCTGGGCGTAGGGCATGGAGCCGGACTCGAACCAGCAGTCGAGGACTTCGGGGGTGCGGCGGTAGGTGTGGCCGTTTCGGGTGATGGTGATGTCGTCGATGTAGTGTTTGTGGAGGTCGGTGACTTTGCGTCCGGAAAGGGCTTCCAATTCGGCGACGGAGCCGACGCAGATCATGTCGGAGGGGTCGTCCTGGTTGATCCAGACGGGGATGCAGGAGCCCCAGAAGCGGTTTCTCGAAATGTTCCAGTCGCGGGCTTCGCGGAGCCAGTTGCCGAAGCGTTTTTCGCCGACGGCGGCGGGGACCCAGTGGACGGGGCGGTTGTTGGCGGCAAGGCGGTCGTGGAGGTCTTCGACGCGGACGTACCAGGCGTCGATGGCGCGGTAGATGAGGGGGGTGTCGGTGCGGGGGCAGTAGGGGTAGGAGTGGACGAT
The DNA here is from genome assembly GCA_017540905.1 of Kiritimatiellia bacterium. Taxonomy (GTDB): domain Bacteria; phylum Verrucomicrobiota; class Kiritimatiellia; order CAIQIC01; family Lenti-01; genus CACXEY01. Next base: position 1,295 of record JAFYAC010000133.1, on the reverse strand, counting down.
GGTGGATTGTTTGACGAGTTTGCCTTCGTCCTTGAGGCGGCGGATGATGGCTTTGTCGGCGTCTTTGCAGAATTGGCCCTGGTATTCGGGGACGGCGGCGGTGAAGGCGCAGGAGTCGTCGAGGTAGTCGCGCAGGGGGATGCCGGCGGCCTTGCAGGCCTGGAAGTCGTCTTCGCCGAAGGCCGGGGCGATGTGCACGAAGCCGGTGCCGTCTTCGGTGCTCACGAAGGGGGCGTTGATGATGCGGAAGGAGGTTTTTTGGCACTCGGGGTCGTCCGCGAAGGTGGGGAAGATGGGGTCGTAGTGGAGGCCGGCGAGGTCGGCGCCGCGGTAGCTGGCGAGGACGGTGTACTGGTCGGGGGTCTTGTAGTAGGCGCCGAGGCGGGCGGTGGCGAGGAGGTAGATGGCGCCGTCGGAGGCGTCGCGGACGGCCGAGTATTCCATGTCGGGCCCGGCGGCGACGGCGAGGTTGCCGAAGAGGGTCCACGGGGTCGTGGTCCAGATGAGGGCGTCGACGGGGGTGCCCGCTGCGGCGGCGTCCAGGCCCGCCGGGAGTTCGCGGAGGCGGACGCGGACGGTGATGGCCGGGTCCTGGACGTTCTGGTAGTTGGAGCCGGCTTCGAAGTTGGAAAGGGGCGTGGTCAGGCGCCAGGAGTAGGGCATGATGCGGTGGGATTTGTAGACGCGGCCCTGCTCCCAGAGCTGCTTGAAGACCCACCAAATGGTCTCCATGTAGGGGAGGTCCATGGTCTTGTAGTCGTTGTCGAAGTCCACCCAGCGGCCCATGCGGGTGACGGTCTTGCGCCACTCGGAGACGTAGGTCAGGACCATGCTTCGGCAGGTCTCGTTGAATTTGCCGACGCCCGCCGCCAGGATGTCCGGCGTGCCCTTGAGGCCGAGTTTGTCCTGCGCCAGGGCTTCGATGGGCAGGCCGTGGCAGTCCCAGCCGAAACGGCGCTCGACGTAGCGGCCGCGCATGGTCTGGTAGCGGGGGGCGATGTCCTTGATGGTGCCCGCGAGCAGATGGCCGTAGTGCGGCAGGCCCGTGGCGAACGGAGGACCGTCGTAGAACGTGTAGCGCTCCCTGCCTTCGTTCTTCTTCAGCGACTTCGCAAACGTGCCGTCCTTCTCCCAAAAGGCGAGGACTTCCTCCTCCATCTTCGGGAAGGCGACTTTATTCGATACCGGTTTGAACATCAATCCGCTCCATTATTTCCAAAATTTGAGCAAATAGTATATCAAATCTCAACTGCACCCGCCACCGGGTTTTTCACCTGGGCTTCGACCGCCGCGAC
>JAFYAC010000014.1 GCA_017540905.1 Kiritimatiellia bacterium | reverse complement strand
GCGTCCCCGCCGAGCCGTTCTTGCCGGTTTTCCAGACCTCCTGCCCCCTTCCACACCGGCTCGCCGGGGACGGCTCGCCCCACCAGGGGCCTTGCTATCCAATCAAGGGGCACCAAAAGTCGAGGCGGGAGGGAGGAGGGGACACAAACTGGAGATGCGCCCCTCCCCGCCGCACTTCCCTTTGCACTGCCCGCCCTCTTCCCTCGCTCTCTTTGTCCTCTCCTGGCCCTCTCCCCACCCTCCTCCACCCCACCCCATCCCCGTCCCCCGCCCCTCCCAGCCCCCCGTTCCCAACCACTCGCGATATCAAGGAAAACATTGTAGTTTCCACACATTTCTTCCCATGCTTCCCCCCATCCGCATCGTGCCATCCAACCCTCCCCGCGCCCTTCGCCCCCCCCTTGGCACCCTCCTGTGCCATCTTTTCCCCACCCTGCATCGGCAACAGACCCAGTCCGTCCGCCCGTCTAAACAAGCAAATGGGGCGCACGAGGTACGCTCCCCCCGTCTCCGTCCTCGATTGGACGCGGATATGCTCTTCCCCCCGAATGAGGCTCAGATAAGCTCCGCCCACACATGGGACAAGCCCGTTTGCACTCCTTGTTTCTCTGCCTGCGGCGCAAAACACGGCGCGCGCGGAGAAAGGAGACACGGAGTTTTTGCAGGGAGGAGCTTCGCGCGTTCAAAAACGTCCCGATGAAGCGTTTGTCCGGCGTTTCCCGGGTGCGAAGGCTCCTCCAACAAACACCCCAGCCACAATCCCCTCCGTGTCTCCGTGCCTCCGTTTCCTCCGTGTTTGGCGCCGCAGGCCCCTTCCGCAAGGAAAAACCCTTATCTGAGCAACACTCCATTCCCCCCCTGCCGCCCGGCACCTACCGGCGACGGTTTTGGCGGGCCTGGAGAGGGGCGTTCAGCCAGTCACGGATGTCGGATTGCAGGCGTCGGGTTTCCGGATCGGGATTCCGTTCGCCCAAGATTCGGCGTATGGCATCCCAGAATGCCTGCGTGCGCACCTCGTCCGCCCTCGCCGAAAAGCCGCCGCGCGTCACTCGCGATATCAAGGGATTATCGGCCTTTCCCCGCTTTTTCCGCGGCTTGCCGCGGCCCGGGCGCGGGACCTGGATGCGGCGGATGGTCACCATCCGCATGATGCCGAGCTTGGATTCGACGGTCCGGACCAGGTGCGTGATTTTCGGGTTGTCCGCGAGAAGGCGGGAAAGCTTGGTCCTGGCGGCGGCAGCGGACTGCCGGTCGCCGGCGGAAAGGCTTGAAAGGTCTTCTTCGTTGTCGGGAAGGAGCCATTCCAGGGGAATGCGGGCGTCAAGGCCGATCAGTTGGCGGAGGCGCGTGGCCAGCTTCTTGTAATGCATGGCCGTGGAGTATGTGACGCAGGGGGCGTTCTTGCGCAGCCAGCCCTTCAGGCCGGGCTGGCGGGCCACGATGCGGCGGGAGCCGGCCCTGGATTTCCGGAACACGAAACGGGCATCCAGCGTCGGTTCCAAGTCGGCCAGGCGGGAGCCGATGCGGAGACGGGCGGCGAGGGTGCGCGGGTCGGTGTACCATGCGTCTTCGACATCGTCGGGGGTGGGAACGCCGCGGAGGGAAACGGGGGCTTGGGGAGCGGCGGGGGGAAGGGGCTCGGGGGGCGAGACACGGCGGCGGATGCGGTCGAGAAGGGCTTTACCGCCGTACCAGAGGATGTGGGCGGCAAGGGCGCCGCCGAAGAAGGCCAGGGAGAAACCGGCTTCCACCAGCTGGGCGGGGGCGGCGCGGGGATCGGAGGGAGCGCGGTCGAGTCCGAAGCAGTCGGTGGCGAGAGCTTGGAGGTAGCCGGGGGGGAACAGGGGGGTGGTTTTCATGGGGGCATGATGGCGGATTCCGCGGAAAAAGCAAGTGTTTTCCTTGATATCGCAATTAGGGGGGGCAGGGAAGAGGAAGCGGCAGGGGGCAGGAGGGGAAGGGGAAAAGAGGGTAGAGCGGTTTCAGAAAAGGTATGGCCGTGCCAAGATGGAGGAACTCCGATTTGTCCGATGCCTTCGCTAACGCTCCGGCGATGCTTCCCAATGACTGGTCCAATGGCATCCCAACAACGCGGGCAGCGACGGTGGCCTCGTGTCCGGGGCCTCCGTCGCTGCCCGCACGATGGAAATTATTCCCATTCTGATTCCCGGGCATTTGCGGAATCATGTGCGGAGTTGCCCCAACACTTCATCTTCCGGAATCGGAAAAATCTTCAATACGTGCACAAGGACGGATGCCCCGCACCCGGGGCATCCGTCCTTGCGCGCATTGGAATGCAAAAGAAGAAGCTGTTGGAAAATATGGCCGAAGAGTTGGCGCAGGCATCGGATAAATCGGAGTTTGCTTTGTTGGAAGGAGCCCACACCATGCCTGAAACCGATCTAGAGCGGCGGGGTCAGGGGGCGGGGCGGGCAGGGGGGGAGGGCGGGCGGGGGAGGAGGAGGGAGGCGGCATAGCCGACGGCGAAGGCGACGGAGAGCGAGAAGGGGAAGCGCCAGGCCCAGTGGACCGGCGTCGTGGAGAGCCACAGGGTCGCGGGGATGGCCACCGCCGCGCCGGCGAGGCCGCCCGGGAAGGTCGCGCGCTTCGTCAGCATCCCGAGCAGGAACAGGCCGAGGACGGGGGCGTTGAAGAGGCTGACAATCTGCGTGTAGGCCTCGATCAGCTGCTCGAAGCGCGCCGCCCAGAAGGCCATCGCCGTGGCGAACGCCCCCAGCGCCAGCACCAGGGCCCGCGCCAGACGCAGTTCGCCGCGCTCCGAGCGCGGGGCCAGGCCGAGCGGCTTGAGGAAGTCGTGGATGGCGACGGTCGAGACGCAGCTGATGCCCGAGTCCATGCTCGACATCGCGGCGGCGAACAGCGCGGCGATCAGCAGCCCGGACACGCCGTCGGGGAGCCCCGCGACGATGAACGCCGGCAGCAGGCGGTCGCTGGGCAGCCCTTCGGGCAGCAGCGCCGGGTCGGCCGCCTGCACGGCGAAGAGCCCCAGGCCCAGGAACAGCAGCAGTCCGATGACCACGAAATCCACGCCGGCGTTGAAGCACAGTGCCTTCGCCACGCCCCGCGGCGTGCGGATGGACATCATGCGCTGGACCGTCGTCTGGTCGGTCCCGTAATCCTGCATCAGCTGGAAGAAATACCCCGCGCCGACGACCCACCCGCTCATGGCGGTGAGCGAGAGGTGCCAGTCGGCCACGTACAGGTGCCCGTGTTCCCGTGCGAACGAGAGGATGCCGGCCGCCCCGCCCGGCGCCCGTCCGCACAGGGCCGCCGCGAGCCACACGATGCCGCCGACCATGAGGGCGAACTGCACGACGTCGGTCCAGATGACCGCGACCATCCCGCCGAGCGCGGTGTACGCGGTGGCGAGCGCCCCGAGCGCCAGGATGCAGGCCCACTGCGGCAGCCCCGTGGCGACCGACAGGGCGAGCGCCGGCGCATAGACGACCAGCCCCAGCCAGCCGATCCGGGCCAGCAGGAACAGCGCCGCCGCCGACCGGCGCGCCCCCGGCCCGAAGCGCGCTTCGAGGTACTCGTAGGACGTCGTCACGCGCATCCGCAGGTACGCCGGATAGATGACCCGCACCAGCACGGGGGCCACGGCGACGCTCGCGAAGCTGACGACGATGAACGCGATGTTCTCCCGGTACGCGGTCCCGGGCAGCGCCATGAACGTCACCGCGCTGGTCAGCGACGCGTACATGCTCATGCCGGCGGCCCACCACGGCATCCGGCGGCCCCCCAGGAAGTAATCCTCGGTGGTCTTCTGCCGCCCGGCGAAAGCCAGTCCGACGCCCAGCATCGCCAGCAGGTACGCGGCGAGCACGGCCATGTTCAGCGGGGTCATCTTTCCGTCTCCTTTCCCTTCCCCGTGCTTGTACCGCAAACCCGCCCGCCGCCAAAGCCGAAAACGCGCCCGCCGCGCCGGGACGGTCGCGATATCAAGGAAAACATGGGCTTTTTCACCGTTTTTCTGACCTCCGCCCCTGCCCGCCGCCCCCCCCCACCCCGCCTGCCGCGGCACGCATTGCCTGCAAAAAAGACTTTTCCTTTGCCGCCGTTGTTTCCATGCTTGCGGGCCATGAGCGAAACCTGGCAACCCTCGGCGGAGCAGCGGGAGATCCTGCAGCTGAACGCCGGCCGCCATCTCGTGCTGGCGCCGCCGGGCACGGGCAAGACCGAGCTGCTGGCGCACCGCGTGCGCGACGCCCTCCTCTCCGGGATACCGCCCGAGCGCATCCTCTGCCTGACCTTCACCGTCCGCGCCGCCGAGGAAATGAAGACCCGCATACGCGCCGCCATTCCCCGCGTCCGCCTTCCCGAGCTGGGGAACTTCCACCACTGGTGCCACAAATTCCTCTTCTCGCGCAAGCTGGTGCCGGGCGGCTGGGACGTGGTGGACGAGTCGCTGCAGGCCGACCTCATGCGCGAAACGCTGTCCGCGCTCGCGGACGCCTCCCCCCGGCTCGGGCGGGACATCGACGCCCTGCGCGACCGCGCCGGGAACCTGCCCGTCGACGCGCTGATCTCGCACGCGGCCCATCTCCGCCAGCGCGACCTGCGCTTTCCGGCCGCCGTGCTGCGCGCCCCCCGCGCCGACGCCCTGCCCGCCGCCGCCGCGTCCCCCGACCTCCTCCGCCGCATCGCCGACGCCTACCGCGCCCGCAAGGAAACCCTCCACCTGCTCGACTACGACGACCTCCTCCTCTACGCCTACTGGTTCGTCGCCCTCAAAAAAGCCGTCCCCGACGACCAAAAATGCCGCTGGGTGCAAATCGACGAAGCGCAAGACCTCACCCCCCTCCAGTGGGGACTGGTCCGCGCCCTCTCCGCGCCGCGCGCGCACCAGGTGTTCTTCGGCGACGCCGAGCAATCGATCTTCTCCTTCCTGGGCGCGGACCGCGGGCACCTGGCGCGCATCGCGGCGACCTGCGACGCCGTGCACACCCTTGCGCGCAACTACCGCTCCCGCTCCTACCTCCTCGACCTGACCGTCCGCTACGCCCTCAAGACCCTGCACGCCGACTGGGACGCCCTGCCCGAGCCGGGCACCGTGGCCCCGCCGCCGCGCGGCGCCCTGCACCTGGCGGAGATTCCGCGCGGCACCCCGCAGGAGGACTGGCTTGCCGCGCGCCTGCGCCGCGGGTACGACGCGGCGGCGGCGGCGGCGCGCCCCTCCGCGGCCTTCCCGCGCACGGCGATCCTGGTGCGGACCAACCGCCGTGCCGACGACTTCGAATCCGCGCTCCTCGCCGCGGGCCTGCCCGTGTACAAGGTGGCGGGCGCCGACTGGTCGGCCCGGCCCGAAGCGCGCGACTTCAAGGCGCTCCTCTCCGTGCTGGCCAAGCCCGACGACCGCATGTCGTGGGCACGCCTCTTCCGGCTGTTCGGGGCCGCCCCCACCCAGGCCGCCGCCCGCGACTGGGCGGCGGCCCTCTTCGCCGCCGGACTCCGCCCCGCCGACCTTCTCGAACCCGACGCCCCCCACCCTGCCGCCTCCCCGCTGGAGGCCCTGCACCGCTCCGTGTCCGCCCCGTCCCGCACCGTGGTGTTCGACACCGAGACCACGGGCACCGACCCCGCCGACGGCGACATCGTCCAGCTGGCCGCCATGGAACTCATCGACGGCGTCCCCGCCCGCACCTTCAACCGCTACCTCCGCACCGACCGCGACCTCACCGCCACCGAACCGATCCACCACATCTCCCGGGCCTTCCTCGACGCCAACGGCGTGGAGCCCGCCGGGGCCCTGCGCGACTTCCTCGCCTTCGCGGGCGACGCCCCGCTGGCGGGGCACAACGTCGGCTTCGACCGCGCCTTCCTCGCCAACGCCCTACGCCGCCACGGCCTTGTGCCCCTGCCGAGCGGCACCCGCTTCATCGACACCCTCGACTGGTCCCGCCGCCTCTACCCCGAACTGAAGAGCCACCGGCTCGGTGCCCTCGTCGAAGCCTTCCACCTTGCCGGCGCCAACACCCACAACGCGGCCGACGACGTCGAAGCCACGGCCCACCTCCTCCTGCACCTGGCGGCGGCGGCCCGCGACCGCACCGCGGCCCAGCGCGCCTTCCTGCGCGGCCAAGCCGACGCCATCGCCCGCTTCCGCGCCGCCTTCCTGCCGCTCTGGACGACCCTGACCGCGCATCCCGGACGCCGCTCCACCTTCCGCCGCGCCTGGAGCGCCTTCCTCGACGCCGCCCTCGACGCCGCGCCCTCGCCCGACCCCGACGCCCGCGCGGCCCTCGACGCCGCGGCGGCCAAATTCCTCCGCTACACCGACCACGCCTTCGGCGGCGAATGCAAAAACCGGCCCTTCCTCGAAGTCGTCCGCCGCGAATCCCGCTTCCTCGCGCGCTTCAAGGAAGTGGACCTGCTGGTGGGCGACGAACCCATCGTCGTCTCGACCGTCCACCGGGCCAAGGGCCTCGAATTCCCGCGCGTGGTGGTTCCCGACGCCCAGGACGGCGCCTACCCGCACCCCTTCGACCGCACCGACGACGACCGCCGCGAAAGCGCCCGCATCCTCTACGTCGCGATGACCCGCGCGCGGGACCGCCTCCTGCTGCTGTGCACCGGCGCGCCGTCCCCCTTCCTGTCGCCGGTCCTCGAATGCTTCGACCCGGCCCGACCCGACCTCTACGCCCGGCTGCTCGGCACGGGCCGCCGCCTGCTCGAACGCCTCCGCCTGCGCCCCCCGCGCCCCGCCGGGAACGCGACCGACCCCGACTGGCTCGCCCGCTACTACTGCCTCACCGCCGCCCGCGCCGCCGGCACCCCTCCCCCCGGCCTCCCGGCCCTCCTCGACGACCCCGACCCCACCGTCCGCGACCGCGCCCGCAAGCTCCTCGCCGCCCTCTCCCCGTGACCCCGCCCCAAGGCCCTTCCGGGGCCCGTGCGGAAATTTTCCAATGATTGGAAAACTTTTTTCCAATGGTTGGAAAAAATGGGCGGATTTTTCCAATGATTGGAAAAATTTTTCGTCAGTTTTCCAATGATTGGAAAATATTTTTCCAATGGTTGGAAAATTCCGAATCTAGCGGGCGACGAGGTCGGAGATGGCGCGGCAGTGGCGCCAGACGGCGGGTAGGGAGGAGAGGACCAGGACGTTGTCTTTGTCGGATTTGGAGGCGGGCGGGTTGGGGTGGACTTCCAGGAACAGGCCGTCGATGCCCACCGCGCAGGCCGCGCGGGCGAGGTAGGGGGCCCAGCGGCCGTCGCCGCCGGTACCGTCGGTGCGTCCGCCGGGCAGCTGGACGCTGTGGGTGGCGTCGAACACCACCGGATAGCCGGTCTCGCGCATGATCAGCAGGGAACGCATGTCGGCGACGAGGTTGCCGTAGCCGAAGCTCGCGCCGCGCTCGGTGAGGAGGATCTTCTTGTTGCCGGTGGATTCGACTTTCGCGATGACGTGCCGGATGTCCCAGGGGGAGAGGAATTGGCCCTTCTTGATGTTGACGACGCGTCCGGTTTCGCCGAGCGCGACGACGAGGTCGGTCTGCCGGCACAGGAAGGCCGGCAGCTGGAGGATGTCGGCGACTTCGGCCGCGGGCGCGGCGTGGGACGGTTCGTGGACGTCGACGAGGACGGGGAGGTGGTACGTGGCCTTGACTTCGGCCAGCCATTCGAGGCCTTGGGCGAGGCCGGGGCCGCGGTAGGAGCCGACGGAGGTGCGGTTGGCCTTGTCGTAGGAGGCCTTGAAGACGAGGGGGACGTTCTCTTTCTTGGCGAAGGCGGCGAGGCGGGCGGCGAGGTCGAGGACGGCTTCTCGGCCTTCCATGGCGCAGGGGCCGGCGATCAGGGCGAGGCGGGGGCGGGCGCCGCCGAAGGTGACGGACCCGGCGCGGACGGCGCGGGTCCTGGTTGGCGGGAAGGGGGGCGGGAAGGTGGGGGCGGCGGGGGGCTTTTTCACGGGACGCCTCCGTCGGTGCAGGGGACGAGGTAGTTCCGGATGTAGTCGCGGACGCCGTCTTCGAGGGACGTGAATTCGCGCGAGTATCCGGCGGCGCGGGCGCGGGCCATGTCGGCCTGGGTGAAGTACTGGTACTTGGCGCGGAGGTGTTCGGGCATGTCGATGTATTCGATGTTGGGCTCGCGGCCCATGGCGGCGAAGACGGCCTTGGCGAGGTCGTTCCAGCTGCGGGCGCGGCCCGTGCCGCAGTTGAAGAGGCCGGAGCATTCGGGGTGTTCGCCGCAGTGGAGGGTCATGTCGACGGCGTCCTTGACGTAGACGAAGTCGCGCAGCTGCTCGCCGTCGGCGTAGCCTTCGCGGTGGGATTTGAAGAGGCGGATGCGGCCGGTCGCCAGGACCTGGCCGTAGGCTTTGTGGACCACGGAGCGCATGTCGCCCTTGAAGTCTTCGTGCGGGCCGTAGACGTTGAAGTACTTGAGGCCCGCGATGCGGTCGAACAGGCCCTGGCCGCGCGCCCAGAGGTCGAAGAGCTGCTTGCTCATGCCGTACATGTTCAGCGGGCGGAGTTCGTCGATGCGGGAGAGGTCGTCGGCGTAGCCCTGGGCGCCGTCGCCGTAGGTCGCGGCGGAGGAGGCGTAGACGAAGCGGGCGCCGGTGCGGATGCAGAAGCCGCAGAGTTCCTGGGTGTAGCGGAAGTTGTTGTCGACCAGGTAGTCGGCGTCGGTCTCGGTGGTGCTGCTGCACGCACCGAGGTGGTAGACGGCGCGGACGGGCGGGCAGGCGCCGTCGGTGTTGAAGGCTTCGCGGAATTCGCCGGACTGGAGGTAGTCGGCGAAGCGCAGTCCGCGGAGGTTCTTCCAGTGCTCGTCGGCGCCGAGTTCGTCCACCGCCAGGATGTTCTCTTCGCCGCGGCGGTTCAGCTCCGCCACCAGGTTGCTGCCGATGAAGCCGGCCGCGCCGGTCACCACGATCATGCCTTTGTCTTGCGCCATTGTCGCTTCCTTTCGCTTTCCCCGCACCCTACCACCCGGCCCGCCCGCCCGCAATCCCGTAGTGCACCCCCGGAACGCCCCGGGCGCATCTCCGGTTTGTGCACCTTCCTCCCTTCCGCCTCGACTTTTGGTGTCCATTGATTGGATGGCAAGGCTCCTGGTGGGGCGAGCCGTCCCCGGCGAGCCGGTGTGGAAGGGAACAGGAGGTCTGGAAAACCGGCAAGAACGGCTCGGCGGGGACGCCTCGCCCCACCATGCACCTCGCGCGGGAATATGCAAGCTTGGATTTGGTCCGCCCTTGCACAAACCGGAGATGCGCCCGAACGCCCCGGAACCTTCCCCTTCCCCCCCCCCGCCCTGTCTCCCCCCCCGCCCCTCCCCGCGGCCTCTGCCCAAGAATTTGCGATATCAAGGAAAACACTTGCATTCCCCCGATTTTTTCCCATACTCGCAACCATGAAACCAGACCCCGTATTCCCCCCCGGCTACCTCAAAGAACTCCAGCAACTCTTCATGCCCTGCCTGGACCGCCGTTACGCACGGATGGAGGACCAGCTTCTCCTGCCGATCGGCCTGGCGGCCTTCACCGGCGCCGTCGCCCTCCACCTCGCCTTCTACGGCGGCAGGCAACTCCTCGCCCGCCTGCGGCGGCATGTCGCGCCGCGCGAAACCATGGTGCCGCCGGAGCCGCGCGAGGCCGTATCCCTGCGCGGCGTGCCCGAACCGGAGGACATCGAAGACGTGTGGGACATCGCCCCGCGGACACTGTGCGGCCGACTGCGCATCGGGTCGCGGTTGGCAGACTTGGAGCCGACGCTGGATTCGCGGTTCGTGTTCAAGAAGACCCGCAACGGCTCGAAGCGCATCTGCGCGCGGCAGCCCGGACTGAAGGGGTGGATGAAGAAGAACGTGCCGTCGGTCACCTACTCGACGGCCATGCACTACAAAAAGCTGGCGACGCGCCTCCGCCAACTGGTGGGGCTGGATGCGCGGATTCCGCTGGAGTGGCTGCTCCCGGACAGCGACGAAGCGGAGACCGGCCTCGCCGGATTGCCGCCGGAGGAGAGGAAGGCGGTTGCAAGGGCGAAGAGGAAGCTGGATGCGCTGCTGGCGGAAAACCCCAAGGTGACGCGGCTGACGCGGGCGGTGGAATCGAAGCTGGGCATCATGCGGATGGTGACGATCCGACGGATCCAGCCGCCGAAACCGGGGCGGAGACGGCGGACAGAATCGAAGGAAAAGCACAATAATCCCTTGATATCGCGAGTGGCTGGGGCGGGAGTGTCGGTGGGGGCGGGGGAGGAGCGGGAAAGGGCGTTCTGGGAGGCCATCAGGAGGGTGCTGGGGGAGCGGAATCCGGATGCGGAGACGCGGCGGTTGCAGTCGGACATCCGGGACTGGCTGAATGCGCCGCTGGAGGCGCGCCGGAACCGGCGGATGTTAGGAGGGAGGGCAAAGGGCTGAGTCCACCTGCATCGCAGTGGAAAAGAATGTCCATGGGGGACGCCCCCAAGGACCGCAACCATGCCATTTCCCGAAACGCCTCCGCAAAACTAGGGATTGACGCGCTCCCGTCCCGCGCCTAAGATGCCCCCGAATGGATAGATTGGAGGAAATACATGGCTGACTTGAACAACCCCGCCGGAACTCCCGCGAAGCCCGCTCCCCGCATCGAGCTTGGAAAGGCCACCGTCACGCCCGCCCCCGGCATCCGCGTGGGCATGAACGCCAAGACGACCACCACCCGCATCGACATTTCCGCCATTCCGACCATCGCCAAGGCGCAGACCTCCCGCCTGGGGCTCGGCGCCACCGTGCAACCGGCGGCCACGGTGGACGACGACATCTACAAGCGCCGCACCGCGTTGCTCGACACCTCGAAGATCCCCCTCAAGACTTCCGCGCCCGCGGGCGCTGCCGGGAATCCCCGCACCATCCGCATCGGAAACCGTCCGACCGTGCGCCTGACGCCTTCTTCCCCCGCGCCGGCCACCTTCTCCCCGGGGCGTCCCGCCGCCGCCGCGCCCGCCGCCGAACCCGCGGCCTCGCCGCGGCCCGCGGGGACCATCAAGCTCAAGCGCCCCGGCAGCACGGCCGGCGGTTCCTCGGTCACCATCTCCTCCAGCCCGGCGCCCGGTTCCCTGACGACCTTTGCCCCGGAGCCCTCCTTCATCTCCCAGCCGGCCGAAGAGGAGACGGGGGCGGTCTGGTCCGTCTTCGCCCTGCTCTCCCTGCTGACGGTCATCGGCCTCGTCGTCGTCCAGGTCATCACCAACAACGGCATGGCCTACTGATCCGCACGCCAATCGGGCAACAAAGCGAAAGGCAGGGTTTTCGCCCTGCCTTTTCTTTTTGCCCAGCCCCGCACGGTTCCCCGTCCCGTTCCCCCCCGCGGCGCCCGGAAACAATTCGGGACGCCCCGTGGAGCGTCCCGCACTTTGTGCAATTCCGGCCGAAGCCTTTCGCGGAACCTTTACCAGCGGTAGTGGGCGAAAGCCTTGTTGGCGGCGGCCATCTTGTGGGTGTCGTCGCGTTTCTTGATGGCGTTGCCCTGGCCCTTGTAGGCGTCGAGCAGCTCGAGCGAAAGGGCCTTCTGCATGGAGACGCCCTTGCGGCCGCGGCTGTAGTCGACGAGCCAACGCAGCGCGAGGCTGGTCTGGCGGATGGCGGGGACTTCCACGGGGACCTGGTAGGTGGCACCGCCGATACGGCGGCTCTTGACCTCGACCTTCGGCTTGATGTTCTCGAGCGCCTGCATGAACACGTCGAGCGGCTCGGACTCGGGCACGCCCTCCTTGAGGGCTTCGAGGGCGCCGTAGACGGTGCGCTGGGCGGTGGACTTCTTGCCGCGGTTCATGATGATGTTGATCAGGTGCGTCACCAGCTCGCTGTTGTAGCGGGCGTCGGGTGCGAAGCTGTGTTCTTCTGCCTTGTGCCTTCTCATCGTGCGCTCCCTTTACTTCTTGGCGGCCTTCGGGGTCTTGGTCCCGTACTTGCTGCGGCTGCGGCGGCGGCTCTCGATGCCGAGGCAGTCGAGGGTGCCGCGGACGATGTGGTAGCGGACGCCCGGGAGGTCCTTCACGCGGCCTCCGCGGACCAGCACCATGCTGTGTTCCTGGAGGTTGTGGCCTTCGCCGGGGATGTAGGCGGTGACTTCCTGCCCGTTGGTGAGGCGAACGCGCGCGACCTTGCGGAGGGCGGAGTTCGGCTTCTTGGGGGTCATGGTCTTGACCAGCAGGCAGACGCCGCGGCGCTGCGGGCACTTCTGCAGCGCGGGCGATTTGCACTTGGATTGCAGGGGGCTGCGCCCCTTTTTCACCAATTGATTGATCGTTGGCATGTTGTTTTCTTCGGTCCTTTTGTTCGGTCGTCTTTACACAAATTGACGTGGACTCTACCAGCCGTCCCCCCGTTTGGCAATCTTGTTTTTCTCTTTTTTCCCGCGCCGCTCTTTGGGCTTGCTTCCTCGCGGCGGCTGGCGGAGACTCCTCCGGCGGGAGAAACGACACCATGGAAACCAAACGACCCGGCGCCATCCGCCACCTTGCCGACACCGATGCCTCCGCCCTTGTGCGGACGATGTACGAGTTCCAGCACCTCAAGACCCTCTACCGCCAGGGCTGGCTCCGCGCCGGCGTCCCGCGCGACCAGTGCGAAAGCGTTGCCGAGCATTCCATGGGCGTCGCCATGCTGTCGCTGTTCCTGGCCGACGCGCACTTCCCGCGGCTCGACCGCACCAAGATCCTCCTCCTCGCCCTCCTCCACGACTTCGGCGAGATCCACGCCGGCGACATTGTCCCCGGCAAGATGTCCCTCGAAGAAAAGCACGAACTGGAAAAGGCCGCCGTCGAGCGCGTCCTCGCCAAGCTGCCCAACGGAAAGGAATACCTCGCCGTCTGGGAGGAGTACGAAGCCTGCGAAACCCCGGAGGCCCGCCTCGTCAAGCAGGTGGACCGCCTGGAGATGGGCGTCCAGGCCAGCATCTACGAACACGAAAAGTTCGCCGACCTTTCCGACTTCTTCGACTCCACCGACAAGGCCCTCTCCACCCCCGAACTCCGCGCCGTCTACGACGAACTCGTCCGCCTCCGCGGTTCTTCCGCCCCCGCCGCGCCCCGGACATAGAGCGGTTTGGGATTTCCCGCAGCTCTGCGGAAGTTTCCCTCCCACGGGGTCGCGCGGAAGCGCGACCCGTTGCGCTCTCCACGGGGAGGGACGCGCTTCTGCGCGTCCACAACGGCCGCGCGACAAGGTCGTTCCCGAATCGTTCCTTCCGGATTCCACGGACTCGGCCCGGACGAAGCCGGGCCCTCCCGGCGGAAGCGCCCAAAAAGCGCACTCGCGCACCGTGGGGGGCTGTGGTAGGGTTGGCGGAGTGCATAAAGGAGCAGACGTGAAGTTCACGGAATTGGATTGGACAAACTGGCAGCCGCGCGAGACCGCCACGCTGATGTTCGTGCGCATGGACGGCATGGTGCTGCTCATCCGCAAGCTCAAGGGCATGGGGACGGGGCTCATCAACGCCCCCGGCGGCCGCGTGGACCCGGGCGAGACGCCCGAACAGGGCGCCATCCGCGAGACCCAGGAAGAGCTGCGCGTGACGCCGCTGGGGGTCAAGGAGGCGGGCGTGCTGAACTTCCGCTTCACGAACGGGTATTCGCTCCGCTGCCACGTCTTCACCGCCAGCGCCTACGAAGGCGTCCCTTCCCCCACCCCCGAGGCAATCCCCCTCTGGATGGACGAGCGCGACATGCCCTACGGCCAGATGTGGGCCGACGACCGCCTCTGGTACCCGCTCGTCCTCGAAGGACGCCATTTCGACGGGCGATTCCTCTTCGACGACGGCGTGATGATCGGCGCCGAACTGGACGTCGCCCCTCCCCCCGACGGCGCCGCCACCCCCGCCGCCACCAAGCCCGACCTCAAAATCCCCACCTCCGAGCCCGCCCCCGACGGCTACGAAGGCTGACCCGCAAGGAGCATTCCCATGTTTACCGCGATCCTCGACTGGTGCAAGACGACGAACTGGGTGGACTGGGCCTTCGCCCTCTCCGTCCTCTACGGCGCCATCCTCGGCTTCAGGCGCGGCCTCTCCCGCGAGCTGGGCGTGCTGGTCGCGACGGTCGTGGCGCTGGTCGCCGTGCGCGCCGGCTACGCGCCGCTGGCCGACCGCATCGCGGTGGCGACGGACTGGAACCCGCTCGTCACGCGCCTGATTTCGGTGGTGGCGATCTGGCTCGCGGCAATGCTCGGCATGTGGCTGCTGGGCAAGGCGCTGGGCTCGCTGATGGACTTCCGCTTCAAGGGCATCCCCGAGCGCGTGGGCGGCCTGCTGACGGGGGCGGTCCGCCGAGCGGTGATCTTCTCGGTGGTCCTGCTGGCGGCCTACTTCCTGGTCGACGCCGCCTGGCTCCAGCGCGCGATCCGCTACGACTCCAAGGTCGGCAGCGCGCTCCTCCCCGTCCTGATCGACGGCTACAACGCGGTCGCCGAGCGCGCCGAGATGATCCAGGCCGAAGTCCCCACCGGCGTCCGCCTCGTCATGCCGCCGATGGACGCGCCCGGCGACGGCGGCGACGGCCTCCCGCCCGTCCCCGCCGCCGACCCCGGCGCCTACCCCCTCCCCCCCGTCGCCGGCGACTGACCCGCCATGCCCGGCTTCGTCTCCAAGGACGTCATCGACCGCATCCGCGACGGCATCGACATCGCCGACTACATCGGCGGCGTCATCCCCCTCAAGAAAGCCGGCTCCGCCTACGTCGCCTGCTGCCCCTTCCACAAGGAAAAGACCCCGTCCTTCCACGTCAACCCCGCCCGCCAGTCCTTCCACTGCTTCGGCTGCCACGAAGGCGGGGACATCTTCAAGTTCGTGATGCTCTACGACGGCGTCGACTTCCCCGGCGCCCTCCGCATGCTCGCCCCGCGCGCAGGCGTCGCCCTCGAATACGAAGACGGCGGCGCCCCCGGCGGCGGCCGCCCCCGCGCCCCCGGCGAACCCACCAAGGACGACCTCTTCGCGGCCAACGCCGACGCCGCCGCCCGCTACCAGCGCGAACTCGCCGAATCCAAGACCCCCGGCGCCGAAGCCGCCCGCGCCTACCTCCTCGGCCGCTCCATCGGCCCCGACCTCTGGCGCGAATGGACCATCGGCTACGCCCCCGACGACTGGCACTTCCTCTCCTCCGACCCCTCCCGCAACCGCCGCCTCGACGCCGCGGGCCTCCTCTCCACCAGCGAAAAAGGCGCCACCTACGATCGCTTCCGCGACCGTGTCATGTTCACCATCCGCGACGAACTCGGCCGCCCCGTCGGCTTCTCCGGCCGCCTCCTCAAGCCCGACGAACGCGGCGCCGGCAAATACGTCAACACCTCCGAAACCGCCGTATTCCGCAAAAGCCGCATTCTCTTCGCCCTCGACAAGGCCCGCCGCCCCATGCAGGAAAAGCGCCAGGCCCTCCTCGTCGAGGGCCAGATCGACTGCATCCGCTGCCACGCCGCCGGCTTCGCCAACGCCGTCGCCTCCCAGGGCACCGCCTTCACCGACCAGCACGCCCGGCTGCTCCGCCGCTACGCCGACCACGTCCTCATCGTCCTCGACGCCGACACCGCCGGCCACAAGGCCGCCCTCCGCACCGCCGGACTCCTCCTCGACGAAGGCCTCGCCGTATCCCTCGCCTCCCTGCCCCCCGGCGAAGACCCCGACTCCCTCATCCTCAAGCAGGGCCCCGACGCCTTCGCCGCCGTCCTCGCCGCCGCCTGCTCCCCCATGAAATTCCTCCTCGACGGCATGTCCGGCCAGCTCGACCCCACCACCCAGGCCGGCCTCATGCAGGCCTTGAAACCCGTCATCGAACTCGCCACCCACACCCGCAGCACCGCCCAGGCCGAACTCATGATGCGCGAAGCCTCCGCCGCCCTCGGCGTCGGCGTCCCCTCCCTCATGAAAGACCTCGAAGCCGCCCGCCGCCGCAAATACCGCGCCCAGGCCGCCTCCTCCGACGCCCCCTCCGCGACCGCCCCCGATCCGGCCACCGTACAGCTTCCGCCGATTCCCGAAATCCCCGCCGAGCCACCGCCCGAAGAATACGACCTCGCCACCCTCCTCTGCAACGACTCCAGCCCCGAGCTGGCGGGCTTCGTCCGCCAATGGCTCCGCTACCCGCTCATCACCCATCCCGCCTGCCGCCCGATCATCACCGCCCTGGCCGAAGAAGAAAACCTCCTCTCCGCCATCGACGACGAACCCGACGCCTGCAAGACCCTCGCCGCGCGCATCTCCAACAGCGGCAGCCGGATTGCCGGCAAAGAAGACATCACGACCCCGGACCGCGCCGTCCGCGACCTGCTCCTGCGCATCTGGCAAGGCCACCTCGTCCGCCGCCAGCGCGACATCACCCGCCTCCTCCGCGCCCCTTCCACCCCGGCCCCCGAGCGCACCGCCCTGCTGACCGAATACAACCTCTTGGCGAAAGACCTCATCCACCTCCGCCGCGGCTGGCCCTCCGCCGAACCCGTCCTCACCCGCCTCCTCGACCAAATGGACTCCTCCATCTGACCCTCCCCACCTCTCCCTGCCCTCTCCATACGAGTTCCCCCCTCCCCTCTCGTCGCCCATCCTCCCGCATCCCCTCTCCCCCCTTTTGCCCTGTCGCCCCTCCCCCCCTCCCACCCACGCCCCATCCACTTGCGATATCAAGGAAAATTCTTGCATTCCCCTCCCGCTTCCGCCATTCTCCCGCCCATGAAACCCGCCCCCATCTTCCCTCCCAACTACCTCAACGCCCTTGCGGAAGCCTTCTTCGGCACCGGCAACCGCTCCGACCTCCAGGCCCAGGTCGCCTTCCCCGTCCAGCTCGCCGGCTTCACCGCCGTTTTGGGAACCCACCTCCTCTATTACGGCGCCCGTTCCCTCGTCCGCCGCATCCACAACCACTTCAACCCGCCCCCGCCGCCCGCCCCGCCCAAGCCGTCCCCCTCCCTGCGCGGCACCCCCTCCCCGGAGGACCTTCAGGACCTCTGGGACACCGACCCGCGCGGCCTTTGCACCCGCCTCCGCATCGGTTCCCGCCTGGCCGACCTCGAGCCCACGCTCGACAACACCTTCGTGTTCAAGAAGAACCGAGCCGGACGCCGCCGCATCGCCGCCCGCCAGCCCGGCCTCAAGGGCTGGCTCCGCGAGAACACCCCCGACATCAAATACAGCACCGCCATGCACTACAAAAAGCTGGCCACCCGCCTCCGCCAGCTCATCGGCCTCGACGCCCGCATCCCCATCGAATGGCTCCTGCCCGGAAGCGATGACCTCCCCCCGCAGCTCGCGGCCCTTCCCGCGGCCGACCGCCGTGCAACCGCCGCGGCCCGCAAGAAACTCCTCGCCCTTCTCGCCGAGAATCCCAAGTACACCCACCTCGTGCTCGCCGTCGAACAAAAGCTCGGCATCATGCGCATGGTGACGATCCGCCGTATCCAGCCGCCGAAACCCGGGCGCGGGCGGCGCCGGGAACGCAAGGAAAGCCCAACAAATTCCTTGGTATCGCGGACCATTCTCGACGGGCTGGAAGCGAACACCGGAGGGAAGCGGACGGAGGCGTTCTGGGATGCCATCCGAAGGATTCTCGGAGAGCTGAACCCGGATCCGGAGACCCGGAAACTGCAATCCGACATCCGCGCCTGGCTCAACGCCCCCCTCCAGGCCCGGCAAAACCGCCGCCGGTAGGGGACGATTGGCGGCATCGCGCCACGGCGTGCGGGAGACAGGTTCCGCCGCCACGGCAATGGTGCCATCCCTTGGCCCGATTGCACAAGCAAGGGGATTTTCATGGCAACAGGAAATTTTCCAATGATTGGAAAAGTTTTTTCCAATCGTTGGAAAACAGGTTTTTCCCTTGAATGGCGATTGGCCGGAGAAAGTCCGCGGCCGCCACAAGGCAATCGCCCCTGAATGCGCGGGAGCTTGTGGAGCGGAAGACATCGCCACGCTGTCCTCTCCCCAACCAAGTCAAGGCGGCGATGGCGCCCGTGCAATCTTCCACGTGGAAAGGTTGTTTGGAGCCAGAAGCCGGCATCGGGGGCGTTCCTCCGGGCGCGCAGACGCTTGGCGAACATCACGAAAAACTCAAGAATTCTCCATGTTTTCCTTGATATCGCAACTGTGTTGCACGGGGGGGGGGGGGGGAATGGAACGAAAAAAGGGGGAGACGCGGAAGGACAGAAGGAGATGGGAGGGAGCGAAGGGTGGACGGGGGTGGACGGGAAGCGTTAGGGGGCGGACGGGAAATGTGAAGAGAAGGTGGGAGGGAAGGCAGCTTCGGCGGCGGGGGGGTGTGCGGGGGCGGGTCAGTTCTTGGACTTGAGGACGGCGATGAAGGCTTCCTGGGGGATGCCGACTTTGCCGAACTGCTTCATGCGCTTTTTGCCCTCTTTCTGTTTTTCGAGGAGTTTGCGCTTGCGGGTGATGTCGCCGCCGTAGCATTTGGCGGTGACGTCCTTGCGGAAGGGGCGGACGGTCGTCCGCGCGATGATCTTGGCCCCGATCGCCGCCTGGATGGCGATGGCGAATTGCTGCGGGGGGATGATGTCCACCAGGACTTCGCAGATCTGCCGGCCGCGGGCTTCGGCCTTGCTCCGGTGGACGATGCAGGAGAAGGCTTCGACGATTTCGCCGTGGACGAGGATGTCCAGCCGCACGAGGTCTTCGGCCTGGTAGCCCGCGGGTTCGTAGTCCATGGAGGCGTAGCCGCGCGAAACGCTCTTGAGACGGTCGTGGAAGTCGATGAGGATTTCGTTGAGCGGCATCAGGCACGTGAGCATGACGCGCTTGGCGTCGAGGGATTCGGTCTTGGAAAGGGTGCCGCGCTTGTCCATGACGAGTTTCATCATGTCGCCGATCTGGTCGCCCATGCAGATGAGGTAGACGCGGACGACGGGTTCTTCGATGCGGTCGATTTCGGTGGGGTCGGGCAGGAAGACGGGGTTGTCGATTTCCTTGAGGGTGCCGTCGCGCAGGTAGACGCGGTAGACGACGCCGGGATAGGTGGCGACGATGTCGCAGTCGTATTCGCGCCGGAGCCGCTCCTGGACGATTTCCATGTGCAGGAGGCCCAGGAATCCGCAGCGGAAGCCGAAGCCGAGGGCGACGCTCGACTCGTTCTGGTACTGGAAGGAGGAGTCGTTGAGGGAGAGTTTTTCGAGGGAGTATTTGAGTTTTTCGTAGTCGTCGGAGTCGATGGGGTAGAGGCCGGTGAAGACCATGGGGCGGACGGCCTGGAATCCGGGAAGGGGGTGGTCGGTGGGTTTTTTCGCGCTCGTCACGGTGTCGCCAATGCGGATTTCGGCGGCGTTCTTGATGTTGGCCATGACGTAGCCGACCTGCCCGGCGCCGAGTTCGGCGCAGGGGCAGAGTTTGGGGTTGAAGACGCCGACTTCCTGGATTTCGTAGTCGCGCCCGGTGCCGAGCAGGCGGATGCGGTCGCCGCGCCGGAGGGTGCCGTCGAAGACGCGCAGGTAGACGATGCCGCCGCGGAAGGTGTCGTATTCGCTGTCGAAGACGAGGGCGCGGGTCTCGCCGGGGTATTCGGACTTGGGCGGCGGGATGCGCTCGACGAGGGCTTCCAGGACGTCGGGGACGCCGGCGCCGGTCTTGGCGCTGACGCGGAAATCTTCTTCGGCGGGGATGGCGAAGATGTCTTCGATCTGGCGCGCGACGGAGTCGGCGTCGGAGGCGGGCATGTCGGTCTTGTTGAGGACCGGGATCATGCGGACGTTGTGGGAGGCCGCCAGGAAGGCGTGCGCGACGGTCTGCGCCTGCACGCCCTGGGTGGAATCGACGACGAGCAGGGCGCCTTCGCACGCGGCGAGGGAGCGGGAGACTTCGTAGGAGAAGTCGACGTGCCCGGGGGTGTCGATGAAGTTGAATTCGTAGGTCTTCCCGTCGCGCGCGGTGTAGGCCATGGTGACGGGGTGGGCCTTGATGGTGATGCCGCGCTCGCGCTCGAGGTCCATGTCGTCGAGCAGCTGGTCGCGCTGGTCGCGCTTGGCGACGGCGCCGGTCAGCTCGAGGAGGCGGTCGCTGAGGGTGGTCTTGCCGTGGTCGATGTGCGCGATGATGCTGAAGTTGCGGATCAGCGAGAGGTCGCGCGCCGCCGCCGCCGCGGCCGGGGTGCGCGGGGAGGGGGCGGCGGGCGCGGGGGCGCCCGCCGCTTCGTCTTCTCGGTGGAATTTGCCGGCCATGGGGCGGTGCGGTAGAGGCAGGGGCGGGGCCTTTGGGCCCTAGAAATCTAGGTTTCTAGGAATCTAGGTTTCTAGGGCCCCGGGTGGCCCCCGGTGGCTCCGGGCGATCAGCGGTCGTTGAGGGCCGCGACGCCGGGGAGTTCCTTGCCTTCGAGGTATTCGAGGGAGGCGCCGCCGCCGGTGGAGATGTGGGTCATCTTGTCGGCGAGGCCGCTGCGGTTGACGGCGCTGACGGAGTCGCCGCCGCCGATGACGCTGGTCGCGCCGCTGTCGGCGACCGCCTGGCAGACGCCGAAGGTGCCCGCCGCGAAGGGCGCCATCTCGAAGCAGCCCATGGGGCCGTTCCAGACGACGGTCTTGGCGGAGCGGATGGCGTCGGAGTAGAGCTTGACGGTCTCGGGGCCGATGTCGAGGGCCATCCAGCCGGCGGGGATGTCGTCGCCGACCACCTGCGTGGCGGCGTCGGCGGCGAACTTGTCGGCGGCGACGTTGTCCACGGGCAGCAGCAGCTTCTTGCCGTTGGCGGCGGCCTTGGCGATCATCTCGCGGGCGTAGTCGAGCTGGTCGGGCTCGCAGAGGGAGGCGCCGACGTCGTGGCCCTGGGCCTTCAGGAAAGTGTAGGCCATGCCGCCGCCGATGATCAGCGTGTCGACCTTGTCGAGGAGGTTGTTGACGACGGCGAGCTTGTCGCTGACCTTCGCGCCGCCGAGGATGGCGACGAACGGGCGGACGGGGTTCTCGACGGCGTTGCCGAGGTACTGGATTTCCTTCTCCATGAGGAAGCCGGCGACGCTGACGGGGATGTACTTGCAGATGACCGCCGTGGAAGCGTGGGCGCGGTGGGCGGTGCCGAAGGCGTCGTTGACGAAGATGTCGCCGTAGCTGGCGAGTTTCTTCGCCATTTCCTTCTGCTTCTCCTTGAGCTCGGCCTTCTTGGCCTTGACCTCGTCGTCGGTCATGCCCTCGGCCTTCTTGACCTTGGCCTGCTCCTGCTTGTAGAAGCGGGTGTTTTCGAGGAGGAGGACTTCGCCGGGCTTGAGGGCCGCGACCTGGTCGTCCGCCGCCAGGCAGTCGGGCGCGAAGGCGACGGGCTTGCCGAGCAGCTTGGCGAGGTGTTCGCCGACGGGCTTGAGGGAGAAGTCGGCCTCGTAGCCCTTCTCCTTGGGGCGGCCGAGGTGGCTCATGAGGACCAGGCTCGCGCCGTGGTCGAGGATGTAGCGGATGGAGGGGAGCGCCTTCTGGATGCGGGTGTCGTCGCTGATGACGCCTTCCTTGATCGGCACGTTGAAGTCCACGCGCATGATGACGCGCTTGCCGGCCAGTTCGACGTCGTTGAGGGTCTTCTTGTTCATGTGTCTGCCTTTGGGTTGGATGGGGGCCGGCGGCGGCCGGCCGTTGTTTTCCGTCCTTTTTACCCGCCCCGCCGGGATTTTCAAGGGGAAACGCAACATGCCCCGCGCGCGGCCCCAATTCCTTGGGGTTGCCAGGTGAAAACCTTGTCTTTCGCATGGTGGGACTGGTCGGTATGGGCCGACCTCCGGGCGGCCCGCCTTGGGCAATCCTTCCGCACGGCCCGCCCGGAGGTCGGGCCCTACCGGAGGGAGCACCTGGCAAGAAATCGCAAGGTTTGCACCTGACAACTCCATTGTGTCGCCACCTTTTCTTTCACGGACGCGCAGAAGCGCGTCCCTCCCCCTGGAGAGCGCACGGGTCGCGCTTCCGCGCGACCTTGTGGGTGGGAAACTTCCGGGAAGCTACAGAGACGAGTGACGAGAGACGAGTTTGCGGTGCGCCCGCTGTCGCGGGCGTGACGTGGAAGGAATGAGGCGCGGCTGGAAGCCGCACCTCCGGAAGTGGAAAGGGGGTCAGAATTCGCCGCGGATGGCGGTGCGGAGGGCGTGGGGGCGGAGGAGGGCCGCCAGGCTGCGGAGGAGGGGTGGCGGGGTTTCGGGGAAGTTGCGGCAGGCGGGGTCGGGCAGGTCGCCGTGGGGGCGGAAGGCCTGGAGGTACCACTGGGCGGCGGGGGTGCCGTCGCCGGCGGCGTGGACCCATTCGCCCATGGAGCTAATGGCGGCTTCGTCGTGCCAGGCGGCGACGATGGTGGTGCGGAACTCGGCGGCCGGCCCACGGGCCTTCAGGAGGGCGATGGAGTGTCCGAGGGCGGCGGTGTCGGCGAATCCGGTGCGGCGGGGGTAGTCGGCGGGCGGGAATTTGATGTCCATCGCGACGTAGTCGAGCAGCGGCAGCAGGGATTCCAGCACATCGGGGCGGGAGCCGTTGGTGTCAAGCTTGACGGCAAAACCGTGGGCGCGGAGGCGCTCGACGAGGGGAACCAAAAGCGGGGAGCCCGTGGGTTCGCCGCCGGTAATGACGGCGGCATCGGTCCAATTGTCCCGGAAACGGCGGCACGCGGCGTCGATCCCGCTCCAGGGCAGGCACCCGGCCAAGTCGGCGGCGGGGGAACGGCGGAGGTCGGGATTGTGGCAGTAGCCGCAGCAGAAATTGCACCCCTGCACGAAAAAAACGGCCGCAAGGCGGCCGGGGAAGTCGACCATGGAGGCGTCGGGAAGGATGGCGGCGACGGGGGAAAGCATGGGGGGAGACGAGTGACGAGAGACGAGTGACGAGTGGGCGGTGGACTATAAAGGAAAAAGGGAAGGGGCCCGGTCGGGTCGGAGGGGACGGGAGGAGGGATGGGAAGACCGCACCGGCCCGCCGGGCCATCGGAAGATGTTATATCACAGGGCTTTGGCTTTGGCGAGGGTGGATTCGATCATGCGGGGGGTGAGGACGCCGCGGCCGGTGGGGGAGTAGTCGGTCTGGAGGCCCACCCAGGTGTAGAGGGCGCTGTTGCCGGTGGCCGGGTCGGGGGTGTCGGGGGTGGGGTTCACCAGGGGGCGCTGTTCACCGGTGGAGGGGTCGAGTTTGGAGACGTAGAAGCCGGGGACGCGCTGGGGGTTCAGGCATTCGGCGTCGCAGAAGGCAACCAGGCCGTCTTCGGTTTCGAGGTCGTGGTAGATTTTTTCGAAGTCGGACCACTCGGGCTCGGAGAGGAGGTCGTCGAGCCGCCCTTGCAGGGTGTGGCACTTGGCGCAGCCGGGTTTGCCGAAGACGTGGATTTGGTAGGTTTTGTCAGACATGGGCGGGCTCCGCGGAAGGGGTGGTGGAGGGGGTGGAGGACGGGACAACCGGGACGGACGGGACAACCGGGACGGAGGACGAGGCAACCGGGGCGGAGGGGGCGGCGCAGTCGGCGGCCTCCACGGCGTAGTGGCCGCGTTGGCGGGCGGGGAGTTCGCCGTCGCGTTTGCTCTTGTTCCAGTTCTTGACTTTGGAGAAGTAGCCGACGACGCGGGTCTCGCCTTCGACGTTCGCGGAGCCGCAGACGGTGCAGCGGTGCTGGAGGCCGCGCATGTTGTGGCCGCATTCGAGGCAGTAGGTGAATTCGGGGGAGAGGACGAGCTGCGCGGACTGGGTGCGGAAGAAGGTGTCGCGGACAAGGCGGTCGATGGCGGCCGGCGAGGGGCGCTGTTCGCCGATGAAGGCGTGGGTGATGGCCCCGGATTCGATGAGGGAGTGGAAGCGGGCCTGCTTGCGGATGCGTTCGACGAGGGTGACGGGGGCGTCGGCGGAGAGGTGGACGGAATTGGTGTAGTAGGCGACGTCTTCGGAACCGCCCTTGAAGACGGTGAGGGCTTCGGGACGGTAGTAGACCAAATCGGCCTTGGCGAGGCGGCGGGCGGCGGATTCGGCGGGGGACTCTTCGAGTGTGAGCTTCATCTGGTGCTTGACGGAGAGTTTCTTGGCGCGCAGGTACATGTGGGCGACGATCTTTTCGCCGAGGCGGAGCGCGGCCGGGCTTTCGTGGAATTCTTCGCCGGTCAGGAAGCGGACGGCGTCGTTGACGCCGATGAGGCCGATGATGTAGGTGGCGGTGGAAAGGTCGACGTAGGGTTTGCCGTCGTTGGCCATCTTGCCGATCTGCCAGAGGGGGAAGCCGGGGCCGGAAAGCATTTCGGCGATGCGGCGGCGCTTCTGTTCGTGGGCCTTGACGGCGAGGTCCATCATGCGGTCGATTTCGTCGAGGAGGCCGTCGAGGGTCTTGCGGCCGGCGCGCGCGGCGCGGTACATGCACTGGGGGATGTTGATGGTGACGTTCTGGAAGCCGCAGAAGCGCATGGATTCGGGATGCCGCATCATGTGGTTGTCCTGGATGGTGGTGCGCAGGCGGCAGCAGGCGGAGAGGGTGACTTCGTCGCGGTCGAAGATGAAGTAGACGGAGCCGTTGCGGGAGGCGACTTCGCAGGCGCGCTCGTAGATGGCGAGCTGGGCGGGGTCGGTGAAGGTTTCGGCGCTGACGTGGAAGTCGCACTTGGGGAATTCGAAGACGTGGCCGTTGGCGTCGCCGGCTTCCCAGACTTCGAGGAGGGCGCGGGTCATCTCGCGGGCTTCTTCTTCGAAGTCGCCGTAGGTGAGGATTTTTTCGCCGCGGGCCGCGAGGTCGGCTTCGACGGCGGGATCGAGGGCCATGCCGCGCTTGGCGTCGGGGAGTTCGCGCAGGACGCAGCGGTCGGCGCCGCCGGCGTCGCGGAGATGGAGTTCCATGAGGCGGTTGCCGGAGGCGTCCTTTTCGGGGCGGATGCGTTCTTCGAGGCGTTCGACGGTGCCGTCGGCGCGGCGGAGCATGTACTTGCCGCGGGGGCCGACCGCCGGGACGGTCTTGAGGTAGGCGGGGACGCCGGTGTGGATGTTGAAGTCCAGGAAGATGGTCTGTCCGCCGCGCGAGAAGGCGTTCTGCGCGCCGCCGAAGATGAGCCCCTGTGCGACCTGCAGGATTTCTTCGCGCGGCATGCCGCGGAGGTAGGGGGCGTACATGATGTTGATGTAGGCCAGGCCGAGCGCGCCGGCGTAGTTGGCCTGCATGGACGCGACGAAGGTGTGCAGGTGCGTCGTCAGCACGTGCGCGCTGTGGGCCGGGGCGCTCTCGTTGTTGAGGTTGTTGAGGGCGCGCAGGCCGTACTTCTTGACGTATTCGACGGAGTGCGAGGAGCAGTAGACGCGGTGCGGGTAGCCGAGGTCGTGGAGGTGGATCGCGCCGGTGTTGTGCGCCGCCTTGAGGTCTTCCGTGAAGATCGTGTCGAGCGCCCACTGCTTCAGCACCAGCTCCGCGATGCCCAGCTGGACGGCCTCGGGGTTGTTGTTGACGATGTTGCTGTTCTCCTGGCTCTTGGCGTACATCAGCCGGTCGACGAACTGGCGGGAGACGCCGTACACCGAGAGGTCGCGCAGCTGGTGGCGGTAGCCGCGGAGCGTCAGCTCGTTGTTCAAGAGCTCGCGGACGAGGTTGCTGTCCACGCTGCTGATGTGGCTCGCGATGATCTGGTTCTCGACCGTCTTCGCGATGTTCAGCGCCACTTCCTCGTTGAGGTCCGTGTGGCGGCGGAGCGTGTCGATCAGCTCCTTGCGGTCCCAGGGCAGCGTGTGGCCCTTGTCGGCGGATTCGACGAGCAGGAGGCTCGCGTCGGTCAGGTCCACGGGCTTGCCGTCGCGGGAACGGGGGCCGCTCTGGCGGACGCGGATGCGCTCGCGGGCCAGTTCGCGGTGCTTGCGGTAGCGCTTGTAGGCGGCGACGATGGGGGCGTAGCCCTGCTCGGCCAGGACGATCTCGATCAGGTCCTGCATGTCCTCGATGTGCGGGATCTGGCGGCCTTCCGCGTCGGGCGCGACGAAGTACTCGCTCTTGGGGTCGAGGAGCTGCGCGATGACCAGGTCCGCCAGCTGCTCGGGCATGTGCGCGCCGACTTCCACGTGGTCGCGGCGGGCGACCTCGTCCGCGGCGCGGGAAATCGCGCTGACGATCTTCTCGCGCCGGAAGGGGACCACCATCCCGTCGCGCTTCATGAAGCCGTCGAACATCTGCAAATCCTGTCTGTCCATCGCTCGTTCCATCACTTTCTCGAAAGCAAATCCACGTGCCGCGCGCACCGCCCCTCCCCCGTGGAGAGGCCTGGAGCGCATGGCAACGGGATGCTGTATAGGCCGCCCGCGGCGCCACCTCAACGTCCATTTCCCTCCGACGACAAAAAACCGGGCATGACACCACATCTTGCGGTTGTGGATTGTCAAGAGCACAACGAATTGCGTTTTTGCCCGCGCACCCCCTTCCAACGCAACGAGTTGCGCCCCGCCGCGGGAGACAGTCTTCAGGAATTGGAGGAATTGGCCGCCCGGAGGAGCGCCATGTCGGCCGGGGTGAAGACCTTGGCGAGCCAGAAGGTCAGGAGCGCGGGCACGGCGGCCAGGGGAAGGCGCACCCAGTGCGAGGCGTCGGGCAGCAGGGTGACGATCAGCCAGTCCGCGGCAGCGCACCCGGCAATGCCGGCCAGCAGGTGGCCGGGTTTCCAGGTGCCGCGGTCGATCCAACGCCGGATGTCGATGACGGCAAACAGGAAGACCGCCAGCGCCAGCAGGCTGCCGAGGGTGGACATCGCCGCCCCGTGCGGCCCCCACAGGGGGACCACCACCAGGTTCACCGCGAGGTTCAGCAGGGCCGCCCCCAACGTGGCGCCGCCGACGATCCGCGACCGGTTCTGCACCAGCAGCGCGCGCCCGGCCGCCATCGCCACCAGGTAGGTCAGGGGAACGCCCGCCACCCAGGGCATCAGGTCGGCCGCGTTGCGGAATTCGGGGCCGGCGATGACCGCGAAGATGTCCCGCCGGAAGAAGGCGAACGCGAGCCCCATCACCGCGCCGAGCCCCGTGACGTGGCGCAGCGCCAGGCTGAAGATGCGGCGCATCTCGGGGGTGGGCGCCACCGAACCGCCCCAGAAGGAGGCGCCAGCGGCCGGCGTGGGGGCCGGGTTGCGGTTCGCTTCGGCGTAGAGGTGGGGGACGGAGAGGTCGAGGAGGCTCGCGCCCGTGCCGTACGCCATCATGGCGATGTTCATCGCCAGGATGTATTCGGCCACGACGGAGATTTCGCAATAGGCGAGCAGGAGGTAGCGGTCCGCCAGGCGCAGCAGCATCTCGCCGACCAGCATCGGCATCAGCGGCAGCCCGAAGGCGAGGACCTCGCGGAGCCCCTTCCCCCCGGGCGCCTCGGCCGGGCCGGGCGTGCGGTCGAACAGGAACACCGCCAGGGCGACGGTGGCCAGCCAGCCGGTCCAGATCCACAGCGAGTGCGCGAAGGACGCGGCCGCCCAGGTACCCGCGGCGAAAATCAGCAGGAACCAGGCGTCGTTCTGGAACAGCTGGATGGCCCGCATGGTGCCGATGCGGTTGCGGCCGAGCGCGTAGAAGACGCGGCACAGCAGCCAGAGCATCAGCCCGAGGGCCAGCCACAGGAAGAGGATGTTGTCCGCCGTGAGGAACTCGGAGCCGGCAGGCCGGAACAGGCAGAACGCGCCGGCCACCGCCCCCGCCAGGAGCCAGCCGGGCAGCGCGATGCGCCGCAGCACCAGGGACAGCCACCCCTTCTGGCGGGCCGGCGGGATGCCCGGCAGGCGGCGCGCGAGGAATTCGTACGACCCCAGCGCCAGGAACATGGCCACGAGCGTGACGGTGGTGACGGCCAGGGACAGCGACGCGTACAGGGGCTTCCCCAGCTGCTCTGTCAGCAGGCGCGCCCGCACCGGGGCCACCAGGAAGCGGATCCCCACGTAGCCGAAGGAGAGAAGGAAGAAGTTGGCGAACTTCCCCAGCGGATTGTTGGATGGCTTACGGGTTTCCACGCGCGACCTTTCCATGGTTCGAAATCGGTTCCGGCATCCGCCCGGAATGCATGCCATGCCCGTCCGGACGCCTTCCCCTGCAATCGAGCAAACCTTTTCCGCGTTGTCAATCCGGGAAACATGTGAATAAATGAAATTTCGGAAAATGTTGCGCCGGCAAGGGCCCCGGGCAAAACACCCCCCATGGGCGCGGAATGCGGGAAAACGGCCCAATCGCCCCTGTTCCGGCCCTTCGGAAACCTCCGCTCGTCCTCAACGCAAAAATGGCCGCCCCCCCCCACTCCAAGGATGTGGTTCTTCGGGGATTATAATGGAACCACCTCCGGAATCCCACGAATGCAAGGCACAAGGAGGGCGACAGGACACTCCCCCCTCCGAGAGGGGGGTGGCGCGGCCATGAATGGAAGGCAGATGTCTGGCAAAAGACAAGCGGCAGGGGCCGCGACGGGGGGAGTACTGCGGTCGGCCGTCGCGACAAGCACGACTTCATACCGCAACAAAAGAATCAATCCCTCTGCGGATGGACCATGCGAAAGCCTGCACCCACGGCCACCCGCAGTACTCCCCCCGCCGCCCTTTCCTTCCGCTCCGCACTCGCAATCCACAAGCCATCTTCCTCCGGGCGGTACCCCCCTCTCGGAGGGGGGCGAATGCTCGCGCGCTCTCCATTCTCCAAATATCTCTCCACGATCTCCCGGCCATACTCCCCGTCCACTATCATTCCCGAAGAACCAAGAATGTTGCCTCCGCCCCCCCCCGCCGCCCAGTTTCCCAACCTCCCGACCATTCTTGCAATTACGGGAAACAGTTGGATTTTTTCAGGATTTGGACCACGTTGTCCCCCATATTTGTTTTGCCGCCCTTGATGCTGGAACGAGCTCTCCGGGCGCGGCGCCCGCCCGGGTGTGGGGGAAAAGTGTGAGGTGGCAGGAGAAGCCTGACCTTGGCGATTGGTTTGTGCGAAGCCCATCCCCCTTCCGAGAGGGGGGTGCCGCGCGGCGAATGGTGGGCAGGCAGGGCAATCAAGGAAAGCGGAAGAGTAGCGCGGCGGGGGGAGTACTGCGCGGCGCATGGGCCAAAGCTCCGGCGTTGCGTCAGGGCATGTTCGGGAACCGGAAAGGACTTCACGGGATGTCGCGAAGGCTTCTGCACAGGCAACCCGCAGTACTCCCCCCGCCGCCCCTTCATTGGCTCCAGGTGTACCTGCCATGGACTTTCGCTTCCACAAGGCGGCACCCCCCTCTCGGAGGGAGGAAGAGCTTCGCACGATCCAACCGCCAAAGAGCAGGTTTCTCCTCCCGCCCCACGCTTTTCACCCCTCCTCCCGCCCCCGCCCCAGTCGGTCATTGCAACCGCCCGCCAAGGATGGCACAATGGCCGGGAATTGGAGACAGCATGAAACCCATTACCGAAATCCTCGAACAAAACGCCTCGCAGTGGCCCAACGACGTCGCCCTCGTGGAAATCAACCCGCAGGAACTCGAGGCGCGCCACACCACCTGGAAGGAATACGCCCTGATCGAGTCGAGCCCCGTCGAAGCCTTCCGCAGCGAAATGACCTGGGCCGAGTTCGACGAGAAGGCGAACCGCTTCGCCAACTTCCTGCTCACCCGCCACGTCAAGCGCGGGGACAAGGTCGCCATCCTGCTGATGAACTGCCTCGAGTGGCTGCCGATCTACTTCGGCGTCCTCCGCGCCGGCGCCATGGCCGTCCCCCTCAACTACCGCTACACGGCCGAGGAAATCCGCTACTGCCTCGACCTCTCCGACGCCTCCGCGCTCGTCTTCGGCCCCGAGTTCACGGGCCGCGTCGAGGACATCGCCGACCGCATCCCCAAGGTCTCCCTCCGCCTCTACGCCGGCGAGGACTGCCCCTCCTTCGCCGAATCCTACAACGCCCTCGTCTCCTACTGCTCCGCCCGCCGCCCCTCAATCGAGCTCGCCCTCGACGACGACGCGGCCATCTACTTCTCCTCCGGCACCACCGGCTTCCCCAAGGCCATCATCCTGACCCACCGTTGCCTCGCCCAGTCCGCCGAGATGGAGCAGAAGCACCACGGCCAGACGCGCGACGACGTCTTCCTCTGCATCCCGCCCCTCTACCACACCGGCGCCAAGATGCACTGGTTCGGCAGCTTCATCGCCGGCGGCCGCGCCGTCCTCCTGCGCGGCGTCAAGCCCGAGTGGATCCTCAGCGCCGTCAGCCAGGAGCGCTGCACCATCGTGTGGCTCCTCGTCCCGTGGGCGCAGGACATCCTGGACGCCATCGACTCCGGCGCCGTCCGCCTGGACGACTACCGGCTCTCCCAGTGGCGCCTCATGCACATCGGCGCCCAGCCGGTGCCGCCGGCCCTCATCCAGCGCTGGCTCAAGGTCTTCCCCCGCCACGACTACGACACGAACTACGGTCTCAGCGAATCCACCGGCCCCGGTTGCGTGCACCTGGGCGTGGGCAACGTGGACCGCGTCGGCGCCATCGGCATCCCCGGCTACCGCTGGGAGACCAAGATCGTCGACGGCTCTCGCGCGCCCGTGGCGGCCGGCGAAGTCGGCGAACTGGCCGTCCGCGGCCCCGGCGTCATGCGCGGCTACTACAAGGACGAAGCCGCGACCGCCGCGGTCCTCGATGCCGACGGCTGGCTCTACACCGGCGACATGGCCGTCGTCCGCGACGGCTTCATCTACCTCGTCGACCGCAAGAAGGACGTCATCATCACCGGCGGCGAGAACCTGTACCCCGTGCAGATCGAGGACTTCCTCCGCGCCCATCCCGCCATCAAGGACGTCGCGGTCATCGGCCTGCCCGACCCGCGCCTCGGCGAGATCGCCGCGGCCATCGTCGAAGTCAAGCCCGGGGCCGCCCTCGACGAAGCCGGCGTGGAAGACTTCTGCAAGGCGCTCCCCCGCTACAAGCGCCCTCGGAAGGTCATCTTCGCCCCCGTCCCCCGCAACCCCACCGGCAAGATCGAAAAGCCCAAGCTCCGCAAAATCTACTGCGGGGAATCCCTCGTCGCCCAGCAGGTCGGCATCGCCCGCTGACCCGCGCCCCGTTCCGTCCGTGCCTGCGGCGCAAACACGGAGCGCGCGGAGGAAGGAGGCACGGAGGGGGTCGGGAGGGCGTTTCGCACGGTCGACTCCCTCCCATTTCCTCCGGACAAGAGTTCGAGGGATGTTTACGGGGCGCGGATGCTCCTCCCAAAAACTTCCCAAAAAAACAACTCCGTGTCTCCGTACTCCGTTCCCTCCGTGTTTCGCGCCGCGGGCCCGTTACCCGATGGAGAATCCTCATTGGATCGGCATTCATCCCGCCCCCCTTCCCTCCTCCCCACAACGAAACCGCGCCCGGCGGCACCGGGCGCGGCTGGTTTTTGGCGGCACGGCGGCCGCCGTTGGCGGCGTTTCTCAGAACGCCCAGCTGACAATCGGGAGCATGGCGACGTCGCCGCTCTCGATCATGTTGATCAGGCCAATCTGGATGCCGTGCAGGCTGCCGCACTTGTTGATGAGGCCGAGCTGGAAGCCGCGCATCGACTCGGCATAGTTGTACAGGCCGAACTGGAAACCCACCATCTCCCCCCGCGCGACGTTCGCCAGGCCGATTTCCACGCCGCCGGAGTGTTCGTCGGAGAGGTTGATGACGTTCAGCCGGAGCCCGCTGAACGAGGCCGCACCGCTGACGATGCCGAGGTCGAGGCCGGAGACGTCGTCGTTCTCGCTGTAGGGCAGGTTCAGGCGCAGGCCGGCGATTTCGGTTTCGGGCGCGCAAATCTGCACGTTGCCGCCGAACAAACCGACCTGGACCGGGCTCCAGGCCATGGCCTCCACCATGCCCGCGAGAGCCACCGCCACCGCACCCAACCACACCATCTTCGCCGTCTTTTTCATGGAATCTCCTTTTCCTTTCAAGTTGTGCCGCCCACCATTGGACGTTGTTTCCATCCTACCCCCACCCTCCGCCCCTTGCCAACACCAATTCCATCCGCCGCCGGAGGCGTGTTTGCCGTTGTTTCGCGGCGGGCCTTCTGCTAGACGTTCCCTTGCAACACGAAAACCCCAAAACCGAAGACTCCCCATGAAGACGGCAATCATGGCCATCCTTGCCGCGGGCATCGCCGCGGCGGCGCGGGCCGAGGTGTGGTACGTGCCGGGCTGGAACCGCACGACCGAGACGAACGGGCTTGCGTACGCGTCCTGCACGAACACGTTCAAGGGCGAGGTCTGCGCGTTCTGGGGATGGGACGGCGACCGCAGCTGGCTCACCTCCGCGGCGAACGCGGACGCGGCCGCCAAGCGTCTCGCCAACGAAATCGCGTCCACCGACGACGCCTTCCGTTCCGGGCTCGTGATCGTGGGGCACTCCCTCGGCGGGCGCATCGTGGCGCGCACGCTCGCGGAGCTGTCGCGCAGGGGCATGAAGGTGGGGCAGGGCATCCTGCTCGCGCCGGCGATTCCCATGGACGACCCCGACGTGGCTCAGATGGGCGGCGGGTGCGAGCGGCCGGCCATCGTGGTGGTGAACCCGGAGGACACCGTCCTCAAGTACGGCTACGACCTGGCGGGCGGCGGGGGCGGTCCGGCGCTCGGCCGGAACGGCTCGCCCGCCGCGCTCGCGAACGTGCTCGAATACGCCGTACCGGAGACCATCACGGACGAGACGGAGATCGACGCCGCATGGGGACGGTCCGCGGCCCTCAAGCGCGTGTGCAACCACCTCGCGTCGTTCTACTTCACCGAGCTCGGGCGCATCCTCGACGGCAAGCCGTCGGCGCCCGCCCGGGTGCGCGTGCCGCAGGGGCGCATCAACCTCGAATGGAAGGTGCTGGACGCCGGCGTGTGGTGGGACGTGCTCGACGCGTGCGGCGGGTGGAAGCTGGAGCGCAACGTCGTGACGGGCCATTGCCGCATCGTCGGCCCCGGGCGCAAGCGTGCGGCATGGGGCCCGGAGGGCCGGATGCGCATCTCCTTCCACAAGATCCGCTCGCAGCTGCCGCCCGGGGCCCCTGGACGGGAGGAATAGGGCGGAACACGGCTTTCGGGCGGGCGGCGCGGCTGGGGGGCGGGGGAAGCGACGGAATCGAAGGAAACGAGAAAACCGATGGGATCGATGGGGAGGAGGGGAGGGCGGGGTGCCGGGGGGCGGCGGTGCGGTCAGTGGGCGGCGGGCTTGCCTGCGCAGTTGGGGTAGTCGGGGCAGGACCAGAAGGTGTGGCCGGCGCGGGGTCCGCGTTTGGCCAGTCGGCGCTGCATGGGTTTGCCGCATCCGGGACAGGGCGGGGCGCCGGGTTCGGGAGGGGCCTTGGCGCGGGCGGCGATGCGGTCGCGGGAAAGGGTTTCGGCAAAGCCTCCACGGGCCAGGAATTCGGCATGGGCGCGTTCGAGCTGGCGGTTGAGAATCATCTGGAGGCGGGACACGAGCACGGTGAGGGCGCGGGCGGGCACGAGCGGATCGGGGGAGTCGAGCCAGCGGGCGAATTTGGCGCGCTGGGCCAGGATGTGGAGGGATACGTTGCGGTCGAGGTCGGTGCGGTAGTCGGGACGGTCGAGGCGGGTGGCGAACACGGCGCGGGCGTCGGGGTCGGATTCGGCCCAGGGGGCTTCGTCGGAGAGCAGCAGGTAGGAGCGGAGGTCGCCCGACAGCTCGGAAAGGGTGGCACGGGCGACGTCGAGCAGGCGCATCTGGGTCTCGCGGGAGGTGGACCGGCGGGCGTTGCCTTCGGCGATGTTGGCGGCGGCGGAACGGGCGGCCATGGTCATCTGGTCGAAGAGGCGTCCGCACGGGTCGATGCGGCGGTCGAGATGTTTGAGGCAGAAGCGGCGTACGGCGTGCTCGATGAGGGCCGCCAGGAGCCAGGAGTCGAGCCAGTAGTGGGAGAGGGGGGATTTGAAGGGGGTGGGCGGTGCGGCCGGCGGTTGATTGGGAGGAGGGTTCATTGCGGGGCGGAATGTAGCGGGGGGCGGGGAAGGGGGGCAAGGGGAAAATGCGGGGGGGGCGCGAGGGGGAGCCGGGGGCGGGGCGGCGGGGGGGGCGGGGGCAGGCAGGGAGAACCCGTGCTGGGCGGTGGCTGGCGCGGGAGGCGGGGGCTTTCGAGAGAATCGATGGAATCGATTTTTTCGATGGAATCGATGGTTTCGGTTGGCCGAGTGGGCCGGGGGGGGGAAGCCCCGCCCCCCCCCGGAGCCGGTCAGGTAGCGGGGGTGGCCCTGAACTCGAAGCGGTCAGGGTGCTCGGGGTCGTAGTCCACCGTGACGCGGGAGCCGTCGGGGATTTCGCCGGCGATGACGCGGGTGGCCAGTTCGTCGAGGATCATCCGCTGGATGGCGCGCTTGAGGGGACGGGCGCCGAAGGCGGGGTCGTAGCCTTCGCCGGCCAGCGCCTCGGAGGCGGCGTCGGTCAGTTCGAGCGTGATGCCGCGGTCCTTGAGGAAGCCCTGCACGCGGGCGAGCTGGATGGCGACGATCTGGCGCAGCTGGTCGAGGCCCAGGCTCCGGAACAGGATGGTCTCGTCGATTCGGTTGAGGAATTCGGGACGGAACCGGGTGCGGAGGAGGGCCGTTACGTCGGTCTCGAGTTTGCGCCAGGTGGCGGAGTCGCGCTTGAGGTTTGGATGGGCGCGCAGGGCGTCCTGGATGAGGTCGCCGCCGAGGTTGGAGGTCATGATGAGCACCGTGTTCTTGAAGTCGACGGTGCGGCCCTGGCCGTCGGTCAGGCGGCCGTCCTCGAGGATCTGGAGCATGATGTTGAAGACGTCGGGATGGGCCTTCTCGATTTCGTCGAAGAGGACGACGGAATAGGGTTTGCGCCGGACGGCCTCCGTGAGCTGCCCGCCTTCGTCGTGGCCGACGTATCCGGGAGGCGCGCCGACGAGGCGGCTGACGGAGTGTTTTTCCATGTATTCGCTCATGTCGAGACGCACCATGGCCTGGTCGTCGTCGAAGAGGAAGTCGGCCAGCGCGCGGGTGAGTTCGGTCTTGCCCACGCCGGTCGGGCCCAGGAACAGGAAGGAGCCGATGGGGCGGTTCGGGTCCTGCAGGCCGGCGCGGGAGCGGCGTACGGCGCGGGCGACGGCGGCGACGGCTTCGTCCTGCCCGACGACGCGCTCGCGCAGGCGCTCTTCCATGCGGAGGAGTTTGGCTTTTTCGCCTTCGAGGAGGCGGCTGACGGGGATGTGCGTCCAGGCGCCGACGACTTCGGCGATGTTCTCCGGGGTCACTTCCTCGCGCAGGAGGCGCCGGGTGCCCTGGAGGTCGGCGAGGGCGGACTGGGCGGCGGCGATCTTCTTCTCGGCGGCGGGCAGGCGGTCGTACTTGATTTCGGAGGCGCGGGCGAGGTCGCCGCGGCGCTGGGCCTGTTCCTGTTCGGTGCGGAGGCGGTCGACGTCGGCGGTGGCGGTGCGGATGGCGCCGAGGAGGTCCTTTTCGCGCGACCACTGGGATTTGAGGGCGGAGGATTTTTCCTTGAGCTCGGCGAGTTCCTTCTCGAGCGCGGCGAGGCGGTCGGCGGAGGCACGGTCGGTCTCCTTGCGGAGGGCTTCGCGCTCGATTTCGAGCTGCATGCGGCGGCGTTCGAGTTCGTCGATCTCGACGGGCATCGAGTCGATCTCCATGCGCAGGCGGCTGGCGGCTTCGTCGACGAGGTCGATGGCCTTGTCGGGCAGGAAGCGGTCGGAGATGTAGCGGTGGGAGAGGCGCGCGGCCTCGACGAGCGCCGAGTCCTGGATGCGCACGCCGTGGTGGGCTTCGTAGCGGGGCTTGAGGCCGCGGAGGATCGCGATGGTGTCCTCGACGGTCGGCTCGTCCACCAGCACCGTCTGGAAACGGCGGGCGAGGGCGGGGTCCTTCTCGACGTACTTGCGGTACTCGCCGAGGGTCGTCGCGCCCACGCAACGCAGTTCGCCGCGGGCGAGGGGCGGCTTGATCATGTTCGAGGCGTCCACGGCGCCCTCCGCGCCGCCGGCGCCGACG
>JAFYAC010000013.1 GCA_017540905.1 Kiritimatiellia bacterium | reverse complement strand
CCTCTCCTCTCCGCGCCTCCGCGCCTCCGCGTGAGACAACCCGGTTTGATGGTTGGACAGTTGGATGGTTTGATGGTGGAAATCCATCCCCCTCTCCTCTCCGCGCCTCCGCGCCTCCGCGTGAGACAACCCGGTTTGATGGTTGGACAGTTGGATGGTTTGATGGTGGAAATCCATCCCCCTCTCCTCTCCGCGCCTCCGCGCCTCCGCGTGAGACAACTCGGTTTGATGGTTGGACAGCTGGATGGTTTGATGGCGGAAATTCATCTCCCTCTCCTCTCCGTGCCTCCGTGCCTCTGTGTGAGACAACTCGGTTTGATGGTTGGACAGTTGGATGGTTTGATGGTGGAAATCCATCCCCCTCTCCTCTCCGCGCCTCCGCGCCTCCGCGTGAGCCCTATTTCCCCCTTTGGCACCGAAAAACCCGAACACCTTCTGGATCATCCTCATGCTCATCTCGTCACCTCGTTCGTGGGATCGCTGGATCGTTGGATCGTTGGATCGTTGCATCGTTGGATCGTTGAATCGTTGTGTCGTTGGATCGTTCCCCCGCCCGCTGTTCACTTTTCTCTTTTCCCTTTTCACTGCGCGCAGCGCCATACCGCGCCCTCTCCTCCCCCACGGCCGTGGCATCCTTCCACTCCCCCTCCGCGGCCTCGCGGGCGAGCCGTGCGCGGACCTCGGCCCCGATGGCCTCCCGCTCCTCCTCCGACTCAATCCAGAGCACCCTCCGCTCCTTGGCCCTCCGCCCGCACTCGCGCAAATACTCCCCCATTCCCCGCAAGGTTCCCCCTCCGAGCTGCCAGAGCTTTTCCCGCGCCCGGTAAACTTCTTCCAGGATTTCGTTAGAAGAGCCCACGAAACTCGTCTCCAGATACGCCACCGGCCTGTTCATGCCGCCCCACCTTTCCGGCTTCCGTCCGCGCGCAAGAAAAACCTTCCCCATTCCCTCTTCCCCCATTGTGCATTCAGCATTCAGCATTCTGCATTGTGCACACACCCCTCCCGCTCCCCCGGAGAGCACCCATTGCAACCTGTTGCCGACCAACGTCATTCAACCGGCTCCGGGCTCGTAATATGTGTTCCTGCCATACCACATAGCAGGGTGTATCTTACCCCATCCTCCCCCCGCCCTCAACCCCAAAATCCTGGGATTCCACCCAACCATTTTCCACCCACATGGTCGCGCGGAAGCGCGCCCCTCCCGCTGCGCTCTCCACGGGGAGGGACGCGCTTCTGCGCGTCCGCGGAGGAACGGCTGGAGCGGGTCAAGAAATAGTGCAGCTCCTGTTTCGCCTTCCAGACGGTAGGGCTGGCTCTCCGAGCGAGCCGCTCCCTGCGCCTCTGCGGCTCGCACGGAGTGCTCGCCCCACCGGGTCCCTGCCACGGGGCGGCCACAGTATTTCTCAACCCGCTCGAGCGACACAATGGCTTGATGCCACGCCATTTCTGGCTCCCGCTCAAGGCGCAAGGGGAACCATGCCACCGCGCATCTCCGCCACCCTCCTCCGGCATTCCTGGCTCTGGCGGGCAGGGACTGCCCGGAATGCCGATCAGTTAAGGATGATTCTTTGGAAAACCGGCTCGCGGCGCGAAACACGGAGGGGACGGAGGAAGGAGGCACGGAGGGTTTTTGGAGGTGGAGTTTGCCGGAGGGGATTACGCTCCGAAAACACACCCCAAACACTTTTCCGGAGGCCAAGACAGAGAAAGAAAAGATGCCGTCGGAGCGAAGCCCCCTCCCGGCAAACTCCGTGTCTCCTTCCTCCGCGCGCTCCGTGTTTTGCGCCGCAGGCAGGGGAGAACGGAGAGCGGGCGGGCTTGACCCAGGGTGGGCGGAGCTTATCCGATCGGCATTCGGGACTGCCCGCCCTCCCCCCCCCCTTCACACAGCAAATCGCACGCCTTTCACGTAACAATTCCTTGCATGCTTTCCCGCCTCCCCGCCCCACCTTACTGCTTTGGGAAAAGCCGCTCCAGAAACCCCTCCACTGAACAGCGTTCCACGCCCGGTGCCAGGGTCGGGGCCATCGCCGCACCCGGCACCGGCCGGTGGACCAGGTGCATCGACACCTCCCCCGCCTCGCCGCCCAGGGCCGCCGCGAGCCTCCGCATGCCCGTTGCCATCGACGGCAGCGGCGTCGCCGTCGCCTTGCATTCCGCGAGCGCCAGCCGTCCCTCCCCCGGCGAGACCAGCAAATCGACCTCCAAGCCCTGCTCGTCGCGGAAATAATACACCTCGCCGGGCAACCCCGCCGCGGACTGGGCTTTCAGGACCTCCGCCAGCACGAAACCCTCGAACACGGCCCCCGCGAACGGCGACGCCGCCAATTCCGCCGCCGAACGGATGCCCAGCAGATGGCACGCGAGCCCCGAATCGGCAAAATACACCTTCGGGGTCTTCACCAACCGTTTCCCCGCGTTCCGGTAGTACGGCGGCACCCGCATCACGATTCCCGTCGTCTCCAGCACATCCAGCCAATACCCCAGGGTGGGGACCGACACCCCCAGCGGGGCCGCCATCGCCGTCTTGTTGAGCATCTGCCCGTGCCGGGTCGCCAGCAACCGGACGAAACGCTGGAAGGCCCCCAAATCCCGCACCGCCAGCACGTTCCTCACGTCCCGCTCCAGATACGTCTGCACGTACGACGAAAACCACAACCCCGCCGCCTCCGGCCCCGCCGCCAACGCCTCCGGATACCCGCCCGCGAACGGCGATACCAGCGGCGATTCCCGCACCGAAAACGGCGGCAGGCGCAGGATGGCCGCCCGCCCAGCCATCGATTCCCCGACACCGCCCATCAGCGACGACTCCTGCGACCCCGTCAGGATCCACCGCCCCTTCTCCTCCGGCGCCGCGTCGATCCGCGTCCGGATGTAGGCGAACAACTCCGGCGCATGCTGGATTTCGTCGATGATGGCCGGCAACGCCAGCGAATCGAGGAACCCGCGGGGATCGGACTTCACCGCCAACCGCGTGTCCGGATCCTCCAGCAACACGTATGCCGCCCCCGGCAACGCATGCCGCAACAGGCAGGTCTTCCCCGAGCGCCGCGGCCCCGTCACCACCACGGCCGGAAAGTGCTTCAGCGCCCGTGCAAGGCACCCTTCGATTTCCCTGTGAACGTATTCCATGCAGCCCTCCTATCCCACCCGCCCCTTCCCTGTCAACATGTTTTTGAGAATCCTAAACTTGAACTTTTTATTTCTCAAATCCAGACGACATCCAAGGGCCTTGCCCCCCCATGTTTCTCCCGCCCGCGCAGCGGGCGCCCCGCAACCTCGTCTCTCGTCACTCGTCTCTCGTCACTGCGCCCGCGCAACGCGCGGGCGCCCCGCATCTTTTCACTTGTCACTTTTCACTTTTCACTGCGCGCGCAGCGCGCCGGCGCCGCGCCCCCAATCCTCCCCCCATGGAACCGCAACCGCCCCGCTTTCAGCTCCTTTGCAACCCCGTCCGCATCTCCCCTGAACGGCCGTCCCCCTGCATCCAGCACGCACGTCCCCGCCGTCTCCGGCGACAGCCCCGCCGCAATCCGCCTTAGGACCTCGGCCTGGAATCCGGTGACAGCCATTTCCTGATTTCTCCCGCCCGCCGGTACGCCGCCAAATCCCCGTTGCGCTCGATGGCCGACAGCACCTGCTCCAGCTGGCGCTCGCTCCGCGGATGGAGCACGTCCCCCATGGACCAAAGACACGTCGCCCGGCAGTCTTCCACGACCGCCCGGTATTCCGGCGACTCCGCAATTTCCGCGACGTTTTTCATCTTTCCGCTCCGACACGCCCCACCTTACCCCATCCTCCCCCCGCCCTCAACCCCAAAATCCCAGGATTCCGCCAATTTGACTCTTGTGGCAAATTTTCATCTTGACCGTTCTCCCTTATACCTCGAAGGAAACCCGGAACCCGACCGCCAACGCGCCTTCCTCGACTACCTCCACTACGGCTCCTTCCCCTACGTCCGCAAGCTCGTCGAAATGGATGCGCGGGCCGATGTCGGCCAATACCTCGACGGCATCCTCGACACCGTTCTCGTCCGGGACGTGGCCTCCCGCGCGAAACTCACCGACACCCGCACCCTCCGCCGCATCGTCGCCTACCTCTTCGACAACGTCTCCAACCTCACTTCCGTCAAGCGCATCGCCGACACCCTCTCCGCCGCCGGCCCCAAGGCCTCCTACCACGCCGTCGAATCCTACGTCGATTCCCTCTGCCGCGCGTTCCTCTTCCGCCGTTGCGAACGCCTCGACGTCAAGGGCCTCGCCATCCTCCGCAACGGCGCCAAATACTATGCCGCCGACACCGGCCTCCGCTGGCGGCTCAACGGCAACCGCTCCGGCGACTGGGGGCGCCTCCTCGAAAACACCGTCTATCTCGAACTCCTCCGCCGCTCCCCCCATGTCTTCGCCGGACAGACCAGGAACGGGCGGGAAGTCGATTTCGTCACCCGCGACGCCGATTCCCTCGCCTACTACCAGGTCGCCGACTCCGTCGACGCCCCCGAAACCCTTGCGCGCGAACTTGCCGCCCTCCGCGACATCCACGACAGCGCCGGCGCCCCGCAAACTCGTCGCTCGTCACTCGTCGGCCACGGCGGGGAAAACCACCGTGTTCCCCTCCACCACCGCCTGGCGGCGGAAATCGATGGTCACGCTGCGCGAGGTGTGGCCGAAGGGGAATCCGCAGCGGACGGGGACGCCGATGGCGGGCGCGGCCTCCTTCAGGACGGCCTCGACCTCGGCCGCAGGGCCGCACCTGGCGAACTGGCAGAACACCACGCCCGCCGTGCCGTCGAAAAACCCGCGGTCGGCCAGTCGCCGCAACTGCGCACGGATTCGTTCGGGCGGGGTGCGCACGCTTTCGATGAAAATCACGCGGCCACGGGTGTCGGGGCGGCAATCCGATTCCGCGAGAGCCACCAGGCGCTCCAGATGCCCCGCGAGCGGCAGCCCGGAAAAATCGCCGACGGCCAGCGTTTCCACGCGGTACGGGCCGACCGCCTCCCCGTGGTACATCGCCTTCATCGCTTGGATGAACTCATCCCGCAGCCCCGTCATGGATCCGGCCATCGGTCCCGCGACGGGATGGCCGTAGCCCTTCGCCAGCAGCGCCCCCGTGATCAGCGTGGCGTCGCTGTATCCCTGGAAGTACAGCTCCGGACGGCTTTCGAGCCGGTCCCAGTCGAGGTTCTCCACCAGTTCCCCGCTGCCCCGGCCTCCGCGGATGCAGACGATCATGTCCACCTCGGGATCGTTCCACGCCGCCTGGAAATCCTCCAGCCGGCAAGCGAGCGGGGCGGGGCCCTTCCCCCCTTCCGGCCGCGTGAAGGCGTGGGGCATCACCTTGACGTTGAGCCCCGCCTTTTCCAGGAGTTCCAGGCCCCGACGGTGCTGGGGGCTGCCCGGATACGAAGCAGGGGAAATGCAGGCGACGGTCCTGACCCCGTC
The DNA here is from genome assembly GCA_017540905.1 of Kiritimatiellia bacterium. Classification (GTDB taxonomy): domain Bacteria; phylum Verrucomicrobiota; class Kiritimatiellia; order CAIQIC01; family Lenti-01; genus CACXEY01. Next base: position 6,531 of record JAFYAC010000013.1, on the reverse strand, counting down.
GGGGAAAACGCCCGCGTAGCGCGCCTCGTCCTCCGACTGTTCCGAGGAAAGCTCCGCGTCGCCTTCCGCCGCCATCGCCGCGGACACCGCCATCGCCGCGGACACCGCCGCGCACATCCAGAACGCCGTTTTCATAAAGCGACCCGATCCTACACAAGAAGCGGGGCGGCGGCAACTGTCCCGCTCCGCCACGGACGGCGCAGGGGGCAGGCAAAACACGCCCTGCGCTTTTGCAGCGTAAAGTTCATTCTTCCGCATTTGCCGGCCGCGGGTAGGGCGGGCAGTCCCCTGCCCGCTGTGCGAAAGGGGGGCGCCATGAAGGCAAATCCATGCGCAAGACGGGCGCACGGCGGCGAAGGGACTCGCCGCCCTACCCGAAAACATGCGAAAGAATGACCTTTACGCTGCACTGGAGCGGTTTGCGTTTTCCCGTGGCTTCCCGGACGTTTCCCTCCCGCAAGGTCGCGCGGAAGCGCGCCCCTCCCCAGCGCTCTCCACAGGGAGGGGCGCGCTTCTGCGCGTCCGCAAAAGAAAAGGTGAAGGGACAATGGGGGTTGTCGGGCGAATACCTTGTCTTTTGCATGGTGGGGCTGGCCGGTAGGGGCCGACCTCCGGGCGGCCCGTCATGGGCCATCCTTTCGCTCGGCCCGCCCGGAGGTCGGGCCCTACCGGGGGGAGCGCCCGACAAGAAATCGCAAGGTTTTCACCCGTTCCCTCCGTGTTTCGCGCCGCAGGCCCTTCCTTCAAGGAAAAATCGGCATGCGCCCCTGCCCCCTGCCCCCTGCCCGCTCCCCCCTTGGGCGTCCATGGGCACCGGAGCGGTTTTTCGTTTCCAACGGGCGGATGGGGCGTATAGTACGGGCTTGGCCGCACGGCAAGGCGGCCGGAAAGGGTTGATTGCATGAACATTCTCGTCACCGGCGGCGCCGGCTATCTGGGTTCCATCCTCGTTCCGCGGTTGCTCGCGCTCGGGCACCGCGTCACCGTGCTCGACAGCTTCCTCTACGGGCAGACCTCCCTGCTGGACTGCTGCCACAACCCGCTCTTCGACGTGGTCCGCGGCGACGTCCGCGACGAAGCGCTCGTGCGGCGGTTGGTCGCCAAGGCCGACGCGGTGATTCCCCTGGCGTGCCTGGTCGGCGCCCCGGCGTGCGCGATGCATCCGGCCGAGGCGCGGGCCATCAACCTGGAGGCGGTCAAGATGCTGGCGGGACTGACGAGCCCGGCGCAGATGATCCTGTCGCCGACGACGAACAGCGGCTACGGCGTGGGCGAGGAAGGCATCTACTGCACGGAAGAGACGCCGCTGCGCCCGGTGTCGCTGTACGGGCGGCTCAAGGTGGAGCTGGAGGAGGCGCTGCTGGCCACGGGCCACGCGATCAGCCTGCGGCTCGCGACCGTGTGCGGCATCTCGCCCCGCATGCGCCTGGATCTGCTGGTCAACGACTTCACCTACCGCGCGGTCACCGACCGATTCATCGTCCTCTTCGAGTCGCACTTCAAGCGCAACTACATCCACGTCCACGACGTCGCGTCCGCCTTCATCCACGCGCTGGACCACTTCGACGCGATGAAGAACCAGGCCTACAACGTGGGCCTCAGCGACGCGAACCTCTCCAAGATGGAGCTCTGCCTGGAAATCAAGAAGCAGGTGCCCGACTTCCACATCGTCGAGTCGGCCATCGGCAAGGACCCCGACCAGCGCAACTACATCGTCAGCAACGCGAAGATCGAGGCGACCGGCTTCAAGCCGCAGGTCTCGCTCCAGGCCGCGATCGCGGAACTGGTCAAGGGCTACCAGATCGTCCGGAGGAACGCGTTCACGAACCTGTGACGCGGGCCCCCTGCCCCCGATGCCTTCCCTGTCCGAATACAAGACCCCGGCCGCATTCCAAAAGGCACTGAAAGCCGCCTTGGACCGTTTTCCCCGATTCCGCCTCCTCTGGCAGTCGGCGGCAAGCGACGCCCCTTGACCGGACCGCGGACGGCCTGTCCGCTTGTTCCTTCAGCGACCACGCCTGTCCCGAATGCCGATCGGACAAGGATTATTCGTTGGAAAACAGGCTCGCGGCGCGAAACACGGAGGGGACGGAGGAAGGAGACACGGAGGGTTTTTGGAGGTGGAGTTTGCCGGAGGGGTGTCCACGCTCCGAAAACACACTCCAAACACTTTATCGGAGGCCAAGACAGAGAAAGAAAAGATGCCGTCGGAGCGAAGATCCCTTCCGGCAGCCTCCGTGACTCCTTCCTCCGCGCGCTCCGTGTTTCGCGCCGCGGGCGGAGGAGAAAGGAGCGCGAGCGGGCTTGCCCCATGTGCGGCCGGAGCTTGTCTGATCAGCAGCCCTCCTTCGGCATCGCTTGCCCCGGCGGGCAGGGACTGCCCGCCCTACCCGCCGCCATGCTGGGAGGTGCGGCTTTCCAGCCGCGCCCCCTCCAGACCTGCCCCGCCCGCAGGGCGCACCGCAAACCCGTCTCTCGTCACTCTTCTCTGCGCACCCGCAGGGCGCACCACCGCATCTTTTCACTTGTCACTTTTCACTCGTCACTCGCGCCGCAGGCGCGTCTGCCTTCCGCAGGACGGCCAGCGCGGCGGCGGCGGCGGCGGATTCGGCGCGGCGGATGCCCGTGCCTTCGCCCTCGGCCAGGAGGACGCCGCGGTGGGAGACGCCCACCCGGTAGCGGCGGCGGTGGGGCGGGCCGTCGGCGGAGAGCAGGGCGTACTCGGGTTGGTCCTGCCACAGGCGCTGGGTCAGTTCCTGGAGCTCGCCCTTGGGGTTGATTTCGGTGGCGTCGGCCACCGCTTCGCGCAGGAGGTCGGCGAAGTGCGTCCCGAAAAAGGCGCGCACCGCCCCCGCCCCGGCGTCCAGCCAGAGGGCGCCGATGACGGCTTCGAGCGCGTCGGCCAGGTTGGACGCGGTGTCGCGCCCGCCGCAGCGCTCTTCGCCGCGCCCCAGCCGGAGGTGGGCGCCGAGGCCCAGGGCCCGGGCCACCCGCGCCAGCGCGGTTTCGTTGGTCAGGCGGGAGCGGACCTTGGTCATGCGCCCCTCGTGCCAGCCGGGCTGGGCGAGGTAGAGGTGTTCGGCGGCGGCCAGGCCGAGCGCGGCGTCGCCCAGGAACTCCAGGCGCTGGTTGTCCGACGGCGCGTCGGCGGGATGCTCGGCGGCGTAGGAGGGATGGGTCAGGGCCGCCAGCAGGAGGGTCTTGTCGGCAAAGACGTGCCCGAGGCGCCCTTCGAGGCCGCCGGGCGGCGGGGTCCATGCGGCGCCGGCCGCCGCGGGGGGGGCGGCGGCCGGGCCGGCGGACGGATTGGGGGCGTCCGGGTTCAGGGCTTGCCCGCGAGGAGGCGGTCGACGGTGAAGGCCAGGTCGCTGCCGCGCAGGTCGCGCGCCACGACGGCCCCGCGGGTGTCGAGGATGTAGTTGGTGGTTTCGCCGAAGATGCCCAGCTGGCGCGTCAGCGCGGGCGCGGAGGCGATCACCGGCCAGGGGACGTCCGGCAGCGGCGCGCCAGGCGCCAGGCAGATGCCGACGACTTCGAACCCGTCGCCGTGGCGGGCCTTCCAGAGGTCGCGCAGGGCAGGGAGGTTGGACTCCCAGAGCTTCCAGCCGGGGAGGAAGAAGTCGACCAGCACCACCTTCCCGCGGAGCGCGGAGAGGTTCACGGGGCGGCCCTGGATGTCGGCCAGCCCAATCTCGGGAAAGAGCACGCCCGGGGCGCTCTTCGCGCGCAGCAGTGCCTTCTCCATCACCGTCACGGGCACGGAGTCGGCGGTGGCGTCGGACTTGGGCCGGGCCACGAGGAGGGGGTCGCCGGGGCGCGCGGCGCCGGACCACGCCAGCGGGCGCGGGGAGTAGTGGCGGGAGGCCTTGTATTCGCGGATGAGGGCTTCGATGCCGGAGGCGTCGCCGGCGTCGGAAAGGACTTCGGCGAGCTTGACGTAGAGCGGCGAGGCGTCGGTGCCCGGAATGGCGTCGGCCTGGCGGATGCCGTTGCGGAGGATCGCCGCCGCGTCGCTGTAGCGGCGGCGCATGTCGGCGGAGACCATCGCGTTGACCAGCGCGGCGCGGACGATGGCCGGGCCGTCGTTGCGGTTCGCGGCGTCGGTGGCGATGGAGCCGACTTCCCGCTCGATTTCGGACCACTCGGCGTCGGTGTAGTAGCCGCAGCCCATGCTCTGGAGGCGCGCGAGGACGGAGTTGTAGCGGGCGTCGAAGGACGCGGCGTCCTGCGCGCCGGCGAGGGCGGGCGCGAACGCGAGCGCCGCGAGAACGGCGGCGGCGGTGCGGAAGATGGCGGATCGTTTCATGGCTGCTCCTTTGGGTTGGCGCCATTGTGCGCGGCGGGACCGTGTTTTCAAGCAAGAACTTCGCCCCGCCGCCCCGCGCGGAAAAAGGAAAAAGGAGCCCCCCCGACCCGCCGTCCCCGCCGCGCCCCGCCCGCGGGATTGCGGAAAAACCGGGCGCTTCGGGGATTTCAGTGCGTGTAAGTTTTTCTGTAGCTTCCCAGCCGTTTTCCACCACGAGGTCGCGCGGAAGCGCGCCCCTCCCGTTGCGCTCTCCACGGGGAGGGACGCGCTTCCGCTCGTCCGCAGTGGGAAATGGTTGCTGAGACAACGGCTTGAGGCCACACTTTCGTGCCTGCGGCGCAAACACGGAGCGCGCGGAGGAATGAGACACGGAGGTTGCCGGAAGGGGGCTTCGCTCCGACGGCATCTTTTCTTTCTCTGTCTTGGCCTCAGGAAAAGTGTTTGGAGTGTGTTTTCGGAGTGTGGACACCCCACCGGCAAACTCCACCTCCAAAAACCCTCCGTGCCTCCTTCCTCCGTCCCCTCCGTGTTTCGCGCCGCGAGCCTGTTTCCCAAAGGGCGCGCATTTTGTGGTGGGGGGTGCGCGGGATTTCTGCTAAGGTCGCGGGCAGTGAAGGAACCCAACATGACGAAGAAAACGGACACCACGGTACGCAACGCCTCGTTCGCCGACAGCGCGGGCATCTTCCGGTGCATCAAGGACTGGCCCGACGAGCTGGTGCCGCGGTCGATGAGCAACATCCTGCAGAACATCGACCGCTTCCTCGTGGCGGAGCGCGGCGGGGAGATCGTCGGGACGATTGCGTGGTCGATCCTGCCGGAACTGGACCCGGAGGCGAGCCCGTCGATCGAAATCCAGTCGGTGTCGGTGCGGCGCGACCTGCAGCGCGAGGGCATCGGCCGCCGGCTGGTGGAGCGGGCGATCCGGCGGGTGTCGAAGTACCGGCCGGGACAGGTCATCGTGCTGACGTTCGCGCCGGAGTTCTTCGGGCGGCTCGGCTTCGTCCGCGTGTCGAAGGAGACGCTGATGTACAAGCTCTACAAAGGCTGCATGAACTGCGCGAAGTACTCCTCGCCGTTCACCTGCCCGGAAATCGCGATGGCGCTCCCCCTCGGCGGCGCCCGCAAGGCGAAGGGGGGCGAGGGATGAGGGCGTTCCGGTTTTTCCCTGGCCTGTTGCTGGCCTCCGCGCTGCTGCTGGCGCCCCCCGCGGCGCGGGCGTGGAGCGGCAAGCACCACTACACGATCAACCGCGCGGCGATCTCGGCGGCGCCGCAGGAGATGGCGTCGGCGGGCTGGAAGTGGTTCGCCCAGCCGATGGCGTTCCCGGGCATCTACCCCGACCTCTGGAAGGGCGCCGACCCGGAGGAGGGGCCCCGCCACTACTTCGAGCCGGACCGTCTCCCCCGCCATTTCGACCTCCAGACCCTGACGCGCGACGAGGCGGCGGAGCTGAAGCGTTTTCGCATCTCGGCGGCGGACCTGGGCGAAGCCCCGTGGGTCATCGCGGACCTCGCGGACCGCATGACGGACGGCATGCGCAAGGGCGACTGGCTGGATGCCGCGCGCGCCGGCGCGACCCTCGGCCACTACGTCGGGGACATCCATGTCGCGCTGCACTGCACGAAGAACTTCAACGGCCAGGAAACGCGCCAGCACGGCGTGCATACCCGCATCGAGAGCGACATGGCCAAGGCGTTCATCCGCCCGGAGGACCTCGTCCCGCCACCCGCCGAGTACCTCCCGGACGTCTTCCACGCGACCCTCTCGTGGATCGCCGACTCCTACGCGCTGGTTCCCGTATGGCTCGAAGCCGACATCCGCGCGACCGCCGCCGCCGGCGACCGCACCGACACCGAAGACTACTACACCGAACTCTGGGCCCTGCTCGGCGACTCCGTCAAGGACCGCCAGGCGCAGGCCATCGGCCATCTCGCGTCCATCTGGTACACCGCATGGGTGGACGCCGGGCGCCCGGCGATCCCGCGGCGCGACTTCGACGAACTGCCCACCGCGTCGATCTTCTCCGGCGTGGAAATCCCGACCGACGGCGAGGAAGCGGCGAAGCAGACGCGCAAGAAGCCTCGCGACCCGTCGGCGGAGAAGTACGACCTGATCATCCGCGCGGTCATCGCCGCCATCGCCCTCCTCGTGATGGGCCAGACCCTGGTGCGGAACATCCGCAAGGGCGGCCGGCGCGGCGGCGGTGACGGGAACGGCGGCGG
>JAFYAC010000132.1 GCA_017540905.1 Kiritimatiellia bacterium | reverse complement strand
CATTCCCTCCGCTCCGGCGGTGGTGACCAGACCGTAGTTCCCTATGGCCATCTCGCAAATTTCATCATATTGGTTCATGGCAACATGTCCCCTTGCAAGGGTGCAATTTGACTTCACCGGATGTTCTAGCACTCCCATCCTACCCCGTCAACACGCCAAACCACGGGAAGTGTGTCCAAGCCCCTCGCGTCCGCGAAGCGGCATTCTAGGGATTCTTGTGGATTCCCTCCCTTCCGTATTCCTTCCGCACTCCATCCTCCATGGCGCGGCAGGATGCCGCACCTCCGGAAGTGGCGCGGTAGCTTTTGAAGAAGCATCGCGGGGCTTCTAGACAATGCGGCTTCCAGGCGCGTAGCTGGATGTGAGATTACAGAAAACATTGTCCTTTTCGCTGGTTTTTGCTTCCCAGGCACCTCGCGGGCGGGACGAGCGCCCCCCGGCTGTCCATCCGTGTCCCTCCCGCTTTCCATGTCCGCGGAGCGGTTTTCATGGTTTTCAATGTTGGCTTTTCTCCCGCACTCCAGCCGCCCTTTTGTTTCCTTTTTGTCCTTTTGTGCAAAAGCGTCCTCCAAGCCCTCCGCGCCTCCGCGCCTCCGCGTGAGTTCTTCCCTCCCGCATCCCTCCCGCTCACTTTGCGGCCTTGGCGGAGGGGAACGGGAGAAGGAAATCTACAAGAAGGTCCCGAATGCCGCTGGGCGGACCCGGATGGCCGGGAGGCGGAAGGGGGGCGAACATGGCGAAATGGCAATCTTTTCGGGGTGGATGGCCCTCCGTCCAGGTTGCTACAATCGCGGGGACATGAACATTCTCATCATCGAAGACGATGCCGCGACCGCCGAGTTCGTGGCCGGGGCCTTCAAACAGGCCGGCTACGCGACCGAACGCGCCGCCGACGGCGAATCCGGCCTGCTCGCCGCCCTCCACGGTCCGCACGACGCCGCGGTCGTGGACATCATGCTGCCGCGCCTCGACGGGCTGGAAGTCATCCGGCGGCTGCGCGCGGCGGGGCGGACGCTGCCGGTCATCGTGCTCTCCGCGCGCGGGAGCGTCGATGCGAAAATCCGCGGCCTGGAGGCGGGCGGCGACGATTACCTCGCCAAGCCCTTCTCGGTCGCCGAACTCGTCGCCCGCGTGCAGGCCCTGCTCCGCCGCGCGGGGAACGCCGCGGAGTCCAGCGTCCTGCGCGTGGAGGACCTGGAGATGGACCTCGTGACCCACCGCGTTTCGCGGGCGGGCGGGCCGATCGCCCTCCAGCCGCTCGAATACCAGCTGCTCGAATACCTCATGCGCAACCGCGGGCGCATCGTCTCGCGCAACACGATCCTCGACCGCGTGTGGGACTGCCATTTCGACCCGCACACCAATGTCGTCGAATCGCGCGTCTGCCACCTGCGCGAGAAGATCGACCGCCCCTACGCCCGCAAGCTCCTGCGCACCGTCCGCGGATTCGGCTATGTCCTCGGCTGACCGCCTCCCCCCGCTCCGCCGCCGCATCGTCGCGGTGTCCCTGGCGGCGGGCGCCCTGCTGTTCCTGCTTGCGGGGGGGCTGGTGGTATTCCTCTCGTGGTCGATCCTGTGGGAGGACTGGAACGCCGTCCTCGACGACATCTCCGCCCCCCTCGCCGCCGCCCACGCCCGTATCGGCGGCGACCCCGCCGCCATGTCGGACGCCTTCCGCGAAACCCTCGGCTTCTACGGCGCCGACGTCTCCCTCCTGCTGGCCGCCCCCGACGGCTCGCCCCTCCTGCGCGCCGGCGACCTCGACGGCCCCTCCGCGCGCCGGACGCGCCCCGTCCTGCGCATCCGCGAAACGCCGCTGGAGGGCGGCGCGCGCCTCCGCGTCACCCTCGACGTCTCCGACGAACGGCGCATCCTCGTGCGCGTCGCGGGGATCATGGTGGGGGCCTTCCTGCTCGCCCTGCTGCTGGGGGGGCTATCGGCCGACTGGCTGGCGCGGCGCTTCGTGCGCTCGCTGGGCAACGTCTCCGACGCCGCCGCGCGCATCCGGTCCGGCGAGTGGTCCGCGCGGGTCGTCCCCACCCGCGAAAGCCGCGAGATCGCCCTGCTCGAAGACGCCTTCAACACCATGTGCGACCGCAACGAACGGACCCTCGGGGAGCTCAAGACCCTCACCGACAACATCGCCCACGACCTGCGCACGCCGCTGACGCGCCTGCGTGCCGCCGCCGAACTCTCCGCCATGGGGGGTGCCCTGCCCGAGCCCCTGCCGGACCTCGTCTGCGAGCAGACCGCGGACATGCTGGATCTCGTCAACACGCTGCTCGACATCTCCCGCGCCGGCTGCCGCCTCGACGGGCCCCCGCCCGAGCCCATCGACCTGCGGGCCTTCCTGCAGGAGACCGCCGACCTCTACTCCGCGCTGCTCGAAGACCGCCGCCTCCGCCTCGACCTCGACCTGCCGTCCGCGCCCCTCCGGATCCCCGCCCACCGCGACCGTCTCCAGCGGATCGTGGGCAACCTGCTGGACAACGCCATCAAATTCACGCCAGACGGCGGCAGCATCGGCCTCGCCCTGGCCCCCGCCGACGGCGGCGTCCGGCTGGAGGTCGCCGATACCGGCCGCGGCATCGCCCCTGCCGACCTCCCCCACATCTACCGCCGCTTCTGGCGGGCCGACACCAGCCGCACCCTGCCCGGCAACGGCCTGGGCCTGGCGCTCGTGCAAGCGCTCGTCCGCTCCGCCGGCGGCACCATCGACTGCGCCTCCGCCCCCGGCCGCGGCACCCGCTTCACCATCACCCTCCCCGTCCCCCCGCCATGAACCCCGACGCCCCGCGAATCCAGACCGAACGCCTCCTACGGCCCCCCCCTCTACGAAAACACCCTCCAATACGCCATCCTCTCCAGGGAATGGCCCCCGCAGTGACGAGTGACAAGTGGGAGGACGGCGCCCTTCAATTCCCGTGGCAGTGGTGGTCGGCGCAGTGGTCGTGGGAGCATTCGCCGTCGTGGTGGTGGCCGTGGTGGTCGCAATGGGCCTCCGGGTCGTATTCCAGGGTCCCGGCGACGAGGGCCCGCGCCGCGGCATCGGCGGAGCCCTGGACGCCGGCATGGAGTCGGATGCCCGCTTCGGCCAGCGCCATGCGGGCACCCATCCCGATGCCGCCGCAGATCAAGGCGTCCACCTTGGCCGCTTGCAGGAAACCGGCCAGCGCGCCATGGCCGCCGCCCTCGGCGTCGACGATCTGTTCGGACACGATGGCGCCATTCTCGGCGTCGTAGAGTTTGAACTGCGCGGTGTGCCCGAAATGCTGGAACACCCCGCCGTTTTCGTATGCGACTGCGATTCTCATTGCTTTTTTTCCTTTCTCCATGATGTCCTGGTGCAGTTGGATGGGCACGAATTCGCAGCATCCGCCCGCAATCAGCAAGCGGTGGCCATGGACGAGGGACTTCGCGATTTTCCGCCTCGCGCTGTCGTAGATCGCCGTGACGGTTGTACGGGCGACGTTCATCCGGGCCGCGCAGGCTTCCTGCGTGAGGCCTTCGTCGTCCAGGAGGCGCAGGGTCTCGAACTCGTCCACCGTCATCTGCACGCTCCCGGCGGATGGCGCGTCGTCGGGCGAAAAGCTGCGGTAGCGCGGCATCCGCTCGATTCTGCGGCATCTGGTGGGTCTGGGCATGCGGTCTCCTTTTCCGGCATTTGTCGAACCGCATCGTATGCGCGTTTTCGACATAAGTCAACAACCGTCTCGGGGAGAGGGCGCGAAGCCTGTGCGGACGTTGCCCCGCGCGGGCGGAAAATTTTTCCAATCATTGGAAAACCGCCAAAAAATTTTTCCAATCATTGGAAAAATCGGGGCATTTTTTCCAACCATTGGAAACTTTTTTTCCAATCATTGGAAAATCCGCTGGCGGCCGGATTGTGCGAAATCGGGGAAGGGGAAAAGCCGCCCGCGCCCCGGCGGGGGGAAGTCCGTGGCAGGAGTGTGGAGCTTCCCGGTACGTCGGGGCGGGGCGGTCAGGGGACGGGGGCGCCGAAGGCTTTCCAGAGGTCGACGAGGGTGGCGGAGGCGGCGCCGGTGGCTTGGGCGAGGGCGTCCTGGTGCTCGGACAGGCGGGTCTGCATGTCGAGGACGTCGCGGAAGGGGACGAGGCCGTGGCGGTACTGGGTCCCGGCCAGCTCGGCGGAACGGGCGGCGGCCGCCGCCGCGGCGCGGTGGGCGTCGAGGGCGGACAGGGCGGCGCGGTGGGCGGAGAGGGCGGTTTCGCATTCGGCGGCGGCGTCGAGGATGGCTTGCCGGAGGTCGGCTTCGGCCGCGCGGGCGGCGGCTTGCTGGGCGTGCAGGGTGTGCAGGAGGCGGCCGGCGGCGAATACGGGCCACTCGATGGAGGGGCCGATGCCCCAGGTGCGGGCTTCGCCTTCGAAGAGGCCGGCGGCGCGGGCGGCGCTGACGCCGAAGGTGCCGTCGATGGTGACTTTGGGGAACAGGTCGGCCTTGGCCACGCCGATTCGGGCGGTCTCGGCATGGAAGCGGTCGATGGCGGCCGCGATGTCGGGGCGGTTGCGCAAGAGGTCGGCGGGGAGGGTGGCGGGCAGGGCGGCGGGGTCGGCGGAGGGTACGGGGGCGGGCGCGCGGAGGGCGTCGCGGGCGCCGGGCCAGTCGCCGACGAGGGCGCAGAGGGCGTGGAGGGTGGCGTCGATCTGGCTTTGCAGGAGGGGAATGTCGCCGCGGGTGGCGGCGAGGTTCATTTCGGCCTGGCGGAGCTCGAGTTCGCCGTCGAGCCCGGCGTCGTGGCGGGAGCGCACGAGGGCGAGGGAGGAGGTTTGGAGGTCCCGGTTGCGGAGGGCGCAGTCGAGGCGGGCCTGCAGGGTGCGGAGGGCGATGTAGTCCGCCGCCACCTGCGAGGAGAGCAGGATGCGGGCCGCCTGGATGTCGCGGGCGGCGGCGGAGAGTTCGGCGGCGGCGGCTTCGTTGCCGCGGCGTACGCGGCCCCAGAAGTCGATTTCCCAGCGGAGGTCGAGGTTGGCGGTGTGCAGCCAGGCGGTGCCGGAGGCGGAGTCGCCGGATTCGTCGGACAGGGCTTGTTTTCCGCGGCGTGAGGAGGCGGCGAGGTTTGCGGCGGGCCACCCGTCGGCGCGGGCGATGCCGAGCTGGGCGGAGGCGGCGTCGAGGCGGGCGACGGAGGCGGCGAGGGTGGGGCTTTGCGCGAGGAGGGCTTCTTCGAGGGCGTCGAGGGTGCCGTCGCCGAAGACGCTCCAGCAGGGGGTGCCGTCGGGGAGCGGGGACGGGGGCGGGGCGTCGGGGACGGCGCTCCAGGTTTCGGGGCCGTCCCAGGCGGGCGGCTCGAAGTCGGGCCCGAGGGAGAGGCACCCGGCGGCGAGGAGGGCGGCGGCGAGGGCGGGGAGGAGGTGGAGGGGTCGGCGGGGGCGGCGGCTCATGCGGACCTCCTTTCGGCGGCGGGGCGGCGGGCGCGGCGGGTGGTGGCGACGTAGAGGGGCGGGACGAGGATGACGCCGACCACCGTCGCCGCCAGCATCCCCCAGAAGGTCACGACGCCGATCGCGCGCCGCGCCCCCGCCCCGGGTCCCGTCGCGACGAGCAGCGGCAGGACGCCGATGACGAAGGAGAGCGCCGTCATCATCACGGCGCGGAAGCGCAGGCGCAGGCCCGCCATCGCGGCGCGGTAGGGGGAGACGCCGGAGCGGTGGCGGACGTGTGCGCATTCGACCATCAGGATCGAGGTCTTGGCGGAGAGGCCCACGAGCATCAGCAGGCCGAGCTGGGCGTAGATGTCGAACATGCCGCCGCCGAGCAGCAGCGCCAGCAAGCCCCCCGCCACCGCCGCCACCACGGAGAGGACCACGGAGACGGGCAGGGTCCAGGATTCGTACTGGGCGACGAGGAAGAGGTACGCCATCAGCAGGGAGAGGGCGAAGAGGGGGCCGATGGTGCCTTCGTTGGCGCGCTCCTGGTAGGAGAGGCCGGTCCAGGCGATGCCGTAGCCGCGGCCGAGTTCGGCGGTCTTGAGGCGCTCGATTTCCTGCATCAGCCGGGCGTTGGAGACGCCGGGCGCGGTGTCGCACGAGATGGCCGCCGCCGTGAAGAGGTTGAACCGCTCGACGCGCTGCGAGCCGAGCGTCCAGCCGAACGTGCCGATGGTGGACAGCGGCACCTGCGCGCCGTCGCGCGAGACGACGGAGAGGCGGTCGAGGTCGCGGACGGTACCCCGGAACGCGCGGTCGGCCTGCACGACGACGCGGCAGGTCTTGGCCCCGATGTTGAAGTCGTTGACGTATTCGGAGCCGAGCTGGCTTTCGAGCGCGCCGAAGACGTCGGCGACGGGGACGCCGAGGGCTTCCGCCTTGTCGCGGTCGAGACGGAAGTCGATCATCGGGGTGCGCGTGTCGAAGGCGGAGGAGGCGTAGGTCGCCAGGCCGCTGTCGCGGATGGCGCGCACGAGCCGGAGGGCCGCTTCGTCGAGTTCGGCGAAGCCCTGGCCGTCGAGCGCCTGCAGGGCGAAGGTCACGCCGCCGGTCTCGGCGAGGTCCTCGATGGGCGGCGGGGCCATCGCCGCGAGTTCGGCGTCGGGGAAGCGGTCGGCGAGAGATTGGATCTGCACCTGCACGTCTTCGAGCGAGATGCCTCGCGCGCGGCGCTCCTCCCACGGGTCGAGCTGGATCATGATCTCGCCGGAGTGCTCGTCCTGGCTGCCGGTTTCGAGGACCGTGGCGACGCCGGGGATTTCCGCGACGGCGGCGGCGACGTCCCGCAGGACGCGCTCGGTCTTGGCGCGCGCGGTGCCGAAGGGGAGCGTCACGGAGCACGTCAGCTCCCCCTTGTCCTCGTCGGGCAGGAACCCGCGCGGCAGCGCCCGGAACGCCCCCCACGCCCCCGCGGCGAGCGCCGCCAGCAGCAGCAGCGCCAGCGCGGCGCGGCGCGCGAGGAAGCCGGCCGCCCGCGAGTAGGCGCGGCGCACGGCGGTGAGGAGCCGTTCACGGGGACGCCGCCGCGGGGGGCGCAGGACGTTCGCGGCGAGCGCGGGCGAGAGGGTCAGGGCGCACACCGTCGAGAGGACCAGCGCGACGCCCATCGTGGCGGCGAACTGGAGGTAGATGGTGCCGACCATGCCGCCCGCGAAGGCCACCGGCGCGTACACCGCCAGCACCACCAGCGTCGCCGCCACCAGCGCCCCCGAGAGCTCGCGCATCGTGCCCGCCGCGGCCTCCGTAGGGGAGCGGCCCTCGGCGAGCAGCCGCACGCACGACTCCGTCACGCAGATCGCGTTGTCCACCACCGACCCGATCACCAGCACGAACCCGAACATCGTCAGCGTGTTCACCGACATCCCGAACGCGTCCAGGAACGCGAACGTCCCCACCAGCGAGACCGGTATCGCCAGCGCCGGGATCAGCGTCGCCCTCCAGCTCCCCAGGAACAGCCACGTGATCCCCACCACCAGCAAAAACGTCAGCAAAATCGTCCACGCGATCTCCAGCATCGAGGCCCCCACGAACGTCGTCGAATCGTACGCCATGTCCCAGCGCATCCCCTCCGGCATCAGCGCCTCGATCTCCCCCATGCGGCGCTTCACCGCCTCCATCACCTTGAGCGAATTCGCGCCCGTGGCCTTGTACACCGAAACCGCAACCGCCCCGTCCCCCTGGAAGCGGCTCGTCCCCTGGTACGCCTGCGCCCCCAGCTCCACGCGCGCAACGTCGCCGAGGCGCACCCGCCGCACCGGGTCGTCCCCCGCGCGCACCACGATCCCCTCGAACTCCCCGCGCGTCGCGAGCCGCCCCTTCGCGGCGATCTTGAACGTCATCTCCCCGTCCGCGTACTCCGTCCCCACGCTGCCCGCCGCCGCCTCCTCGTTCTGCGACTCGATCGCCGCGCGCACGTCCGCCGGCGAGACCCCCAGCGCCGCCATCCGTTCCGGGTCCAGCCACACCCGCATCGCCCAGTCCGCGGCCATCTCGTTCGAGACCTTGCCCACGCCTTCCACGCGGCGCAGCTCGTCGATCACGTGGCGGTCCGCCCAGTTCGAGAGCTCCAGGTCCGACATCGAGGGCGAGCGCACCGCGATCACCCCGAGCATCCCGGGAGAGCGCTTCTCCGCCGCCAGCCCCCCGCGGGCCACCGCCTGGGGCAGCGACGACTCCACCAGCTTGAGCGCGTTGTTCACGTTGACGAGCGCCATGTCCGCGTCCGTGCCGTGGCGGAACGTCGCGCTCAGCGAGTACCCCCCGTCGTTCGAGCACTCCCCGGAAAAATAGAGCAGCCCGTCGAGATTGTTGATCTGGTCCTCGATGGGGGCGGCGACCGTGTCGGCGACCGTCTTGGCCGTCGCGCCCGGATACGACGCCATGGCCCATACCATGGGCGGCGCCACGTCCGGGTACTCCGCCACCGGCAGCCGTTTGAGCGACATCGCCCCCGCCAGCACCAGCACCAGCGAAACCACCCCCGCGCTCCGCGGCCTCCGTATGAAAAAATGTGCATCCATGGCCCGCTACCTCTCTACCGGGAGCACGCGGCCGCCGGGGCGCACCTTGTGGATGCCGCCCGTCACGATGCGGTCGGTCGCAGAGAAACCCTCCCCGAGCACCTGCAGGTCGCCCACCTGGGGGCCGTCCCCCACCGCGCGCAGGACGGCCCGGTCCTCCGCGTCCAGCACGTACACGTGCTTCGCGCCGCCCTCGAACACCAGCGCCCCCACCGGCACCGCCAGGCG
Organism: Kiritimatiellia bacterium; assembly: GCA_017540905.1. GTDB lineage: Bacteria > Verrucomicrobiota > Kiritimatiellia > CAIQIC01 > Lenti-01 > CACXEY01. Next base: position 3,986 of record JAFYAC010000132.1, on the reverse strand, counting down.
CGGCTCCGCGAACCGCTCCGCCAGCACCACCCGCACGTAGCCGCCGGGCAGCAGCGCGCCGTCCGCGTTCGGCAGCGTCGCCCGCAGCGCCACCGTGCCCGTGCGCGGGTCCGCCTCGTTGTCCGCGAAGTCGATCGCCACGGGCCGGTCGTCCAGCACCCGCCCGTCCGCCCGCACCACCGACACGCGCACCGCCGCGCCCGCCCCGCCCGGCACGCCCCCGCCGAACAGCCCGTAATAGTCCCGCTCCGCCAGCGCGAACCGCACCCGCGCCGGGTCCCCCGCCACCACCGTCGCCAGCGGACCGCTCTCCGGCGAGACCACGTTGCCCACCCCCACCAGCGCCTCGCCCACCCGCCCCGCCACCGGACTGGCCACCCGCGTGTGCGCCAGGTCGTCCTCCGCCAGCGTCCGCCGCGCCTCCGCCGCCGCCAAGTCCGCGCGGAGCACGTCCCGCTCCTGCTCCTTGAGCTCGCAGTCCGCCTCCGAGACCCCGCTCTCGCCGAGGCACGAGCGGTAGCGCGCGGCCTCCTTCTCCGCGAACGCCAGCTGCGTCCGCAGCCGCGCCACCTCCGCCTCCGCTGACGCCAGCGCCGCCCGGTACACCGTATCCTCGATCGTGAACAGCACCTGCCCCTTTTCCACGGCACCCCCTTCGGCGAAACCGCGCCCGAGGATTTCACCCCTCACGCGCGCCGTCACCGACACCGTTTCGGCGGCCTTGACCGTCCCCACCCAGGACCGCGGCGGACCCTCTTCGAGCCGCACCGGACGCGACACGGCCACGGCGGGAATTTCTTCCGCGGCCTCCTCTTCCTGCGCGCAGACGGCGCCCGCCAGGCACGCGCCCAGCACGAACAACGGCAATATCGGAGATTTCATCCTGCCCCCATCCTGCCCCGCCGACCTCACCGCCGCATGGCCGGGACATTGCCATTTCGCCATCTGCGTTTTCACTCCCTCACCAACTCCCCGAACGCCGGCAACGGCGCCCGCCGCCGCGGACCGACGGTTCCCCGCCCGTGTCCGCCCGCCACCGGCGAACCGCCCGCACCGCCGCCGCTCCCGGCATTACCCCTCTCCACGGCGGCGTGGCGGGCTCCCTTCACGCCCGAATACGCCCAGCACCCCTTCCTTTCCCGTTTTGCGAGCGCCTCGGCCTGGCGCAGCCTCCCCCACCAGTCTCCGGCCCCCGACCGGTACCCGCCCGCCCCGTCCAACACCTCCGCCTCCGGCGTCTTCCCGTAAACCCTCGCCAGCCCGTTCCGTACCAGGGCCAAGCCAAGATCGTTCCCGTCCACCGACACCATCGCGAACTGCCGTCCCCTCGCCGTGCGCCCCATCGCATCCTCCCACAACGTGTGCACGCAAAAACCACCCGCGAGAAACTGGCGGCTGAACCGCTTCGCGGCCTCCCCCATTTTCACGACCGTCCGGATGTCCGGCAAATCCCAGTAAGCCCGCTGCTCCTCCAACCGCTCCGGGAGCGAATCCTCCGACTCCGGCGTGTCCACGTAATACAGCCGGAACACCCTGGAAACCTCCTTGCCGGGCTTCTGGCCGGGACATTCGACCAGAAAACTGTCCCCGTCATTGCCCTCCCACGCCACCAGCGAACACCCGCCGATCATAGTCCACGGCGATTCCCCCGCTTCCGCCGTGGCCCCTACCACCGCCAACCAGCCCCCCAGCGCAAACAACATCGACATCGGAGATTTCATCATGCCCCGATGCTGCCCCGCCGACCTAACCCCCGCATGGCCGCCCCATTGCCATTCCGCCATCTTCCCTCCCCCCTCCCGCGGAAGAACATCCATCTCTTCCCTCACGCGAGATTACAGAAAACATTGGGATATTCGCTTGTTTCCCGCTTTCCAGAAGCCCCGCGGGCGAGCCGCCCGCGCCCCGACGGGACAGCCGCCTCCCTCCCGCCTTTCCATGTCCGCGAAGCGGTTTTCATGGTTTTCAATGTTGACCTGATTTGTGGTCTGGCCCGAATGCCGGTCAGTTACGGTTTTTCCCTTGAGGAATGGGCCTGCGGCGCTAAACACGGAGGGAACGGAGGCACGGAGACACGGAGAGATTTTGGTTGGAGAGTGTTTTGGGAGGAGCCTTCGCGCCGGGGAAACACCGGACAAACGCTTGTCAGGGAAGTTTTTTTGGGGTGCGGGGCATTCTGGTCTGCCCCCTTTTCCATCAGCGGAAAAACCGCGCGAGGAGGTCGGAGTAGGTCCCGGGGGCGGGGAAGCCGCGGGCGCCGCCGGATTCGCCGGTTTTCCAGGAGGCGAAGAGCTGGGCTTTGAGGAGGGCGTCGACCGGGGAATCGCCCCGCAGCCAGTGGTGGACGAAGGCCGCGAGGCACGCGTCGCCGGCCCCCACGGTGTTCGCCACGGGACGGGTCGCCGTGGCCGGCTGGTGCGTGGTGCGTCCGGTGGCGCGCTCCCAGAGCGTCGCACCGGCGTCGCCCTGGGTGACGACGATGATCCGCGCGGGAGAGCGGGCCGCGAGGGCGGATATGAAGTCGGCTGGCGCGCAGGGGAGGCCTTCGTGGCTCAGGAAGAGGATGTCGGCGGCGCGGATGAAGTCGGCGTCGTAGGCGTCGTCGGGGTCCGAGACGACGTGCAGGTCGGTCGCGACGGGCACTCCGGCGGCGCGGGCAAGGGGGAGCAGGGGGCGGCTGTAGTTGATGTTGCAAAGGATTGCCAGGTCGGGGCACGCGGACGGTGCGAAGGCGGCCCGGGCCACCTCCGGCGGGAAGACGGCGGACTGCGCGGCCTTGAGGTCGCAGTAGATGCGGCGGGCGCCGCCGGGGGCGTGGAGAACGACGGACAGCGGCGTCTCGGGCAGGATGGGGACGAGGCCGTCCGCCGGAATGCCGGCCTCGGCCAGGGCGCGGCGGACGAGGGCGGACGGGGCGTCTCCGGCGACGGGCGCGAGCACGGACGGGGCGTCGCCCAGCGCGGCGAGGGCGCAGGCGAGGTTCAGCGCCACGCCGGAGGCGGCGGTGCGGACGGTGCCATCGGGGTAGGTCACCGGGACGTAGGTCACGGGAAAGCCTTCGACGGGGACCGAGGTCTCGACGTTGAGAAGGCCGGAAACCAGGATGCGGGAGGGGGGCACGGGGCAGGGCGGGGAAGATGGCGATGCATTTTTCATGGATGGAAGATAGCGGGCGGCGGAGGACGGAGTCAAGGGGGGATGGGGTGCGTTCATGAGATGGGCAGAAAAGGGGCCAGGCAGAAAAGGGGCCAGACCCGGGCCAGACCTTTTGTGCAAAATCCTCCCCCTCCAAGCCCTCCGCGTGAGTTCTTCCCTCCAGTTCTCCATCCGCTGGGGCGCGACTTGGAAGTCGCACCTCCCAGGAGGGGCGCGAGATTATGGAAAACATTGGCCTTTTCGCTTGTTTTCCGCTTTCCAGACGCTTCGCGGGCGGGACGCCCGCGCCCAGACTGTCCATCCGCTTTCCTCCCGCTTTCCATGTCCGCGAATCGGTTTTCATGGGTTTCAATGTTGGCCTTCCTCCCGCACTCCAGCCGCCCTTTTGTTTCCTTTTTGTCCTTTTGTGTAAAAGCGTCCTCCAAGCGTTCCGCGTCTCCGCACCTCCGCGTGAGTTCTTCCCTCCCGCTCTCCTCGCGCTCACTTTGCGGACTTGGCGGACTTTGCGTGAGACATTCTTCCGCCCTCCATCCGCTCCCCATCCGCCCCGGCGCGGCAAGATGCCGCACCCCCGGAAGTGGAGTCCACGGCTGGCGCGAGATTACAGAAAACATTGGCGTTTTCGCTTGTTTTCCGGTTGTCTGGATCCTCGCGGACGGACGCCCGCGCCCCGACTGCTCATCCGCTCTCCTCCCGCCTTATGCGGGGGATTACTCCCGAACTGCGGCGGCGATGCGGGCCACAAGGCGGTTTGTCCAGTCCACGGCCTCGGCAACCGTCGGAAGGACCGGCCCCTTGTCACGGACCGTTGTCAGGGCGGCTCCGTAGAT
>JAFYAC010000131.1 GCA_017540905.1 Kiritimatiellia bacterium | reverse complement strand
GGAAAAGTGTTTGGGATGTGTTTTCGGAGCGTAGCCCCCTCTGGCAAACTCCACCTCCAAAAACCCTCCGTGCCTCCTTCCTCCGTCCCCTCCGTGTTTCGCGCCGCGAGCCGGTTTTCCAAAGAATCATCCTTAACTGATTGGCATTCGGGGCAGTCCCCTGCCCGCCGTGCGAAATGGCCGCGGCATGGAGGCAAATGGAAAGCTTTCCATGCGCTTGGCAGGCACGCGGCGGCGAAGGGACTCGCCGCCCTACAAAATACGCGGCACTGGCTTCGCACGCTCCAATCGCCAAGGCAGGCTTCCCCTCCCACCTTGCGCTTTCCGCAGCACGGGTTTGTTCTGGACAAAAGGCCGCGGGGACCTAAGCTGGGGGCATGAAAAAAGCCAAGAAAACCGATGCCGCCCGGGACGCGGAACAGGCCAGCCGCCCGCCCCGTTTCTTCGATCTCAAGTCCCTTCCCCTCCGGCAGCGCACGGTGGTCCGCCAGCGCCTGTTCGAAGCGTTCGGGCAGGGGCTCGGCTACGCGGAGGCCGCGGAGAAGTTCAACCTGCGCCCCGTCACCGTGCGCCAGATTTTCAAGAGGTTCCAGCGCGACGGGGAAAGCGCCGTGCACGAAAAGCCGCACGGCTCGCCCGAACACGTCAAACCCTTCCTCTCGCCCGCGGAAATGGACGCCCTGGAAGCCGCGCTGGCGGCGGGCGGGCCCCGGGAGGCCGGGGTGGAGGGGGTCGCGCTGTGGTCCGTCCGGGCCGTGATGGAATGGGGGCGGCAACGGTGCGGGAAGGACTTGCCTGCGCGGGCCGCGCTGAGTGCCCTCCAGCGGCTTGGGTATTCGAAGGAAAGCCCGTTGCCGGAAACGCGCAAGGTCATCCGCGACTGGAAAAAGGAGAATTTCCGGGAGTTCCGCAACCTGGCCCTCGGCAAGGGGGCCATCATGCACTGGTGCGGCGAAATGATCGCCTCGCCCCGGTCCGCGCGGATCCGCAACAGGCCGGAACAGTCGGCGCTCCCGGAGGCCGCGGTGCCGTGCGTGGGGATTTTCGCGGCGCAGCAGAACAACGGGGCGACGTACTTCCTGCCGCTCCGGGAACGGATGACGCCGGAATGGTTCAAGTCGTTCGTGGAAGGGTTGATGGCGGACGTCGGAAAACCCCTGTTCCTGATCGTCGAGGACCGTCCGGCCTACCGCACGGGGGTGATGGAAGGGTGGGGGCGGGAGCAGCGCCACGCGGGGAAGCTGTGGATGCGCTATTGCCCGAAGCTCCAGCGGCCCAGGCTGCCGGGGCAGGAACCGGCGCGGAAGCGGCTGGAAATCGATTTCGACGAACTGTTCGGGTGAGACCCGGGAAGGCGGGCCGGACGGCCCGCTCCGCTCCTACTGGAGGCGCAGGAACTGCGCCGCGTTGGTCGGTGCCGCCACGGAGAGCGCATGCGTTCCCGGCGTCCGGTCCAGGCCGCCCAACGCCGTCCAGCGCGGCCGGTCCAGCGACGGGCTCGCCGCCAGGGACTTCGGCAGCGACGCCGCGGGCAGCGGCGGCAGCCAGTAGGCGATGTCCAGGACGCCGCCCTTGCGCGGGGCGACCGAGAGCAGCCGCGGGCTGAGCCCGTCGGTCTCCGCCGCGAACTGCGCGAGGAAGGCCGCCGCGATGCCCGGATGCGAGAGGAACAGCACGTTCTCGTCGTTCGCCGAGGTGTAGACCAGCGCGGACGCGGTCCAGTTCGCCGAGCCGTGGATGACGAGCGGGCGCGCGCCGAGCGGGTCGATGACCATGTACTTGGTGTGGACCAGGTCGCGGTTGTTGTTGTCGTAGGATGCGCGGTCGGCGGCGTAGTACGCGTCGTAGAGGCGGACGCGGTTGGCCGTCGTGTAGGCACCGGAATGCAGCAGGTTGGTGTACGCCGCGTAGCTGTCGTCCGCGGGGACGAGCCGGTCGGACTTGGGGATGACGCCGTGGACGGTCACCCCCCGGTTGCACGCGCGGACGAGCTGGTCGACGACGTCCGCGCGCGTGAGTTTGTTGAGCGAGAAGTAGATGTCGGTGGTGGCGGCGGCGATGGCGTTGGTGATGTCGCGCAGGGCGTTGTCGCCGCCGTACGCGCCGTCCGGGTACGGCGCGAACCGCACCCACGAGTCGGCCGCGGCCCCGGAGAGCCGGAAGCGCGTGCCGTCGGGCGCGTGCGACTTGGCGGGATTCGCGTGGAAGAGGCCGCCGAGCATCTGCGAGAGTTCGTTGGATACGGCGGCCGCGAGCTTGTCGTTGCGGATTTCCGCCAGGATGTTCCACTGCTGGCTGGAGGCGCCGCCGGTGTAGTTCCACGAGCCGGAAAGCACCCACCGCTCCTTCCGGGACTTGTACCAGAAGACGCCGAGCTTGTCGTGCATGATCCCCCCCGACGGCGCGCGCGACAGCTTCAGCGGATTGCTCTTCCGCGAGGAGAGCGACTTGAGCGAGCAACCCGGCCAGTAGTTGCTCGCGACGTCCACCGAGTAGCCCGCCACGAACCCCACCGACGCCCCGCGCGCGAGCGCGTTGGACACGGCGCCCAGGATCGGCCCCGCCGCGCCGACGCTCTCCGAGGGCCCCGAGAACGTGTATGTCGAAAGGCACGCCCAGTCGCCCTTCTGCAACGCGTCGATGCGCGCGAGCCAGGCGTCGCGGATGACGAATTCGTCCGGGCCGACGGTCTTGTAGGAGGTCGTCTGGTCGGGGAGGTTGAAGCGGACGACCCAGTCCGCGCCGGTGACGCTCCCGGCGCGGGCAGAACCCAGCGAAAGGAACCCTGCGGCGGCAATGGCCAAGGCGGTCTTGAAGGCACCACGGGCGCTCCGTGGTGGGGCGAGCACTCCGTGCGAGCCGCAGGGGGGATTGGAGCGGCTCGCTCGGAGAGCTCGCCCCACCGGGCCAATGCACACAAACCGGCTGAGCCTTTTTGGATTCCGATCTGACGGAACTGTGCGCCGTGCGTCCGTCATGGCCCGTCGGAGATGTGCACGCCGAAGACGGCGGCGGGGTTGGTGCATCCGGTGAGGTCGAAGTCCAGCCGCGCCGGACCGGTGGATTCCACCGGCGGCGCGCTCCAGATCCACGCTTCTTCCGCCGCCCCCGCGTCCGGGGACGCGACCGCGAACGGCGTGAACCAGCGCGGTTCCGCGTTGTCCGCACGCAGCGAGAGGTTCGTCAGCGTGTAGGCCTCGATGACGTACGTTTCGCCGGGCGGCGGCGGCGTGTTGGTCGAGAGGACGAGGATGGGGAACGCGTTCGTCGCCGTCGCCCCCGTGCCCAGGTCCGTCAGCACCGCCGTGAGGACGTGCGTGCCGACGTCGGCCTCTGTGGTTCCGGTGCGGATGAAGAAGCGGCTTTTGTTCGCGGTGGTGGCCTCGTTCTCGAACGCGGGATCGGCCTCCCACGCCGTGCTCCACGCGTTCGTGTTATCGCCGTGCAGCACCACGTTCGCCACGCGCACGTCCACCGCCCCCGGCACCTCCACCGACGCCGTGCCCGCCAGCTCGAACCGCGGCGCCGACACCACGCGCACCACCGCCTGCGTGCGGCACGCCGTGCCGTCCGCCGGCAGCCGCGCCTCCACCGCGAGCGCGTACGCCCCCCAGTCCGCCTCCGTTTCCGGCGCGAACGCGAACAGAAGGTCGCCGCCCGCCGTCTCTTCGAACGACGCCGCATCCGACGGCGGCTCCAGCGACCACGACCACTCGCGCACCATTCCGTCCGCGTGCAGCAGCTCGAAAACCACCTCCGCGCGCGAACCCACCGTCACCACCGCGGGGACGTCCGCGGACAGCACCGGCGGCGACTCCCCGTAGGGGAGGATGGCGATGTCGTCGAGGTTCGCGATCTCCCCGACGTTCCCCGTCGTGGCCAGCCGGACCCACACCGGATCGACCCGCTCCACCGGCAGCACGTACACGCAGTTCGTGATGTCCAGGCACCCGCGGCTGGAGAAGCCTCCGGCCGCCGACCACTCCTCCCCGTCGCCGCGGACCTGCAGCTCGAAGTTCACCGTGCGGTTCGACTGGAAGCACGCGCAGTGCACCGTCACCGCCCCCACGCCGTCGTACGGGTCCAGCGATTCGAGGATGGCCGGCTGCGCCGCCGCGGAATGCCGGAAGCGCGCCGAGCCGCCCCCGATCTTCGCGTCCCGCTTGTCGCTCGTGCACACGTTGAACCACCGCCAGTTCACGCCGCGCATCGCGACGACCGTGCCCGCGTTGGTGTCGTAGTTGACCGTGGGCAGCCCCTCGAAATCCAGGAACCGCGGATTCATCGAGTCCGACACCGTGAACGTGCACGACGCCTCCGCGGCCGTCCCCGGGTCCTCCGTTTCCCACGCCCGCGCCGTCAGCGTGAACGTCCTCCCCAGGTCCTCCTCCGCCGGCACCAGCGTCAGCCGCGGATCGCCCCAGTCGTTCGCGAACCCGGCGAACTCCGGCTCGATCGACCACGAGAAACCCACCGACTCCGCCGCATGCACCACCGTCGCCGCGATGTCCGTCTCGCGCCCCAGCGGCAGGTCGCCGTCCGCCGGGCCCTCCACCGACACGTACAGGCGGAACGGCTCGATTTCCAGGTCGTCGATTGCGCACGTCGCCCCGCGGTTCGAGATGCAGAACGCGGACACCGCCCGCAGCGGCGCCGCCTCCGGTACCAGCCGCGCCCGCACGGCACCGTCGCCCGTTTCCCCGGGCGCGAAGGTCGCGAACACCACCCCGTCCGCCAGCAGATCGAGCCGGATTGCCGCCCCCGCGCCTCCCCCTGCGAGCTTGGCGGTGAAGGATACCGCGCCGATGCCCCCCTCCAGCGGCTGCGCCAGCGCGAGCGTACCACGCTGCGCCGGCGTCGTGCTCCCCCGCAGCGCCAGCGCCGGGTTCCCTTCCTCGATCTGCGGATTTCCGCGCGCCGACGTCCACGTCCATTCCACCCCCGTCTCCGCGTTGGTGAACCCGCCCGCCGCCGACCACGCCGACGCCGTCGCCGACAGCCCCGTCCCGTCGAACGTCTCCACGATCGTGCCCGCCCCGGCCGTCCCGGCCGCAATCCCCGCCGCCACCACCCCCAGCCGCACCAATCGTCCGAACCACGTCTTCATGCCGCCCATCAAACCACACACCGGCTTTTGGGGCAACCGCATACTGCCCCGGGCCGGTCGCGGGGCGGGCGGGACGGAAAACGGAACGGGCACCCCTTCCGGGATGCCCGTGTGCGCGCGGTTTCCGCCGCGGATCAGAAGTTGTAGCCGACCTGGGCCACGAACTGCGTGTCGGTCTTGTCGTTGCCGGGGGCGGGCATGTTGTTGTAGTTGACCACGCCCTTGAGGGTCAGCGAGAGGTGGAGGAACATCGGGATGTCCATGCCCGCTTCGCCGTTGGCGAGGTAGCGGTCCGACTCGTCGAAATCCTGGAGGAAGTCGGCGGCCTCGAAGAAGGAGACGCCTTCGGCGAACTCCGGCGTCCAGTCGCAGCGCTCGGCCACGCGCCAGGCGGTGTAGTCGTCGCTGTCCATCCCGGCGTACTTCTCCTGGACCTGCGCGACGCCCGCTTCGGCGGAGAGCTTGAGGGTGTCGAGGTCGACCAGGTACGCGCCGGCGCCGATGCTCTCGATGAAGCGGTACTTGAGGTCGGCGATGTCGTCGTGGTCGGCGGACACGCGCCCGTAGACGAAGAACAGCCCGAAGCGCTGCTTGAGGTCGATGGCGCCCTTGACCTGCCCGACGGTCTGCTCGTCGTGCGTCGTGCCGTCGGAGTCCTCGACTTCCTCTTCCTCGTACGCGCCGTCGACCGTGGCGACGACGACGGTCTTGCCTTGCAGCTTCTTGGCGTCGGCGTGGGCGGAAAAACCTTCCTTCTCGGTGTTGCCGCTGCGGAGGTCCACCCCGGCGGCGATCTTGCCCTGCCAAATCTGCGGGAGGGCGGCTTCTTCCTCGCTGATGCCCGCGGCGAGGCCGGCGGAGGTTTCCTTCGCGGCGTCCATGGCGTCCGCGGCGAACGCGGCGGCGGTGGCAAGCGCGGCGGCGGCAAAAGTGGCGATGGTGCGTTTCATTTCGTTTCTCAACCTTTCTTTGTTGCGGAACAATCCGTTCCGCGAGTTCTTCCCCCAAATCTATCAGACCCCTCCCGCCCCCTGCAAGACGCAATTCCCCGCCGCGGCCCGCGCGCGGCCTCAGTCCTCCCGCCCGGGACCGCAAGCTCCGCGGGCCTCCCAGGCTTTCCCGCCCGCCTGCAACCCCGCGAGCCAGGCCTTGATGCGGTTCTGCAGGTGCAGGGCGGTCCCCGCCAGATTCCGCGCCCCCAGCACCCTCCCCATCGCCTCCTTCGTCGCCTCCACCCGCTCCGGCGACACATTGGCCCTCCTATCTCGTAAGATTACGGAAAACTCTTTCGTTCTCCGCGATTTTGCACTCCTCCTCCCCCATGATTTCCGCACCGCCACCAGCCGCACGATGCCGAGCTTCCGCTCCGCGTACCGCCCCAGCGCGGCGAGCGTCGGATTCTCGCGCAGGATGGCCGCGAGCCGCCGCGCGGCGGCCCCAAACGCGCGTTGGAGGTCGGCGGGAAGGTGCTGCCCCGCCGGCACGCCGGACATCAGCCATTCGAGGGGCATGCGGTCGTCCAGTTGCAGGATTTGGCGGAGGCGTTGCGCAAGCTTCTTGTAGCGCATGGCGGTGGAGTAGGGGATGGCGACCCGGCGGTCCTCCAGCCAGCCTTTCATCCCGCCCTTCCGTGAACGGATGACCGTCTTGCCGTTCGGGAGGGTGGTGCGGAGGATGGTGTGGTCGAGCGTGGGATCGAGGTCGGCCAAGCGCGAGCCGAGGCGGAGGCGGGTGGCGAGCGTGCGGGGCTCTTCGCGCCAGTCTGCGACAAGTTCCTTGGGCGTGGGGGTGCCGCGCAGGGAAGGGGAGGCGGGGCGTTTTTCGTGGATGCGGATTTGCCGTCCGATTTCGTGGATGACCCAGGCACCGACCTCGGTGGCGGCGTAGGCGGCGAGGATGGGGGGCGTGATGGCGAGGAGGAGCATCCAGTCGTTGTCGCGTATGGTGGCGTTGACGCTGAAGACGGAATGGACGGCGGAAAGGGTTTTGGCCGTGTTCGAAACGATGCGGGGGGCTTTGGTGTTCATGGGGGAGAGGATGGGGGATGGTTGGAGGAAAGTCAATCATTTTCCGTAATCTCGTTGGATGGGGCGGGCGGCCGCTCGCCTTTTGGGGCGGCGTGTGGTACGGTTGGGGGCATGGACACCCCCTACGAGCGCACGATCCAACTCTTCGGCCGCGGCGCGGTCGAACGCCTCCGGCGCGCCCGCGTCCTCGTGGCCGGCCTGGGCGCGGTCGGCGCGGCGGCGGCCGAGTCGCTCGCGCGCACCGCGGTGGGGACGCTGGTGCTGGCGGATTTCGACGTCATCCGCCCGTCGAACCTCAACCGGCATCCCTTCGCGTTCCACTCCACCCTGGGGCAGCCCAAGACGGCCGCCGCCGCGCGCTTCCTCCGCGACATCGACCCCGCGGTACGGATCGAGATCGCCGAGGGGTTCATCGACGCCGAAACGGCGCCGCGGCTGCTGGCGGAGCACCCGTCGGACGTGCTGGTGGACGCGATCGATTCGCTGCTGCCGAAGACGGAGCTGCTGCTGGCGGCGCAGGCGGCGGGCCACCCGTGCATCCTTTCGGCGATGGGGGCGGCGCGCAAGACGGATCCGCTGCGCCTGGCGGAAGCGGACCTGCTCGACACGACCGTGTGCCCGCTGGCACAGCTGCTGCGCAAGCGCCTGCGCCGCCGCGGGGTGCGCCGCGGCATCCGCTGCGTGTACTCGCTTGAACCCGCGTCCGCGCCGGCGCTCCCCGCCGACCCCGATCCCGCCCCCGACTACCTCGACCGCGGCCGCCGCCGCCCCCCGATGGGCTCGCTGCACGCGGTGACGTCCGCCGCCGGCGCGGCCCTGGCCGCCGCCGCCATCCGCCACCTGCTCGCCCCGGAGGCCCCATGACCCCGCACGATCCACGACCGCAAGCCGCACGTTTTCCAACCATTGGAAAAAAGTTTTCCAATCATTGGAAAATCCGGGCCGTTTTTTCCAACCATTGGAAAAAAGTTTTCCAATCATTGGAAAATCCGGGCCGTTTTTTCCAACCATTGGAAAAAAAGTTTCCAATCATTGGAAAAATCCGGGAAATCTTTTCCAATGGTTGGAAAGCGTTCCGCGCGGCGGGCTGGGGGCTGTTGGGGCTGCTGCTGGCGGGGTGCGCGGGGGCGGTCAACCCGCTGGCGGTGCCGGAGGCGGCGCGGTGGACGGTCACGGCCTCCAGCCAGCAGGAGGGGCATCCGCCGGCCTTCGCGGCGGACGGGGACGACGCGACGGAATGGCTGGCGGCGCCGTCCGACACGCAGCCGTGGTGGCAGGCGGACCTCGGGCGGAACGTGCCGGTGTGCGGGTTCTCGGTCGACTGGGGGCCGACGCCGGCGGCGTCCTACACGCTCTCGGTCTCGACCGACGCGGAGCACTGGACGGTGGTGAGCGAGGTGGAGGACGGCGACGGGGGCTGGGACGTGATGCAGACGACGCCGCTGCGGGCGCGGCACGTACGCCTCGCCATCACGCGCCGCGAGCAGGGGGCGCCGGCGGCGCTTCGTTCGGTGGAGGTGTTCGGCATCTGGACGCGCCCCGAAGTGCTGGCGGGCGGCAAGCCATGCCCCGAGGGGCCGAGCCTGCTGCAGGCGACGCCGGCGGAACGGGGGTGGCGGTGCGCGGGGCCGGACGGGGAGCTGGTGGTGGACTTCCGGGCCGAGCGGAGCATCGGCGGGGTGCGCGCGGAGTGGGGGCCGGGCGGATGGGCCGCGTTCACGAAGGTCGAGGTGTCCGCGGACGGTGAAACCTGGCACACGATCGGCCACGGGCGGTCGGGCGGCCGCGCGACGACGGTGCTGGGCAAGAGCACGCGCGCGCGGTGGGTGCGGATCGCGTTCCGGGGGGGCTCCGGTCCGGAGGAGGGGACGGCGGCGGCGGATCGGGGGCTGTCGCCGACGGGGTTCGAGCTGCGGCAATTGGCGTTCCGTGGGAGCGAGGGGAGCCTTTCGCCGTGGACGCGGTTGCAGGAGGCGGCCGCGGCGGCGCCCGATGGGCACTACCCGATGGTGCTGCGCGGCGACCAGGTGCACTGGACGGCCGCCGGCATCTTCGGGGCGTCGCTGAGCGAGGAGGGGGCGTTCTCGGGCGAACCCGACCAGCCGGCGCTCTGGCCGTACGTGGTCGAGCCCGGCGGCGCGCTCCGCACGCCCTGCTCCCCGGAGGCGCATCCCGAATACTCGCTGGGCGCGCGCGGGGCGGGGCCGCTCCCCGAAATCCGCTGGGAGGCCGGCGGCGGCCTTTCGGTGCGCCAGCGCGCGATGTCGCGTACCGACGTCCCGGGCGCGTGGGAGCTGATCGAGGTCTCGAACCGCTCCGGCGAGCCGCGCCAGGGGCGGCTGTGCCTCGTGATGCATCCGCTGGCGGTCGCGCCGCCGTGGAGCGGCATCCCGTCGGCGCCCGTGCAGGACGTGCGGTTCCCGGACGTGAAGGATCCGCGCGCCCCGCGGGCGCTCTCGGTCAACCGCACCACGCTGTACAGCCTGCTGGCGGAGGACGGGCCGCTGGCGGTCGGCGCGGCGCCCTTCACGGACGGCGGCGACGCGGTGCGCTACCTCCCCTCCGCCCGCTGGCCGACCAACGCCTCGGTCCAGCGGACCGACGGGCTCGTCAGCGCCGTGTGCGGCATCAGCTTCAACCTCGCGCCCGGCGGCCGCACCCGCCTCCTCGCGTGGACGGGGCGCGCGCCCGCGCCGCCGCCGGAGGGGGAGGCGCCTTCGCCCTTCCCGGACTTCGAGGCGGCGTGGGACGAAGCGCGTCTGGACTGGTCCGACCACACCCGCGGGCTCGATCCGCGCATCGACCGCCCCGACGCGATGGAAGCCCTGCGCGCGCAGTCCGGCTGGCTCCAGTGCCTGCCGGCGCCGACGGTGTCCGAGCCGCTGCAGACCGTGGCGATGCGCACCGCGGCGCTGCTGCGGGCGGGGGCGCCCGGCCCCGCGCGCCTCTGCCTGGGGGCGGTGGCGGCGGCGGTCGGGACCAACGGGCTGCCGCCCTCCGCGCTGCTGGCCAGCGGGCAGGCCGACCCGGCGGCGGTGCCGCTGCCGCCGGGCGAGGCCGAAGGCCTGTTCGCGTTCATGCTCCTCGAAACCCACCGCTTCACGGGCGACACGGCCCTGCTGACCGAGATGTACCCGACCCTCCGCCTCGTCCTCCAGCGCCTCTCCCGCCTGCGCGAAGACGAACGCCGCCGCGCCGCCTCCGCCTCCGGCCTCCTCGCCCGCACCCGCCGCACCCTGCCGCTCGGCCCGGGCGCGGGGCCCCACGAAGGCCTCCTCCCGCCCGACTCCTCCGGCCGACACCCCTACGCCGCCCTCCTCTGGGCCCTGAACGCCTGGCGCGAGGGCGCCGCCGCCGCCGGCATCCTCGGCCGCGACGAGGACGCCGCCTGGATGGCCGACGAATACCGCCAGCTCCGCGCCTCCCTGCGCACCTCCCTGCGCACCTCCATCGACGCCATGCCCGCGCCGGGCATCCCCGACTCCCCCGAGCGACCCGTCCCCTCCCTGCCCGCGGCGCTGCTGCTCTCCTGGCCCTGCTCCGACCCCTCCCTGGCCGAGTCGTGGGAAATCCAGAGCACCCTCGACGGCCATTACGCGGCCTTCCTCGACCGCCTCGACGCGACCAACGCCCCGGCCTCGGCCGCCGCCGAGCCTCTCCTGTCCATCCCCTACGCCCGGCTCGGCCGCGGCGACTACGCGCGCGAATTCCTCGCCCAACGCCTCGAGTGCCGCACCCCCCTCCGGTGGCACACGTGGCCCGACAGCGTATCCCCCGACCCGCGCCGCCGCGACCCCTCCGGCAACATGCCCGACACCCTGGCCGCGGCCGCCTACCTCATCGCCGTCCGCACCCTCATCGCCGACGAACGCGGCAACCGCCTCGACCTCCTCCAGGGCCCGCCCATGGAGTGGTTGCAGTACGGCGACGGGCTGCGGGTGGAACACATGCCGACCCAGTTCGGCGCGCTCGACCTGGCGGCGCGCTGGAGCGAAGACCGCTTCACCGCCACCATCGGCGGCGACGCCCGCCCCCCTTCCGGCTACCGCCTCCGCTGGCCCATGACGGGCCTGCCCGACCGCGTCACCCTCAACGGCGCCACGTGGCAGGACTACGACTCCACGGCGTGCAACCTGCCCCACGACTTCCAGGGCACCGTCGAAGCCACCCTCCCGTACCTCGCCCCCTGGCCGCGCGAACCGTAGCGCCCGGCGCAGGGCAAAAAAAATTGGAGCGAGCGATGGGACTTGAACCCACGACAGCCACCTTGGCAAGGTGGCGCTCTACCACTGAGCTACGCTCGCTCCCGTAAGGAACAGTGCGCACTCTAGCACATCCACGTCCCAATGCAACCCTTTTTTTCAAAAAAAACCAGAGCCATGCAAAGCACAAGGAGGGCGACAGGACACTCCCCCCTCCGAGAAGGGGGTGGCGCGGCCATGAATGGAAGGCGGATGCATGGCAAAAGACAAGCGGCAAGGGCCGCGACGGGGGGAGTACTGCGGTCGGCCGTCGCGCCAGTCACGACTTTCCACCGCCAACAAACGAAACAATCCCTCTGCGGATAGACCATGCGAAAGCCTGCATCGACGGCCATCCGCATTACTCCCCCGCCGCCCTTTCCTTCCGCTCCGCGCTCGCAATCCACAAGCCATATTCCTCCGGGCGGTACCACCCTCTCGGAGGGGGGCGAATGCTCGCGGACTCTCCATTCTCCGAATATCTCTCCACGATCTCCCGGCAATCCTCCCCGTCCACTATCCGAAGAACCATGTTCTCCCCAAAAACTCCCATCCAGCGGCGCGGCTGAAAGCCGCACCTCCCAGCCGTTTCCCAAAGAGCGTCCCGAAACAATGTGGCCGTCTTGGGAGGGCCGCGCTTTGTCGCGGCCGCGCGACCGGGGTGTTTCAGGCATGCCCCTGAAGCGCCCTGTGGACACGGCCCGGACGAAGCCGGGCCCTCCCAGGATGCGGCTCGGTACGCTCTCCACGGGGAGGGCCGCGCTTTGTCGC
>JAFYAC010000115.1 GCA_017540905.1 Kiritimatiellia bacterium | reverse complement strand
GGGAGCTGTTGCGGATGACCGCCATCCGTTGCATCACGGGCCGCCCCCCAAAAAGAAGGCCTCCAAGCCTGACACCCCTCCTCCCCGGCTTCTCGTAAATCTCCCGCCATCTGCTTCCCCGCAAAAAGCGGGATAAGGGTGGGGACGAAGGAAACGCTTGGCATCCATCTGGACGTGGGGCATGCCTCCATCGGATGGGCAGTGACGGCCCACGGGCGGAAGGACAAAGCGGACTTCCGGGTTCTGGGGACGGGCGTGGTGCTATTCCAGGCGGACGACTGTCTGGCGAGCCAGCGGCGGGCGTTCCGCCGCCAACGGCGGCACATCCGGGCGACGCGCCAGCGGATTGCGCGGATGAAGGCGCTTCTGATTGCCAATGGCGTGCTCTCCGACTCGCAACTGGACGCGAACATGACGGCATCCCCGTGGAAACTGGCCGCCGCCGCGCTGAACGGCAAGGTGCTGTCCTGGCAGGAGCTTTGGTGCGTGCTGCGCTGGTACGCCCACAACCGGGGATACGACGGCAACGCCCTCTCCTGCCTCCGCAGCGGCCGGGGCGTGGACCCGGAAGACAGCAAGAAGAACCAGGCCGCCCGCCAGGCGATGGCGGACGCCGGGACATCGACGATGGCGGAGACGGTTTGCGCCTATCTTGGCATCGACCCGGCAGGCGAGGTGGCGGCGTCGCGCAAGCGGTTCAAGGGTCTGAACCTGTCGTTCGACCGGTCGGTCGTGGAGGCGGAGGCGCTCCGAATCCTGGAAGCGCATGTCGGCAAGCTGCCCGGCCTCGACGGCGACCTGATCCACGTCCTGACGGCGAATCCGGTACGCGAACCGGCGTGCCTGCGCGGGCGCGACGACCTGCCCTTCCGGGTTCCGGCCCGCTACTGGGGCGGCATCCTCTTCGGGCAGCTGGCCCCGCGCTTCGAGAACCGCATCATCGGGACGTGCCCGGTCAGCGGCGAAAAGCTCCCGTTGAAGGCGACGCCGGAATTCCTGGAGTACCGCTGGGCGATGATGCTGGCGAACACGCGCGTCGGGACGGGGAACCGCCCCCTGACGGCGGCCGAGCGGCATGCGATGACGGAGCGCGTCAAGGCCGTCGGCGGCTTCACGAAAGGGGACTACAAGAAAGCCCTCGCGGAAGCCACGGGCGAAAAGGAGAGCAACGCCGACGCCCTCCTGCTCGCCCCCGAAGCCGAGAAATCGCTGGTCTGCTACCCCGGCCTCCACGCCCTCCACAAGGCCAAGCTCCTCGAATGGCTGGAGCCGGAAACCGCGAAGAAGCTGGCCCACCGCCTCTTCCGCGGGAAAACCTTCCATGTGCGGGACGTGGTGTCGCTGCTGCCGGAAAGCCGCCGCGAAGAATTCGAGCGGGAACTCCTCGAAGGCAACCGCAAGGGCCGCGGCCGCGGAAAATCCAAATCGGCGGAAGAACGCCTCGATGCCCCCATCGCGGCGGCCCTTCCAGCCGGACGCGCGCCGTATTCGCGCAAGGTCCTCGCCCAGGCCGCCGCCGAGGCGTTGGCCGGACGCGACCCGCGCGAACAGGGCGGCTGCCTCTACCGCGACGCCACCAAGGAGGACATCCTCCCCGAATCGCAGATCGATGCCGCGACAGACAACCACCTCGTCCGCTACCGCATCAAGATTCTCCTCCGCCTGCTCAGGGACATCATCCACGACTATGCCGAGAACAATCCCGCCCGCGTCGCCCAGGTCACCATCGAAACCGCCCGCGACCTCAAGGACCTTTCGGGCAAGACGAACAAGGAAATCGAGAGTGAACTGACCCTCCGCACCGCCCAGCACAGGCGCGCCGCCAAGGCGGTGGCCGAACACCTCCATTGCGACGTCAACCGGGTATCGGCCGGTCTCATCCGCAGAGCCCGGATCGCGGACGACATGGCCTATACCTGTCCCTACGCCGGCGCCATCTACGCCTTGGAAGACATCGTCGCCCGGAACGTCGACCGCGACCACATCCTCCCCCGCTCCCAACGGGCCGCCGATTCCCTCGACTCGCTGGTGCTCACCTACACCGAAGTCAACCGCCTCAAGGGCAACCGCTCCGGCCTCGAATTCGTCCGCGAGTTCGGCGGGCAGCGGGTCCCGGGACGGGAAAACCTCGTCGTGCTCGACGAAGCCCGCTACCGCGCGCTCGTCGAAAAACTCCCTTCCGCGAAATTCCCCGACGACCGCCGCCGCCGGGAACGCCGCAAGGAAAACCTCCTGCGCCTCCAAGCGGACGAAGCGGGGATGACCGAGGGCATGCTCACCCGCACCTCCCACATCACCGCCCTTGCCGCGAAGGCCATCCGCGGCTGCTTCCAGAACTGCGGACGGATGCCCCGCATTGTCTCCGTCCCCGGACGCGCCACCGCTTTCTTCCGCATGCAGTGGAACCTCCTCGGCCTGCTCGCCCGCTCGGACAAGCGCCTCCTCGACGAGAACGGCGAACTGCGCCACAAGTCGGAAATCCGCAACATCTCCCACATGCACCACGCCGTCGATGCCGTCACCCTCGGCCTTGCCGCGGCCCTGCTGCCCGTCGACGGCGCGTTCTGGGCCGTCGCCTGCAAGCGGCGGGTCTCTCCCGAGGAAGCCGATGCCCTGCGCACCACGGGGCTGTTCCGCTTTTCCGCGCAGCGGGCACCGCATCTGGTGGACATCCCCGCGCCCCTCGAGGATTCCATCGCACGGGCCTTCGGCGAAAACCGCGTAGTCGTCCACCAGCCGCAGACACGGCGGGGAATGAAGGTCCAGCAGAACACATGGGGCGTCGTAAAGGTCGAGGGCGATTACGTCACCATCCGCCAGAGAGGCGAAAAACCCAAGAAAGTCAGGAAAGCGGCCGTGTTTGGCTTGAACCCCCAGAAAGGCCGCGGCAAACTCAAGGCCCTCAAAGGCGTCCTCCAGCGGGATGGCAATTTCGGAGCCGTCCTGGCTCCCGTACCTACGGTTATCCCCGTTTTCAAGGTCTGGAAAACGATTGGTGGCCTGACCGGAAAAGGCCGGATTCCCATCCTCCGCAACGGCGACATCATATCCGTCCCCAAAGGCACTTACAAAGGCGTCTGGCGCGTCAAATCGGTCAAGAACAACGATGGCGGCATCGCCTTGGACATCGTCGTCCCCTACGCAATCAAAGCCGTCAGCGGCAGTCCCTGTTCCCGTGTGAACGCGGCCCTCGCCACGATGCTGCGCGACGGCATGAAAGTCCTCGAACCCCGTTACACCGGCATCCGCCTGTGTCCTACCACTTCGTCGACATCTCCGAATCCGGCGCCGTCCTCTCCGTGAAAAACCGGCAGCTCGTCTGCCGGTATGCTTCGATTTGCCGGTCCTCTCCCCGGCACAGCGGAAGGCGGCCACTCAATTCCGCAAATGGCTTCTCGATGACGGATACCAGATGATCCAGTGGAGCGTCTACGCCCGCCCCTGCGTCACGTTTTCCCGCCAGATGACCCACCTGAAAAGACTGGAAGCCGCCGTCCCGTCCGAAGGCTCGATCCGCGCCCTTTTCGTTACGCGGGCGCAGTGGGAACGAGCCTATTCCATCCAAGGTTCCCCAGCCAAACGCCAACCCACGGAAAAACTCCCCATGCAAACCTTGCTTTGGTGAGCCCCTTTGTGGCCTTCTGGCCGCCCTCAAAAAGTGATCTATGGCAAAGCGAAGGCCCAGTCGGGTCTTTTTTGGGGCCGGTTTTCCCGCCCTCAAAAAGTGATCTATGGCAAAGCAAGCAATGGTTCTACACCCGCGCGAACAAGTTTTCCTGCCCTCAAAAAGTGATCTATGGCAAAGCACGTGCTCGATGTCCGCATCCACGTAGCCGTTTTCCACCCTCAAAAAGTGATCTATGGCAAAGCCGAAATTTTCATCCTGTTGATTTCCAAAGAAAAACAATGGAACCAAGCGGTTGGGGACAGGGGGGATTTGCCAAGGGGCGGAGGATATTCGTGGTGTCAAAGAGCGAAAACCTTTTCGTGTGCAGAATGCCTTTCTTCCGTGCCATCATCAAGCGCAAATTCGCAATCTTTGCGCTCTCCCCCCCATGGACGGACGGGGGCGTCCGTCCCCCCAGTCATGGCCCTTCCCTTTCTCCGTCCTCCCGCACACTTGGCGAACTTGGCGAACTTTGCATGAAACCTAGGGGGTTGACGGACAACGCCAGGGCAAAAAAAATCCTCGGAACAAGAGGGAGGAGGGAGTGGTTCCAAGGATTTGAAGATGGTAGAGGCGGAGGGGCTCGAACCCACGACCCGCTGATTAAGAGTCAGCTGCTCTTCCAACTGAGCTACGCCTCCATCAACGATTTCTTGCACTATAGCGTGTGCATGCCGGGGGTCAAGTTTTTTTTCGGGATTTTTTCGGGGAGGAAGAAAGGGGAGGGGAAGGTTCAGCGGAGGGTGGAGAGGACGGGGAGGGGGAGGGTGTCGAAGGGGGGAGTTTTCAGTGCGTGTTCGAGGAGGAGGGCGGAGGCGAAGGCGTCGTAGAGGGCGTCGTGCCAGGTGCGGCCGGGGCAGAGGACGGAGAGGCGGTCGAGGAGGCCCAGGGCGGTGCAGGCGGCGGAGAGGGTGTGGTCGGTGGCCGTCGGCAGGAGGTGGCGGGCGAGGACCAGGGTGTCGAGCCAGGGGCCGAAGCGGTGCAATGGGGCGAGGTGTTGCAGAATCTTTTTTTCGGTGGAGGCGTTGTGGGCGGCCAGGGGGCGGTTCAGGAGCCATGGGGTCCACTGGGGCCAGAGGGCGGCGGGCTCGGGGGCGGCGTCGAGTCGGTCGCGGAGGGCGGCGTGGCGCCCCGGCGCGTAGGGG
>JAFYAC010000114.1 GCA_017540905.1 Kiritimatiellia bacterium | reverse complement strand
GATTTTCTGGAAATTCGCGATTTCCTCCGACTCCATCATGGTGCGGTGGACGGAGTCGCTCGCCGCGCGGCGGTATTGCTCGAGGTTGTGCAACGTGGTCGGGTTGGTCCCGTAGAGCTGCGCCGACGTCTTGAACGCCTTCTCCCCGCGCTCGGCGCGCGCGGCGTTGATGGCGGCGGCGTTGCGGTCGATGATGTCGCGGATCTGCTGGCGCGACAGCGGCTTGAGCGAACGCCCGGCCAGCGCCTTCGGCGCCGTCTCGTCGGGCGCCAGCCCCAGCTCCTTGCGGATCTGGTTGATTTCGTCGCCGCCCACGCCGTTCGCGGCAAGCGCCTTCACGAACGCGTTCTTGATCGCCAGGACTTCCTCGTGGGAAATCGCCTGCGTGTTCGCGCCCAGGCGGTGGACGTGGTTGTTGATCTTGGTGAGCTTGGATTGGCTCTTGAGCGCCACCTCGCCGGCGTTGTAGTCGCCGGTCGCCATCTTCTGGAACTGGTCGAGGGAGATGTTGATTCTCGAAAGGTCGATTGCCATGGCTTGTTGCTCCGGGGTTTGTCGATGGATGTTGCCGTGTTCTGTCTAGACATTCAAATAGCCGTTGCCGAACGGCGGCGCGGGCTCGTCGCCGCCGGCGCCCTGCGCCGCCCCCTCCGCGGCCCCGGGGCGGAAATCCTCCAGCAGCTTCTTCCAGCGCTCCAGCGAGTTGGCGAACTTCTCCAGCTCCGTGGCGAGGGAATCCGCATCGAGGAGGGCGAGCGGGAGGGAGCGCTGCAGGGCATACCGCTTCGTCACGGCGTCCTGCGAGAACGTCGCGCCCGACGTGCCGTCGAACATGTGGTTCGCCCGGAGAAGCATTTCCGAGAAGCGCCCCTCCGCCTCCGGCGGCGCGTCGCCGACCGTGCCGTGGAGCACGACCGCGTCCGCTTCCGCGACGTGGACGATCGACACGCCCATGCCGTCGATTTCCACCGCGCAGACCCCATCCTCGCGGTTCAGCCCCCCGATTCCCAGTTTTTCGGCAAACGCCGCCACCAAATCTTCGAATGTCATGTTTCGTCCTTCTCCTTGACCGACTACACGTCACGTACCGGAAAATTACACCATCGCCCGACAAATTGCAAACCTCCGCCCATGCATGGGAAAGCGGAAAGCGGCGGCTTTCGCTGACCGCGACGCGTTTCGAGGCCAGAAACTCTTTTCATGTTGCCAATGGGAAAGTGTTGCCAATTCCAATCCCGCTCTTCTCCCCCGGCGCGGACGGAGCCACACCCTCCCTCCGCGTGAGCCGTCATTTCTCATGGTCTTGCATGCGGATTCTCTGCTTCGCGTCGCGGACAAGGCGTTTCAGCTGGCAGACCATGTACATCGGAAGCGACAGGAGCGAATAGCGGCACGTGCGGCCCAGGTTGTCCGCGACTTCGGCATCAACGAGAAGCGAGGGCTTGTCGGTGTTGAAACGGACCGCGAAATCCCCGTGTTTCTCGTTCAGGAAGAAAAGAAGCGACTTGAGGCTCCCCGTCTTTCCGCCTTTGACTTCCACGGGCACGATGTCCGTCCCCGATTGGACAAGGTAGTCGACTTCGGCGGAGGAGTTTCTCGCCTCCCGCATCCAGCAATAGGCCGCGGGCGTTTCGTATTCTTTGCCGGAATGGAGCAGATGCTGCCCCACGAACTGTTCGCATATCGCGCCCTTGTTCGCCAGCATGAAGTCTTTTTCGTCGATGAAATCGTCGAGCCGCAACCCCACGGTGTGGCAGGCAAGCCCGACATCGAGAAACAGCGGTTTGAAGGAGGCCGCGTCCGCTCCGGCCCCAATCGGGATGCCGTTCGCCGGGGCATGGCAAACCTTGGCGACGATCCGGGCGAGCGCAAGGCGCGAAAACGCCTTGGACATGTCGTTCGACTTCTCTTCCCGGTCGATGTGCGAATAAATCATCTTTTTTCCCAGCATCTGCGGAACCGCCAGAAACACCTTTTGCAGCAGTTCCGCGTTCGCCCTCCTGCCGTACTTGGGGAAATCGTCGTGGTAGGTGGTCAAAATCGCGTCCTGCTCGCGCTCGGCTTCCTCGAGTCCGCCGGACAGATACGCCTTGACCGCCGCGGGCATGCCCCCGACCACGAGATAGCGCCTGAACCAAAGCGACAACTCGTTGTGCAAGGCGTCCGGGACCGCATCGCCGGCCGAATGCCGGCCAAGCCAATCCACGAGTCCCGTCTTGCCCGCCGCGACAAGGAACTCCTCGAAGTCGAGCGGCGCAAGATGCATGTATTCGATCCGGCCCACTGGCATCGGAAAGGCTTTTTTGCCGTCCTGCGCCGCCGCGTCGAGCATGAATTCCAGAAGCGACCCCGCCGCCACGACATGGAGTCCGGGCCGCTTTTCGTAAAAGTATCTCAGCGACTCGAACACATACGGTTCGGCGGCCTGCAATTCGTCGAGGAACAGCAGAGTCTCTCCGTCCTTGACGGGAACCGAGAATCTTGCCGCAATCAACTCGCAAATCACCTCGGGATTCTTCGACTCGAAGAGTTTGACGAGCGACGCGTCTTCCTCGAAGTTGATTTCCACGAAATGCGCGAAGGAAGAACGGGCGAACTCGCGGACGAGATAGGTCTTGCCGACCTGTCTTGCGCCACGCAACACCAGGGGATGGCGATTCGGCCTCTCCTTCCAGATTGCCAGCTTGTCTTCGAGTTTTCGCTTCATGCTTGCCATGCCATCCTTCCTTCGTGACCACGCCGATTAAAACACACCAACCGGATGGAAATCAAGGTTGTTTTAAAAAATTATTCGACAAACATCAAGGTTGTGCGATTCAAGTTGACAACAAATACCAAGGTTGTTCCGCTCCTCTCACCTCTGCCACTGAGCCCCGCAAGCCCAAACAAACAGGCTTCCCGCCAACATTTTTCTCCCTTCTTCCGTCAACACGGCTGGAAGCCGCATCGCCGAAACGCGGGCGGGCCGCCCGCGCCCCCGGGGTTTCGCGGAGCGGACGGCGTTCAGGGCGGAAATGTTGCCAATGGGGAAGTGTTGCCAATTCCAATGGGGAATGTCCAATGGGGGCGGGAGTGCGCGGGCGGGAAGCCTGCGGAGGGAGGGCCTCACACAGAGGCACGGAGGAGAAAGGACGGAGCGCGGCCGTTTTTGACGATTGCAATCGATTGCAGTCAAGGCGCGCAGGGAGTTCGTGGTCGGCGCTATCAGCCGGCCGGCGTCCAGGCCCGCGTTCTCCAGGACCCGCCCGACGGCCTTGTACATGAAGCGCCGGGCCGAGGAGTCGACCGCCGCCTCCATGAGGCGGCCGATCCACCGCTCGCGGGCTTCCTGCGTCGCAAGCTCCTTGAACTCGCGGCGCACGGCCATCTCCTCCGGAAGCGGGTTGTGGTTGGCGGAGAGGCGCACGATCATCTCCTCCAGCTTGCGGACGAACCCCGCCTCGTCGTGGCCCGTGTCCATGGTGACCGACGCGCCGGAGGTCGTGCTGCGGGAGGTTACACCCTTTCCGCGCCACCGCGCCGACCCCGCCGGCCGCCTCGCACCATTGCCCCGAATGTCGCACGCCTCCCCCCGTTCCTCAACGGAAAAATCGCGCGGGCACCAGCCCGGGGCCTTGTGGCCCGGGCAACACTGGCACGGGCACCCCCCTCTCCTCCTGCCAGCCGGCCGTCGGCCGGCTACCCCCCGTCTTCCCCGCCCTCTTTTCGCTTCCCATCCGCCCCCCCGCGCGCTACAACACCCACCCGAACCCCGAAAGGACCCTCTCCATGAGCCAACTCCCCCCCACCGACCACATCGAAACCCTCTGCCTGCAAGCCGGCTGGCGCCCGGGCAACGGCGACCCCCACGTCATGCCCATCTACCAGTCCACCACATTCCACTACGACTCCTCCGAGCAGATGGCGCGCCTCTTCGACCTGGCCGAGCCCGGCTTCTTCTACACCCGCCTCGGCAACCCCACCCTCGACTACGTCGAAAAGAAGATCGCGGCCCTCGAAGGCGGCATCGGCGCCATGCTCACCTCCTCCGGCCAGGCCGCGTCCTTCCTGGCCGTCTTCAACCTCCTCGGCGCCGGCGACCACCTCGTCGCCTCCTCCGCCATCTACGGCGGCACCTTCAACCTCTTCGCCGTGACCATGAAGCGCATGGGCATCGAGACCACCTTCGTCCCGCCCTCCGCCTCCGCCGACGAGATCGCGGCCGCCTTCCGCCCCAACACCCGCGCCCTCTTCGCCGAATCCGTGACGAACCCGTCCCTCGAAGTCGCCGACTTCGCCAAGCTCTCCACCGTCGCCCACGCCCACGGCGTGCCGCTCGTCATAGACAACACCTTCCCGACCCCGGCCCTCTGCCGCCCCTTCGAGCACGGCGCCGACATCGTCGTCCATTCCACCACCAAGTACATGGACGGCCACGCCCAGACCACCGGCGGCGTCATCGTCGATTCCGGCCGCTTCGACTGGAAAGCCTCCGGAAAATACCCCGGCCTGACCGAACCCGACCCCTCCTACCACGGCCTCGTCTACACCGACGCCTTCGGCCCCTCCGCCTACATCGTCAAGGCCCGCGCCCAGCTCATGCGCGACCTCGGCACCGCCCAGACGCCCCTCGCCGCCTACGTCCTCAACCTCGGCCTCGAGACCCTGCCCCTGCGCATGGAGCGCCACGTCCGCAACGCCCTGGCCGTCGCCGAATTCCTGGAGAACCACCCCCGCGTCGCGTGGGTCAACCACCCCGGCCTCCCCTCCAGCCCCTACCACGCCCTCGCGCAGAAATACATGCCGCGCGGCACCTGCGGCGTCGTCTCCTTCGGCGTCAAGGGCGGCCGCGCCGCCGCCACCAAGCTCATGGATTCCATGCGGCTGGGTGCCATCCTCACCCACGTCGCCGACGCCCGCACCTGCCTCCTGCACCCCGCCTCCACCACCCACCGGCAGCTCACCGACGAACAACTCGCCGCCGCCGGCATCCCCGCCGACCTCATCCGCCTGTCCGTCGGCATCGAACACATCGACGACATCCTCGCCGACCTCGCCCAGGCCCTCGAAAAATCCGCCCAGTGAGCCATCCCGCCCCCCACCCCGCCCCATCCCCCCTCCTGACGAGCCTCCAGAACCCGCTCGTCAAGGAAGTCGTCCGCCTCCGCCAGCGGTCCCACCGCGACGACTCCGGCCGGCTGATCGTCGAAGGCTACCGCGAAGTCAA
Source organism: Kiritimatiellia bacterium (assembly GCA_017540905.1). Classification (GTDB taxonomy): domain Bacteria; phylum Verrucomicrobiota; class Kiritimatiellia; order CAIQIC01; family Lenti-01; genus CACXEY01. The sequence continues at coordinate 35,113 of JAFYAC010000114.1, read as the reverse complement.
GCGCGCCCTCGACAACCACGTCCCCGTCCTGCGCCTCTTCCACTGCCCGTCCCTCTACCAGGGCAAGAACGAGCCCGTCCTGGTCGAACGCTGCCGCGCCGCCGGCGCCGCCGTCACCGAATGCACCGAACCCGTCTTCATGAAGATTGCCTACCGCGACCGTCCCGAAGGCCTCCTCGCCCTCTGCCCCCAGATCCGGCGCACCCTCTTCGACCTCGTCCTCCCCGACAACCCCTTCCTGGTCGTCGGCGAACACATCGAAAAACCGGGCAACCTAGGCACCATGCTGCGCACCGCCGACGCCGCCGGCGCCGACGCCCTCATCGTCTGCGACCGCTGCACCGACATCAACAACCCCAACGTCGTCCGCGCCTCCATCGGGACCCTCTTCACCGTCCCCGTCGCCGAAGCCACCACGCAGGAAACCATCGCCTGGCTCCGCGCCCACCACATCGCCACCGTCGCCGCCTCCCCCCACGCCGAGCCCTTCTACACCGACATCGACCTCACCGGCCCCGTCGCCGTCATCGTCGGTGCCGAACAGTTCGGCCTCAGCGACGCCTGGATGGAGGGCGCCGACCACCTCGTCCGCATCCCCATGCTGGGCCAGGCCGACTCCCTGAACGTCGCCGCCGCCGCCACCATCCTCCTCTACGAAGTCGTCCGCCAGCGCCGCCGCCCCGTCCCCCCCCCACCCCCCGACGACTACATCCGCCCCCACTCCCCCTCCCCCTAGAAACCTAGATACCTAGAAACCTAGATACCTAGCCCCCCCATGAACGACTCCGACCGCCGCAACCGCTACCTCCACCGCACCCGCGGCCAATGGCAAGTCCACTGCGAGCGCTACGGCCTCGGCCCCGACGCCATCCCCCCCTACCCCTCCGCCCCCGCACAACCCCTATCCGACCTCATCCCCGCGGCCCTGGAGGGCCTCCACCTCAAGGAAGCCGCCGACCTCCGCGCCGTCCAGAACGCCTGGCCTGACATCGCGGGCGCGCCGCTCTGCCGCCTGACCGAGCCCATCAAGCTCGAAAAAGGCACCCTGACCCTCCGCCTCGACCACCCCATGCTCCTGATGGAACTCCGCGGCCCCCTCCAGCAAGAACTTCTCCGCCGCCTCCAATCCCGCTTCGGCCCCAAAGCCGTCACCACCCTGCACCTCCTTGTCGGCTGACACCCCGCCCGGGGCCTCGGGGGCCCAGTCCCCGTCCTTTGTGCCCCCCTCTCCTCCCCCCTCTCCGCCCCCATCTGCCCCCTTCCGCCCACTTTTGCAATTACGGAAAACCTTTCGATTCCCATCGATTTTTCCACATCCTTCCTCCCAAGAAAACAATCCCCCTCTCCACCTGCCCTCTCCCCTGCCCCTTCCGCCCCCCTCCCGCCCCCAAGAGGACCTGCCCCCCCCGCCGCGTGCAGCGCATCCACCCCCTCTGTTCTCCCGTTTCCGCGCGCCAGAAGGCGCGCCACCGCATCTTGTCACTTGTCACTGGTCACTTGTCACTCGCGCCGCTGGCGCGTCTCTCGCCACTCTTTTGTCTTCCTGCCCGCCCCCGAACGCGCTACAACGCCACCATGAACTCCGACTCCATCCTCCTCCTCGACGGCCTCGCCCTCGTCTACCGCGCCTTCTACGCCGTCCGCGGCCTCACGGGCCCCGCGGGCGAACCGACCAACGCCCTCTTCGGCTTCGTCCGCATGGTGCGCCAGCTCCGCGCGTGGTGGAAGCCCTCCCGCACCGTCGCGGCCTTCGACGGCGGAAGCCCCGAACGCCGTCTCGCCCTCTGCCCCGCCTACAAGGCCCAGCGCCCGCCCATGCCCGATGACCTCCGCTCACAGCTTCCGCTCGTCAACGAGTACCTCGCGCTCGCCGGCATCCCCTCCGTCCGCATCGACCGCCAGGAAGCCGACGACGTCCTGGCGACCCTCGCCGACCGCGCCGCCGCCGCCGGCACCCTCGTGCGCATCGCCACCGGCGACAAGGACCTCATGCAGCTCGTCTCCGACCGCATACGCCTCGTCGCCCCCGCCAAGACCGAGCAGGAACTCGACGCCCCCGGCGTGCTGGCCAAGACCGGCGTCCGCCCCGACCAGATCGTCGACTGGCTGGCGCTCATCGGCGACAACGCCGACAACATCCCCGGCGTCCCCGGCATCGGCCCCAAGACCGCCGCCAAGCTGCTCGAGCGCTTCGGCACCCTCGAATCCTGCCTCGCCCGCGCCGCCGAAATCGAATCCGCCCACCTCCGCGAAACCATCCAAACCGGCGCCGCCACCGCCCGCCTCAACGTCGGACTCGTCGTCCTCGACCGCGACGTCCCCGGCGTCCCCGCCTGGCCCGACATCCCCACCCCGGACGAAGACACCGCCGCCCTCGACGACTTCTTCGCCCGCCACGGCATGCACAAACTCCGCAAGACCGACGCCCCCCCGCCCCCGCCCCCGCCGCCTCCCGCACCCGCCGCACCCGCGCCCCGGCAACTCAGCCTCTTCTGACCCATGCGCACGCCCTCTCCCCGTCTCCGCCGAATCCTCTGGCTTCTCCTCGCCGCGCTCATCGCGACCGGCGCCGTCGCCACCCGCCGCCACGTGTTCAACGCCCAGCGCGCCCTCACCCCGGACGGCGAAGTCCCCTTCACCCTCGAAAGCGCCCTCGCCTACCGCCGCATCCAGCTTGCCTACCGCGACGGCGCCCTCCCGTCCCTCGACCGAGCCATCGGCTGGCCCGACGGCATCGACACCCGCGCCACCGACTCATCCGGCGCCGAGTACGCCCTCGCCGCCGCCGCCCGCGCCTGGCCCGGAACGCTCCCCCTCGCCGACAAAATCCGCTGGCTCGAACTCCTCTGGTTCTGCACCGTGTCCGTCGCCGGACTCTTCTGCCTCGTCCGCTGGGCGGGCGGCGGCTGGGCGGGCGGCGCCGTCGCGGCCGCCTTCTGGGCCGTGTCCATATCCGCCGTCGCCCGCTCCACCGGGCAGGAACTCTCCCACGAAAACGACGCCCTGCCCCTGGTCGTCTGGTCCCTGGCCTTCATGGCCCGCCTCTGGCGCGGCCGCGCAACGGCCCGCTCCGCCGCCCTTTCCGGATGGCTCTCCGCCCTCCTGATGGCCGCCGCCCTCTGCCTCTGGGACCTCGTGCAGTACGCATTGGGACTGGTCGCGCTAACCATGCTCGTGACGGCGCTGGCGGGACGCCTGGACCGCCGCCGCTGGCTGCACGGGGCCATTCCCCTTGCGGCGTGCCTGACCGCGGTTGCCGCTAGCAATCCCTATCTGCGGGCGCACGGCTTCTGGGGCTCGCCCGTATTCGGCGCCGTATGGGCGGCGGTGTTTACCGGCATCCCAATGGTGCAGCGCGGCCGCTGGTGGGAACGCGTGGGCGCCGCCGCGACGGTACTGGCCGCCACCATCGCCGCCTCCTCCCTCTTCGCCTCCTCCTACAGCCACTTCGGCGCCCTCCTCGCCGCCAAACTCCGCTTCCTCAACTGCCGCCCCGACGACCCCGCCCTCCTCACCTTTGAGCAGCGCATTCTCTGGGCCCCGGCCCTCAACTCCACGTCCTGGATGAGCGTCTGGGAATGGTTCCCCGCGCTCCTCCTCCTCTCCGCCCTCGCCATCCCCGCCGCCCGCTTTGCCCTCCGCCCCTCCAAGACCGACACCCCCTTCCTCGCCTTCCTCTCCGCCTCCTGGCTCGTCTCCCTCCTCGCCTTCATCCTCTTCTTCCGCTTCCACGTCTGGCTTTCCCTCTTCGCCTGCATCCTCGTCGGCCTCGCCGCGGGCGCCCTCTGGCCGCGCACGGGCTTCGGCGGACGCCTGACCACCCTCGTCCTCCTCCTCGCCGCCTTCGGCATCGAACTCTCCCAACCCTGCATCACCCCCCTCCGCTGGGGCCGCCCCTACACCTATCCCGCCGAATCCGAAGCCCTGATGGACCACCTCCGCCGCTACGTCGCGCCCGAGCCCGTCGCCGCCAACTTCGGCCTCAGCGGCGCCATTGCGGCCTACGGCGGATGCCCCGTCGTCCTGCACCCCAAATTCGAGACTCCCACCATCCGCCGCGACGTCGAAGCCTACGGCACCGCCCTCTTCCGCGGCACGGAGGCCGACTTCCGCGACTGGATGGTCTCCAAGGGCGCCACCGTCTACGTCCACTCCATGGGCGAATTCTCCGACGTCCTTCCCGGCCTCCAGATGCGCTACATGGTCGACGCCCTGAATCCCGCCACCAACGCCGCCGCCCGCCTCTTCGAGCAGCGCCCCGAAGAACTCCAACACTTCACCCCGCAGTTCGCCAACATCAAATACCGCGTCTACCGCCTCAAGACCTCCCCCTCCGTCGCCGCCGACGCCGGCCTCCTCGCCGCCCGCGCCGCCGAAGCCTTCGAAACCGGACGCCTCGACGCCGCCTCCCTCTGGGCCGCCCACGCCCTCCGCCTCGACCCCGCCCACCTCGACGCCGCCACCACCCTCCGCCACGCCTCCGCCCTCTCCTCCTCCGGCGTCCAGCCCGCCGATGCCGACGGCAACGCCCTTTCCCTCGACGAGGACCCCGCCTTCCCCCTCGACGACGACGGCCTCGCCCCTCCCATCGCCCCCGCCGCCCCCCCTTGGCCGTGGCCGCTCCCCGACGCTCCTTCACCCGCCCCGGAGGCCGCCCCATGACCGCCTCCCGTCCCGTCTGCCTCGTCGTCACCGGCGGCATCGCCTGCGGAAAATCCACCGTCTGCGACCTCTTCCGCCGCTGGGGCGCCGAGATCTGGGATGCCGACGAAGAAGCCCACGCCCTCCTCGCCCCGGGCGGCGCCGCCATCAAAAAACTCATCCGCACCTTCGGCACCCGCATCCTCGCCTCCGACGGCGGCATCGACCGCCGCCGCCTTGGAGAAATCGTGTTTTCCGACGAACAATCCCTCGCCCGCCTCAACGCCATCACCCACCCGGCGATCCTGCGCGCCGGACGCCGCTTCGCCGCAAGCATCCGCCGCCGCCGCGTACCCGGCGCCACGGCCATCCCCCTCTTTTTCGAGTGCGGCATGCGCCCCGGACGCACCTGGCCGGCGGTCCTCTGCATCACGGCGACCCGCGACACCATGCTCCGGCGCCTCCTCGCCCGCGGCCACACCGAAGATCAGGCCCTCGCCCGCATCGCCTCCCAGTGGCCCGTCAGCGAAAAAGCCGCCCTCTCCACCGACATCATCGAAAACGACGGTCCCCTCGCCGACCTCGAAACCCAGGCCCTCGCCGTCTTCACCCGCCACTTCGGCCCCCCGGCCTGATTTTTCCCCTCTTTCCCTCCCTTCCCCGCCCGTCCTCTTTGTCGTTTCGTCCCCTTCGTCGTTTCTCCCCCTCCCCCCCGCAACGGAAAACCCGGCCACCTTGCGGGCGGCCGGGCCATCGAAAACGCTGTCCGTTCAATCAGGGATCGACCACGTCGATATCGACGTCATCCTGCTTGCCGGCGGGGTTCAGGTTCTGGATCTTGAGCTGCTTCTCGCCCTTGAGGGAGAACGCCGCGCCGCCCTTGAGAACCGCGACCATGCCCTTGTCCTGGAAGGGGGCGATCTTCGAGAGCTTGATGTCGCCGGAGTCGCTGTTGATCGAGCTGGCGTTCAGGTCCTTCGCGTTCTTGGTGAACAGGAAGGGGAACCCTTCGGAGCATTCATCGAGGCCGCGGACGAGCCGCCAGGCATTGCCGTCGTCCTTGAACTGGCTTTCGTCGGTGGTCTTGTAGGAGTTGCAACCCTTGGCGGAGAAGAAATCGTAGGAGACATGCATCACGTCGTTCGTGACGAGGTAGATGAAATACTTCGTGGACGTGCTGGCGTAATCGTCGTCCGTGGAAGGCCAGGAAGCGCTCCCGCCGAACACCACGTCGTCCATCTGGCCGGCGAACGCGGACTTGTAGATGTTGGAACCGTTGGAAACCGTCTGCACCATCGCCGCGCTGTCCAGGGCGCTGTTCACGGCGGGGACCAAGATGGCCGCGAGCATGGCGATGATCGCGATGACGACCAGCAGCTCAATCAGGGTAAAACCACGACGATTCCGATTTCTCATATTCTCTCTCCTGTGTTGTTATGAGGTTGGCATCACCCTAGCAAAGCCCATGCCGTTGTCAATTGCCGATTTGCTGTTTCCGCTCACTTTCCCCTGACCTCTCCGGCAGAAAATCCGCGCCGTTTCCGCCCGCCCCCCCTGGAGCGGGCCGGCCACCAACGCCACCTTTTCACCGCTTCCCGGACCATCGCGCGAGATTATGGAAAAACAACGGATTTCCCAACAATTCTCCCACATCCGTTTCCCATGAAACTCTTTCCTCCCCAGCCCCCTTCTCCCCTCACATCCCGTCCAGCGACAAATTCCCGTGGATCTTGTACACGTTCCCGTCCAGGTCCACCTTCAAGTCCGCCCCCGGGAACGCCTCCGGCAGCTTCTCCCGGAGCATCTCCACCACGCGCTCCTCCAGCACCCGGTACCCCTCCTCCGGCACCGACTCCAGCGTCGCGACCCGCACCCGCACCACGTAGCCCGGACCGTACTTCGACCCGATGCCCACCGTGTAGTTCGCGCCGATCTCCAGCACCCCGTCGTCCTCGGGATTCGACGTAGCCCCCGCCGCCGGCCTCACCGGATGCAGCGGCACGTGCTTGAGCCCGTCCACCTGTTCCAGCTCGCGGTCGATCTCGTCGAACACCGCCTTCAGCTTCGCGTCCCAGCGTTCCACGCGGGTCAATCCGCTCATTCCGCAGCTCCTTTCGAATCCCCGCCCGCCAAAAACGGTGCCAGCGGCGCCGACGGGACCGCCCCGGTGGCCCCCGGCGTCTGCGCCTTGCGCACCAGCTCCAGGAAAAACGGCTCCAGCGCCTGCCGCGGATGCGTCACCTCCGGCTCGTGCCCCAGCACCGACCGCACCTCGCCCGCAAGACGCTCCATCAGCGCCGGCTCCTCCGGCGTCGGGAACGACATGCACGTACGCTCCCGCCGCACCAGCAGCTCGTCCAGCGCCCCCTCCGCGAGCAGCACCCCGTTGAACACCACGGCGATCCGCGAGCACACGTCCTCCACGTCCGCCAGCAGGTGCGACGTCATGAGCACCGTCTTGCCGCGCTTGCCGAGCGCCACGATCAAATCCTTCACCTGCCGCGCCCCCTGCGGGTCCAGTCCCGACGACGGCTCGTCCAGCAGCACCAAATCCGGATCGTTCAGCAGCGCCTGGGCCAGCCCCACGCGCCGCGCCATGCCCTTGGAGAAGCCGCCCACCGCGCGGTTCCGCGCGTGTACCAGCCCCGTCATCTCCAGCAGCTCCCCGATACGGCGCCGCGCCACGTCCCCCGGCAGCCCATGCAACCGCGCATAGAACTCCAGCGTCTCCTGCGGCGTCAGGTGCGGATACAGCCGCGACTCCTCGGGCAGGTACCCGATGCGCCGCTTGACCTCCACCGACCTCGGCGGCCGCCCCAGCACCTGCAGCTCCCCCGCCGTCGGGAAAAGCAGGCCCAGGATCATCTTCACGATCGTCGATTTCCCCGACCCGTTCGGCCCCAGCAGCGCATACACGCACCCCTCCGGCACCTCGAAGCTCACCCCCCGCACCGCCTCCACCCTCGGCCTCCGCCAAAAATCCCGGAACGTCTTGCAGACCCCGGCCGCCCGCACCGCCGCGCCATTTTTCATGCAACCACTCATCGCATTCCCGTTTTCAAATCTGAAATTTCAAATATGAAATTTGCAATCATGCCACCCTCTCCACTTTCACCCCACCTCCGCCCGCCCGAACCCCCACGCCCCCGCCGCCAGCCACGCCCCCGCCCAAGCCAGCGCATACCCCGCCGCCCCCGCCGCATACCCCGCCGGCACCCCTTTCCCCGCATCCAGCGCATCCGTCAGCCAGAACGCCTGCCCGTCCGGCAGCACCGCGAACGCCGCCCGCGCCCAGAACGACTCCTCCAGCCACGGCCCCAGCAGCGTATCCGCGACCAACCCGCCCGCGAACAGCGCCGCCACCACAGCGACCGCCCCCACCGTCGGCAACCGCACCGACAGCGCCGTCGCCGCGGCCGCCGCCATCACCGCCGGAAGGCACGCCACCGCCCCGGCCGCCGCAATCCCCCAATCCAGGTTCCGCGGGAACACCGCCCCGTCCGACGGCACCGCCCGGCACGCCGCCACGGCCAGCGCCACCCCCATGCCCACCCACAGCAGCCCGCACGCCGCCGACCCGAACGGCCGCCCCCATCTCCGGTTCCGCCACGCCGCCGCGCCCAGCGCCAGCGGGAACACCGCGAGCGCCGGCCCGGCCGCCGTCCAATCCAGATGCCACTCCACCGCCCCCGCGCGCACCGCCAGCAGCATCGCCGCCACCGACGCCGCCCCGTGCCCCGCCACCGCCAGCGCCACGCCGACCGCCTTCGCGGCCAGGAACGTCCCCCTCCCCACCGGCTTCGACAGCGCCACCCCCGCCGTCCCCCGCCGCAGCTCCCCGCCGAGCGCCTCCGCCGCCGACCACGCCGCCAGCAGCAGCCCGCCCGTCCACAGCAACCCCATCGCCCCGTCCCGTATCGCCCTCGGTGCATCTCCCAGCGTGTAGTGGAGCAAAAACGGCATCAGCGACGTCCCCGCCAGCCCGCACAGCGTCACCAGCAAAAACACCGGACGCCGCACCGCCTCCAGCGCCGTCAACCGCGCGATGGCCAAGAACGCCCGCATCCGTCCGTCAGAACAGCCCGTCGTACGCCGCCGGGCACAGCCCGTGCAGCGCCAGGATCAGCTCCTTCTCCGGCATCGGCTCCGGGTCCTTCCCGCCCATCCCGTACTTGATGACCGGCAGCCGCTTGGGGAACTGCGCGTCCGGCCGAACCACGTACCACGCCGGCGTCGACTTGAACCCGAACGTCTCCGCGAGCGCCCTCGTCTCGTTGTTGCCCGGCAGGGTGATTTGCACCTTGATGAAGTACGGCATCGCCTGCCGCCAATGCTTGTACGCCCCGGCTTTCGTTTCAAACCAACTGCACAGCCCTTTCTGGCTGGAATCCGAAGGATTCTTGAAATACACGAGGATGCAGGCCCCCGTCTCCTTCTGCAGCTCCTTGGCCTTCTCGTAATCGCTGGCCTTGTCGAACCACTTCTTGGGCACCAGCGCGAAATTCGGCTTCTCGACGAGCGCCGCGGGCACCCCCGTCGAAAGCTTCCCCTCCGCATCCACCTTCCCCGCCGGCCCCCAGGCGCCCTGCTGCCCCTGCTGCCCCTGCCCGCCGCCGTACGCCGGCCGTTCGCCATTCCCGTACGAAGGCGTTGCCACGGGGGCCGCCGCCGGGACGGCGGGGGGCTCCGTCGCCGCCGGTTCCTCCGCGGCCGCGCCCCCCGGACGGCTGAACCTCGACCGGTCGAACTTCTGCCGCTGGAACTCGATCCTCTGTCCCCAAGCCCCGCCCGCCAAGGCAAACACCCCCGCCAACGCCACCGCAACACACACCCTGCTGTCCATCACGCCAAACTCCTTTCCGGTACAAGATTCGCACTCACCCCTCCACAATGCCCTCCCCCCTCCCCCAAATCAAGGCCAAACCCGCCCCGCGCCTCCCCGCCGCCCGCCGCCGCCCACCTCCATCCCGCGGACATCCGCTTTTCCCCTGCCGGACTTCCAGCCTTGTATTCAAAGGAAAATGTTGTATTGTATCCAATTCCAACAAGTTCGTGTGCCATGTATCTAGCCGCTCTGCATCCCACCATTCTTTTTTCCCACCCTTTGACCTGGGAACAAACCCGGGAGGTCCGCGTTTATGAATGAATTTCTCCATGATTCCCGTTTCTCCGGCCTGGAACCTTTCCAGACGAAACTCTGGTTGTCATCTCCCACCATGCATGGGGAGGAGCGCCACTGGGTGGATGAAGCCATAGACACGAATTGGGTTTCCACGGTCGGGGCCAACATCGACGTCGTGGAGAGGGAGATTGCGGCCTTGGTGGGAGTCCGCCATGCCGTCGCGCTTTCCTGCGGGACCTCCGCATTGCACCTGGCCACCAAACTGGCCGCCGAACGCCTTTACGGCCGCGCCCGTTCCAACGCCTACATCGCCGGCGGCGCCCCCGACGTCGGCGCCGACCTCTTCGCCCGCGGCCTCTGCCTCCCCTCCGACAACAAGATGACGCCCGAACAGCAGGACCTCGTCATCGAAATCGTCCGCAGGTGCTTCCGGTAACCCCCGCCGCCCGCCCCCATGGAACGCTGCTTCAACATCGCCGGTCCCTGCATCCCGGGCGAGCACTACATGCTCCCGGCCCTGGACCGGATGCCCGAAATCCGCCGCCTCGTCGCGCGGCGGCAGTACTTCGTCATCCACGCCCCCCGCCAGACGGGCAAGACCACCGCCGTCCGCGCCCTCGTCCGCGAACTCAACGCCAAGGGCGACATGGCCGCCATCTACTGCACCCTCGAAGCCCTCCAGGGCATGGGCGACCCCGACAAAGCCCTCCCTCAGCTCCGCGGCCTCCTCATCCGCTCCGCCGAAGCCGTCGGCCTCATGCCGCCTTCCGACACCGGCACCGGCCCCGCCCCGCAGATGGTCCGCGAGGAGCCGCCCCCGTGGACCGCGACCATCGTCTCCGACACCCTCCGCATGCTCTGCCGGCGCGCCGGAAAGCCCCTCGTCGTCTTCTTCGACGAAGCCGACTGCCTCTTCGGCCCGACCCTCATCTCCTTCCTCCGCCAGCTCCGCGACGGCTACGTCAACCGCGACATGGTGCCCTTCCCCTCGTCCATCGCCCTCGTCGGCATGCTCGATGTCCGCGACTACAAGGCCCAAATCCGCCCCGACGGCGACTCCCTCGGCCAGATCAGCCCCTTCAACGTCATCACCGAAGACCTCCTGCTCCGCAATTTCACCGAGGACGAAGTCTGCACCCTCTACGCCCAACACACCGAAGACACCGGCCAGCCCTTCGCCCCCGGCACCATCGAAGCCGTCATGGCCTGGACCCACGGCCAGCCGTGGCTCGCCAACGCCATCGCCCGCGAGTGCGTCGAAAAAATCCACCGCTTCCGCTATTCCGAACCCGTCACCCCCGCCGACGTCGAAACCGCCAAGGAAACCATCATCCGCCGGCGCGACACCCACGTCGACAGCCTCATGGAGCGCCTCCGCGAGCCACGCGTCCGCCGCATCGTTGAACCCGTCATCTTCGGCGGACGCCCCCTCGGCACCTCGGTCAACGACGAAGACTACCGCTTCGTCCAGGACCTCGGCCTCCTCCGCGAAGAAAATGGCGCCCTTGTCCCGGCCAACCGCATGTATTCCGAGATCATCGGCCGCTACCTCTCCCGCGACGAGCAGACCCAGATGATGCAGTCCATCCCCGACACCCCGTGGGCCACCCCCGACGGCCTCGACATGCCGGGTCTCATGGCCGCCTTCCAGGAGTTCTGGCGCGAAAACGCCGGGGCCGACCGCCACGCCTACGACTACGGCGAAGCCACCCCGCACCTCGTCCTCATGGCCTTCCTCCAGCGCGTCACCAACGGCGAAGGCCGCATCGCGCGCGAAATGGCCCTCGGCTCCGGCCGCCTCGACCTCTGCGTCGAATTCCGCAACCGCCGCTACGCCATCGAAGTCAAGACCGCCAAGAACTTCGCCGGCGAAAAATCCTTCGCCCAGCTCGCCAAATACCTAGACGTCCTCGGCCTCCCCGAAGGCTGGATGCCCGTCTTCGACCCCGACCCCGCCAAGCCCTGGTCCGAAAAACTCTACACCCGCGACATCCCCTTCGCCGGCAAAACCCTCCACCTCGTCGGCCTGTGAGACCAGCCCCCATCTCCGCCCCCTCCTCCATACTGGCCGCTCCCCCTGAGGACCTCCGCGGCGGGAACAGCGTTTCCCATTCCCTTCTGTTGCCTCCACGCAACATTGTCTTCCATGCCTCCTAGCCCCATGCCGCAGTGCTTTCTTACCCACCTCTTCAAAGCGGCGATTGCGCCTTTCTCCTTGTCCCCTAGGCTGTCTCTTGTTAGGATAAAGACTGGTTGTGTTGGTGGTATCACATGTCCGCTTTCCTGCACCAATTGAGTTTTGCGAACAGTCCGCAACGGTCCTCCGCGATGTCCGGGGCGTTGGGGTCGTGTTTTTGTTGTTTCACATCCATCGGGAACTTGACATGAGTTCGACTAGCCCTGCCCGGTTCATCCCCTTCAGCCCTCCCGACATTTCGGACACCGAAATCGCCGAGGTGGTAGACGCACTCCGCAGTGGGTGGATCACCACCGGCCCGCGTACCAAACTTCTGGAACGCCGCCTGGCCGCCTACATCGAAACCGGACGCGTGGACGTGGACACGGAGGCAGCCCCTTCCCGCTGGGCCAACCGCGTCGTATGCCTCAACTCCGCCACCGCTGCCGAGGAGCTCAACCTCCGCATCCTCGGAGTGGGGCCCGGCGACGAAGTCATCGTCCCCGCCTACACCTACACCGCCACTGCCTCCGCCGCCATCCACTGCGGCGCCACCGTCGTCTTTGTCGATTCCCAAAAGGACGGCGCCCCGGACAGCCATGCCCCGGAAATGGACTACGACGCATTGGAAGCCGCCATCACGCCCCGCACCAAGGCTGTCGTCCCCGTCGACATCGCCGGATGCGTTTGCGACTACGACCGCATCTTCGCCGCCGTTGCCGCCAAGGTCGCCCTCTTCTCCCCCCGCCCCTCCGACGGCACGCCCCTCGGGGACCTTTCCAGCCGCATCCAAACCGCGCTCGGACGGGTCGCCGTCGTCGCCGATTGCGCCCACGCCCTCGGAGCCTCCCGGGTCGGCGGCGGCACCCGGCTCAACTGCGGGGCCATCGCCGACGTCTCCTCGTTCTCGTTCCACGCCGTCAAGAACTTCACCACCGGGGAAGGCGGCGCCGCAACCTGGCGTCCCCTGCCCGGCATCGACAACGCCGAAATCTACCATTTCTACCAGCTCCTCTCCCTCCACGGCCAGAACAAGGACGCCCTTGCGAAAACCAAGGCCGGCGCATGGGAATACGACATCATCGGCCCCTGGTACAAATGCAACATGACCGACATCGCCGCAGCCATCGGTCTCCGCCAGCTCGACCGCTATCCCTCCCTGCTCGCCCGCCGTGCCGAAATCCTGTCCCGCTACCACGCTTGTTGCCACAGGTTGGGGCTTTCCCATCTCCGGCACCAAACTCCTTCCATGGAAAGTTCCAGACATCTCAACCTCATCCGAGTTCCCGGTTTTTCCACGGAACAGCGCAACGCCCTCATCGAACGCCTTGCCGAAGCCGGGGTTTCCGCCAACGTCCACTACAAACCCCTGCCCCTTCTCACCGCCTACCATGCCCTCGGCTGGGACATCGCCGCCTTCCCCAACGCCTTCGACTACTACCGCAACCTCCTCTCCCTCCCGCTCCACACCCTCCTCTCCGACGACGACGTCGCCTTCGTCTGCGACAACCTCGCTCGCGCCCTCCGCTGATTCCGCCTGATGCCTGATACCCTCCAGCAAACCTTCTCCATCGGCGAAACGGTCGCCGTCGAGTTCAAACGCTGCGGCAACGGCATTCCCCCCGACACCTACGAAACCGTCTGCGCCTTCCTCAACCGCTTTGGCGGCGACATCTATTTCGGTGTTCTCGACGATGGTTCCGTCGAAGGCATCCCCCCCGCCCATGCCCCCTCCCTTGTCCGCAACCTCGTCAACAACTTGGGAAACCCCAACCTCTTCCTCCCCGCCGTCCACCTTGAACCCCAAATCCTGTCCGTCGACGGGAAAACCGTCATCCATCTCCATGTCCCCCAAACCCCGGACATCCACCGCTTCAAGGGGACCATCTACGATCGCCTTGCCGACGCCGACGTCAAGGTTGTCTCTTCCTCCGAAATAGCCGCACTCGCCATCCGTAAACAGCAAATCTACACCGAGCGCAAGATTTACCCTTACGTCAAACCTTCCGACCTCCGCCTCGACCTCCTCCCCCGCATCCGCACCCGCGCATCCAACTTCGCAGGCGGCCACCATCCGTGGGCGGACATGTCCGACGAAGAACTCTTCCGCAGCTCCCGCCTTTTCGGGGAAGACAAGCTCACCGGCGAAAAAGGCTTCAATCTCGCCGCCATCCTCCTTTTGGGAACCGACGACCTCATCCTTGACGTCTGCCCCGCCTACGGGACGGACGCCCTTTTCCGCCGCGTCCAGCTCGACCGCTACGACGACCGCGACCTCGTCCAGACCAACCTCGTCGAAAGCGTCGACCGCCTCATGGCCTTTGCCGCCAAGCACCTTCCCGACCCCTTCTTCCTCGACGACGACGCCCGCCGTGTCAGCGTCCGCGACATTGTCGTCCGCGAGCTTCTCGTCAACCTTCTCATCCACCGCGAGTTCACGAGTTCCCGCCGTTCCCGTTTCGTCATCGAACCCGGTCAGCTCTGGACGGAAAACCCTTGCCGGGCCTCCCGTCAGGGCCCCATCACGCCCGACAACCTCGAACCCGACTCCAAAAATCCCGTCATCGCCGCCTTCTTCCGAACCATCGGCTTCGCCGACGAACTCGGTTCCGGCGTCCGCAAGCTCTTCAAGTATTCCCTCCCATTCGCCGGTTCCGAACCCACTATCCTCGAAGGAGATGTATTCAAAACATCCATTGCTCTCTCCTCCGATTGGTTCGACGGCGATGCCAGGGCAACTGATGGAACAAACAACAACGCCCCTATAAATGTCCCGATAAATGATGGGAGAACTGCCAATGTCCCTGTAAATGTCCCTGTAAATGTCCCTGTAAAAGACAAGGTCCTTGAACTTGTCCGGCAACGTCCAGGCGTCAACCGCCGTCAATTGGCCCAAGCACTTGCGGTTGATGTCAAAACCATCGCCCGGGCCGTCAACGACCTCGCTGGACTTCTCGAACACCGTGGCAGTCCCAAAACCGGCGGGTACCACCTTGTCTCCGCATCGGCCCAGACACCACCTACATCCCCCCCTCTCCACACCCACCTCTCCGACGACGATGTCGCCTGCGTCTGCAATGCTCTTCAATCTTCTTTGAAAACCTCCTGCCCTGGGGGAACCTGACCCGTCTTCCTGGCACCTCGTCACCGACACAATGCCCATCGCCATCAAAAGAAAAGGATTGAAAAATGAATATATATCAAAACCTCGTCGCTGGCAATGAATCCCTGGCCCTTGTCGGCCTCGGCTATGTCGGGATGCCCATCGCCCTCGCATTTGCGAAAAAGGGCCTCCGTGTCATTGGCTTCGACCTGAACAAGGCCAAGATTGACCTCTACAAATCTGGAAAGGACCCCACCCTCGAAGTCGGTGACGAAGCCATCCGCCAAACCACCGTCCGCTTCACCGCCGACGAAACGGAACTCCGAAACGCCAAGTTCATCATCGTGGCCGTCCCCACCCCCGTCAACACCGACCATACCCCGGACCTCACACCCGTCATCGGGGCTTCCGAAATCGTCGGGCGCAATCTCCTGCCCGGCTCCATCGTGGTCTACGAATCCACCGTCTACCCCGGTTGCACCGAGGATGTCTGCATTCCCATCCTCGAAAAACAGAGCGGCCTCCGTTGCGGCGTCGACTTCAAGGTCGGCTACAGCCCCGAGCGCATCAACCCGGGCGACAAGGTCCACCGCCTCGAAAACATCCACAAGATCGTCTCCGGCATCGACGCCGACAGCCTTGCGGAAATCAAGGCCGTCTACGACCTGGTCATCGAAGTCGGGACCCACCCAGTCTCCAACTTGCGCACGGCCGAAGCCGTCAAAGTCGTCGAAAACAGCCAGCGCGACATCAACATCGCCTTCATGAACGAACTCGCCATGGTGTTCGACCGCATGGACATCGACACAAACGAAGTCGTCGACGGCATGAACACCAAGTGGAACGCCCTCGGCTTCCGCCCCGGCCTCGTCGGGGGCCACTGCATCGGCGTGGACCCCTACTACTTCACCCACGAAGCCGAAAAACTCGGCTACCACAGCCAGATCATCCTGAATGGGCGCATCGTGAACGACGGCATGGGAACCTTCATCGCCGACGCCGCCATCCGCAAGATGATCGAGGCCGGCCAGGCCCCCAAGTTCAGCAAAGTGGTTGTCTTGGGCCTGACCTTCAAGGAAAACTGCCCCGACGTCCGCAACAGCAAGGTCGCCGACATCCTTTCCCACCTCGCCAAGTTTGGCATCGCCCCGATTGTGGTCGACCCTTGGGCGGACCCGGCGGTTGCGGAAAAGGAATATGGCGTCAAGCTCGCGGATTTCTCCGACGCGCAAAATGCGGATTGCGTCATCGTGGCGGTCGCCCACAAGGAATTCAGGGAGTTGGGTCTTCCCGGCATCCTGAAAATGCTCGGTGGTGCGAAAGGGAAAGTGCTGATCGATGTCAAAAGCCTGTATGGCGTCAACGAGCTGAAAGCATCGGATGTGCTGTGGTGGAGACTGTGATTCCCCGGAAAAGTTGAAGTGAAGTGGTCAACTGCCAACCCCCATCGGCCCTCCCCATGCTGAAACGCTGGCAAGACCTCCCCCCGTCCATGCAGCTCCCCGAAGTGGAACCCTATTGGCGCATCCTGGACGCCCGGCGCGGACAACTAGCCTTGAAACGCGTGTTCGATTATTCGGCCGCCGCGGTTTTGCTTCTCGTTTTGGCGTTGCCCATCGCGCTCATCGCCATCCTGGTCAAGGCCACGTCCCCGGGCCCCGTCTTCTACCGCCAGGAAAGGGTCACCACCAACGGAAAACTCTTCCGCATCCACAAATTCCGCACCATGGTCGCCAATGCCGAACGCCTCGGAACCGCCGTCACGGTCGATGCCGACCCCCGCATCACGGCGCTTGGAAAATTTCTCCGCAAATACCGCCTCGATGAACTTCCCCAACTCATCGATGTCCTGTCCGGCAACATGTCTTTCGTCGGCACGCGTCCCGAAGCCGTCAAATACGTCGGCGCCTACCGCCCCGAGTACCGTGCCACCCTTCTCCTGCCCGCCGGCATCACTTCCGAAGCCTCCATCCGCTACAAGGATGAAGCCAAGCTCCTCGCGAAGGCCAGCAATCCGGACGCAGTTTACATGGACACAGTCCTTCCCGAAAAAATGAAATGGAATCTCGATGCCATCTCCCGTTTCTCTTTTCTCGGTGAAACCGCAACCATGTTCAGGACCCTCTTGGCGGTGTTGGGGAAAGAATATGCGTGAGGAAAGGCCACCCCTGGTTGACGGGCTCGTCTCCATCGTCATGCCTTCCTGGAACACGGGGCCTTTCATCGCGGAATCCATCCAGTCCGTCTTGGACCAAACCTATGATCAATGGGAACTGATCATCGTGGATGACGGTTCGACCGACAACACCGATGAAGTTGTCGCGTCGTTCCGCGATTCCCGCATCAAGTATCTCAAGAACCCTCGCAATGTCGGGGCGGCGTTGACTCGGAACCGGGCCCTCCGGGAAGCCCGGGGCGAATGGATGGCCTTCCTCGATTCGGACGACTTCTGGTCCCCTGGAAAATTGGAACGGCAGCTGGCGTTCATGAAGGAGGGCGGACACGTTTTCTCCTACCATGAATACCTCAAGTCGAATGCGGACGACCCGACCCAAAACCGCTTGGTGTCCGGTCCGCGGGTGGTGACCCGCTCCATGATTTACCGCTATGACTACATCGGGCACCTGACCATGATGTACAGCGCCAGGGCATTCGGCTTGGTGCAGATCCGCGACATCCCGAAAAACAACGATTACGCGTTGCGTCTCCAATTGTTCAAGCACGAAGGCGTCCGTTGCGTCCTGCTCCCGGAAAACTTGGCCACCTACAGGATCCGCGGCCGTTCCATCAGCCACGACAAGTTCTCCAAAAAGTTCGCGAGCCATTACGCCCTTTTCCATGGCTGCGACGGGAAGCCCCCCCCTCTCGCCTTGTGGCTTGCTTGCCGGAACATGGGATACGGACTCCTGAAAAAAATCATGTACGAGCGTGCCGCATGCCCTTGAATTTACGCCAGCGCTGGAACTCTCTTTCCGAAAACCGACGCAAGGTAGCCAGCAATGTAGCGTGGGCCATGCTCGGCAAGGCGGTGAGCATGGTCGGCGTCCTTTTCGTCGGCATCCTCGTCGGACGTTATCTCGGCCCCGAAAAGTACGGTCTGATGAACTACGTCATCAGTTTCGTCGCCCTCTTTGAGGTCGCTTCGGAATTCGGCCTCGGCAACATCGAAATCCGCGAATTGGCCAAGGAACCCGAATCCCGCGATGCCATCATGGGAACTTGCTTTGCATTGCGCATGGGATTTGCCGTTCTCGCCTACATCCTCCTTTTGATCATCGTCGCGGCCACGGAAGACGACGCGTACACCCGCAAGGTCATTGCGGCGTACGGGCTCTGCCTTTTCGCCTTTCCTTTCAATGTCACGCGGAATTATTTCACGTCCATCGTCAAAAACGAGTATGTCGTCAAATCCCAGATCCTGCGCACCCTCCTGGGGGCGGGAATCAAAATCGTTCTCCTCTGGCGGAAGATGTCCCTGACGTGGTTCATCCTCGCAACGGGATTTGACTTCTACCTCCTCGCCGCGGGCTATGCCCGCGCCTACCAAACCCAGGTCGGCCGTTTCCGCGACTGGCGCTTCGATTCCCGCCGCATCCCCTTCCTGCTTGCGGAATCCTTCCCCCTTCTCCTGTCCGGGGCCGCCGTCATCGTCTACCAACGCATCGACCAGGTCATGATCAAGCACTTGGTCAGCAAGGAGGGCGTCGGCTACTTCGCCACCGCAGGCATGTTCCTCAACGTCGTCCTTTTCCTCCCCACCGTGCTTGTCCAGACCGTGACGCCCCTCCTGGTCCAACTCCGCCAGAACAACCCAGCAGCCTACAAGAAGAAAGCGCTTGATGTAGTCGGAGGCGTGACCTGGCTTGCCGCTCTTGTTTCCTTGGGGGTTTCGCTTTGCGCGCCTTGGCTGGTTGGCTGGACATACGGAGCGAAATACGCCCCTGCCGTTCCCATTTTGCAGGTTTTGATCTGGAAGACCGTCGGCATGGCCCTTTCCGCTTCTGCCGGAAGCATCATCATCATCGAAGGTATCCAAAAATGGGCCGTCATCCGCAACTTGTTGGGATGTGTGGTATGTGTTGCCTTGAATTGGGTTGTCCTTCCAAGGTTTGGCGTCCTCGGCGCGGCTTGGGTCACCTTGGCGACCGTCGCAGTGACTGGGTGGCTGGCCAATCTGGCAATCCCCCCCTATCACCGGATTTTTCTCCTCCAGGGAAATGCCTTGCTGACGGGATGGAAAGTTCTCTGGAGGGGAAGGAGAACATTCACGTGAAAACGTTCGTCGGCCATGCAATCGATTCCAATTTGCGCTACGCGGCCACTTCGGGTGGCGTCGGATCGGCGCTTTTGGGACATCTCTTTTCGAGCGGCCAAGTCAATACTTCCCTTACGTTTGAATTTGACCCAAACACCCTGCGATATGCTCCGCGTTTGATTTACAAATGGGAGGATTACCATCCCACGGGATCGATTTACCAAGACATGGACCTGGTTGGTTTCATACGGTCTCATGTTTCGGAAATCAGGGGGACTTTTGCGTGTTTTTGCCTTCCGTGCCAGACGGCTTCGATCCGCATCCTTCTGGAACGCGCAGGACATGCGTGCTTCCTGCTTGGATTGACCTGTTCTTCCCAACAATCCATGCTTGCAACGGAGTGCTTGCTTAAATTGTTGCGCATACGAAAGGAGGATGTCTCCACCTTGCGTTACCGTGGCAACGGTTGGCCAAGTGGCATCCAGATTACGCTGAAAAACGGCAACTCCGTTTTCGTGAAAAACAATGCCAGTTTATGGTCGGATGTCTTTCATTCGCGTCTCTGCAGCCCGAAGAGGTGCTTGTACTGCCAGGATACGCTCAACAAGAATGCCGACATTTCACTGGCCGACCCCTGGTTGCCGGAATTCAGGCACACCGAAACGAGTGGCGAATCGCTTGTCGTCGCCCGGACGCCTCTCGGCGAAAAAATCCTCGAAGAATCCACGGTGTGTTCCCTTGTCCGAATCGGGGACGAAAAGGCATTCCAATCACAACGCGAAACCATTCTCCGGAAGGAAGGATATGCAACCCACCCGTTCAGGAGAAAATGGCTTTTGAAGCTCCAACATTGGTCTTGGTACAGGACTGTGGTTTTTTCTTCACCAACAATACTGAAACTGCACTCCAAGCTGTTGTCGAGGCTCAAACTATGAACATCCTCATCGTCAACCAACCCACCGGCAACCGCGGCGACGAAGCCGCGCACCGCGCGTTGGTCCGGGCGTTGTCCAAGCGCTACCCGGACGCCGCCATCCGCATCGTCTTCATGGGTGTTTCTTCATCCGGTTTTGGAGGGTTGCAGGTCAAGGCCCCCAACGTCGTCTACGAAAACATCCCGATCCGCCACCTTCAAACACTCGCGAAATGGGCATTCCTTTTCCATTTCCGCTGGTTGCTGACCCATATCCGTCCCGGATATCGCCTCTTGCGCCGGCGGATCAGGAATGCCGACTTGGTCATTTCCGCGCCCAGCGGCATTTGCCTGGGCCCGTTCCGCAGCTGGTACATGTTGCTGGTGGACTGGATGGTCCTCCAGGAAAAGAAACCTTTCGCCTATTATTCCCCTTCGTTCGGCCCGGCACCCGAAGGCCAAAAAGGCGACCGCCTCTTCTGGCGCGAATGCGCCAACGTGTTGGGTCGCTTCGACTTCCTGTCCATCCGCGATGCCAAAACCATGGCGTTCGCGGACAAGATGGGCTTGAGCTATGTTCCGTCGATTGACTCGGCTTTTCTGGATTCCCCCGCAGAGCCAATTCCCGCCGAAGTGGCCGGGAAGCTGGGCAACCGGTATGTGGTGTTTGTCCCAAATTCCTTGACTTGGCACGTCGCCTACCGAAATGCCTCCCAAGAGGTCATAGACGGATTTTATTTTCAAGTCATGGACTTGTTGTCCAAACGCTTCCCAAACGCCAGGATTGTCCTCTTGCCCCAGCTCTATGGGCGTGGCAACGGGGGCGACCACGCGTACTTCCTCCGCTTGAGGGAACGCCATTCCCAACCGGAACGCATCCTGGTTTTGCCTGACACCCTCAGCTCCGACGTGCAACAAGCCATCGTTGCCAATGCCCAACTGGTCGTCGGGGCACGCTACCACAGCATCGTCTTTGCCATCAACAACGCGGTTCCCTTCATTTCCTTGTCCTATGAACACAAAATGACGGGGTTGCTGGAGGTCCTGGGATTGGGAGCGGCTTCCGTGGACATCCAGACGTTGGGCTTGTCCGGGAATGACGGCCAAAAAGCGCTTGCACAATTCGAGGCGGCGCTGGCCAATCCCGTTCCCGTTGGAAAGGCCCGCACAAAAGCGCGGGACATTGCAACGGCGTGTTTCGAATCGTTTGCGGAAAAAATCAAGTCTCTCATGTAGCGGGAAAACACCGATGGTCGCCGTTCCATTCATCTACTTTTCAATCCTGGCCTGTCTCCTGTGGCGCCAAACGCGCACGTTCGGCGTTGCCTCCTTGATGGCCGTCCTCTACGCCATTTCCGGGTTCTTTTCCATTCTGATCGATGTCAACGATTTTTATGGGATCAACGTGAGCGCATCGGCGGACGACGTGACGTTCATGCCGACATTCCTCTATTGCGCGTTGATCACGTTGCTGATTCTCCCGTTCCAAAAAGTCGCAAGGAATCCACCGAGGCAAATCGTCCTGAAAGACGAGCGCTTTTTCAACCTCATCTGTTTCGCGTACATGGCATTGCTGGTTGTCACGGTTCTGCTCATGTTCAGGGGTGTGTCGACCGTCTTGCACAGCGATTTGCAGGAAATGAAAATCGAATCCCGGACAGCCGACGGCGTCGCCGCGACAACCAGGGGAGGTGCTGCCTCCTTCCTGAATTATTTTGCCGATTTCTCGTTCTTCATGTTGCCGTTCTTCTTTTTCAGTTTGTGCTTTTTGCACCGCCACTTTCTCTTCAATTTGCTTCTCTTCTGCACGACGCTGATGCGCGTGTTCATTTCGCTGCTGAGCGTGGACCGCTCCCGCCCCCTGTTTTGGATCTACATGGCGGCATTTTCCGTGCTCTTTTTCCGTCCGTATTTTTCGAAGAAGCAAAAGCGCGTGTTGTTCATTGCTGGATCCACATTGGCCTATTTGCTGGTGGCCTATTTCGCGGCCGTCACGGTTGCCAGATTCCATTTCCGCTCGACGGGCACTTCCGGCGGCCTCATTGCCTATGCCGGTCAGCCTTTTGTCCACTTCTGCCATTATTACCACAATTACCCGCCCGTTTATTCATTTTACAGGATTTTCCCGCTGTTTTATTCTCCCATTTTGCCGAATGGGGACACGTTGCAATGGCACTACTTTTTGCAAACCGGAATCGCGACAAACGTGTTCACAAGCGTCTTGGGGGTCTTCTATGCCGATTTGGGGCTGATTGGCATGATATCGATGGTTTTGTGCCTGCACTTTTTGTTCAAGTTCGTGTTGAACAGGGTCGTGAAGCATGAAATGAACTTTTCCGGTGTCTTGTTGATGTATGCCATGGCGATCATCCCCTTGTGGGGCAACATCTCATACTGGTACAATGTCCGCCCGAGGATGATGACCCTCGTCTTTTGCCTTTTGGCCGTCACCCGGATGTATTTCAAGGAAAGGAATTCCCTTCCAGAGGCCCGTGGTTGACCCATGAAAACCATGTTGTCCGCCGTCATCGTGACATACCGTTCCGACAGGCACATCGTGCCATGTCTTGAAACCTTGCAGGCCCGCAACGACATCGGGAATGGCTTGGAGGCAATCGTTGTCGACAACGAAGCGGCGGGAAGCGATGAACGGCACGCTTCGTTGGCGGCGCAATTCCCAGCGCTTTCCCTGAAGTATCTCTGCAATACGCACAACGGCGGATACGGGCAGGGAAACAATGTCGGAATCCGTGCGGCCAGTGCCCCCGTCATCCTGGTCATGAATCCGGACGTTCGCCTGACGGGCGCCACCCCCGGACAGATATGCAAGGCATTCGACAAGGACGAGTCCCTCGTTTTGCTGGGCATGCGCCAACTGCTGGGAAACGGGGAACGGGGGAGGAGTTTCCTCTGGTCCGGGGGACTTCCGCCCTCTTGTTTCGGCAATGCCTTGGTGGCCTGGAGCAACCGTACCGGGATGTACTTCCCGCGGTGGGAGTGCATCCAGGGGTCCTGTTTCGCCCTGCGGAAAAGCGCGTTCGAAGCCGCCGGGCTTTTCGACGAAACGGTATTCATGTACGGGGAAGAACGGGACATCCACCACCGCATGCGCGCCGGCGGGGGGAAAATCGCGTGCGATTGGAACATGAGTTACCGTCATCTGACCGACCAGCGGGAGTCGAGCATCGGCTCCACCGTGCGTCAATGGAAAGTCCGTGCGGATTGGTGCAGACGGCACGGAATTCCCGCCGCACGATTCTGGAAGGCATTGCGGGGCCAAATCCGGTGGGCTCTTTGGGGCGCCTCTTTCAAGGCGCTGGGACGGGAAACCCCGAAAACGCGCTTCCTGCGTGAAAAACTGGCCGCTTTGTCGGCTTGCGAACGTGAGGATGGCGACCGATGAAAACATACCGGGACAGGTCGCTGGTCCCCTACAGCACGATGCGCTTGCAGGCGGTCGGCGCCGAAGTCCATGAACCCGAAAGCGTGGAAGAATTGAGGGAATTGGCCCTCCGGATGGCGTCAGGACGGAAAACCTGCCATTGGCTGGGGGCCGGAAGCAATGTCGTCTTTGCCGAACGGGTGAAATCCCCCATCGTGGATTTGATGCATGTGGACGACTCCTTGTCCAATCTGGGAGGCGGACGCTTCCGCGCGGGTTGTTCCGTTCGGATCCAGCGCCTTGTCCGCTTTGCCCAAAAAGGCGGTTACGGCGGCTTGGAATACCTCTTTTCGCTTCCGGCCAGTGTGGGAGGGTGCGTTTACATGAATGCCGGCCGGGGGCGCGGTTTGGGGCAATCCATTGCCAATCACCTGGAAGCCGTCGACATTCTGGAGTTGGACACCGGGGAAATCCACCGGGAAACCGCAACCCCGTCGGCATTCGGCTACCGGACGTCCCCCTACCAGGCGCGATCCTGTCTGGTTTTGGGCGCAATCCTCCGCCTGTCGCCCCAGTCCCCGGACGAAACGGAGCGCAAAATCCAGGAACGCCTGGAAACGAGCCGCAAGTGGCTGGATGCGGGCCTTCCAAGTTGCGGCTCCGTGTTCAAGCGGGGGAACAAGTTCGTTTTCCGCGCCTTCCGCTGGCTGCATCCCCGCAGCGGGGCTCTTGCCTTTTCCCGGAAAACGTCCAATTGGATTGGCAACCACGGCGCCGGGACACTGTCGGATTTCAAAAAACTGGTCGGAAAAATGCAACGGGCCCACCGGATGTTGGGCCAAGAATGCGAATTGGAAATACGGGTTTTCGAATGATGCCATGAACATCCTGCACATTGCCAACAGCTACGGCGGAACCGAAGTCTACAGGCGTTTGTTTGCCGGACTGGACTCTTTGGGTTGCCGCCAGCAGGTTTTCGTTCCGTTGAACAGCCGCAACCACGACAGGATCGGGAAGCAGGCCATCGATTTCTCCGTCGCGGGCTCCGCCCTGCATTATTCCACCCGGCTGAAATGGTGGCACAAGTTTTGTTTCCGCCAAAAGATCAAGGCCATTGTCGGCGCGGTGGAAGACACCATTGACATGTCCAAGGTCGACATCATCCATGCCCACATGCTGTGCGTGGATGGATCCGTGGCCCGGGAACTGGCCGAACGCCATTCGAAGCCCTATGTGACCACTGTCCGGAACACGGATTTGAACTCCTATTTCAAGTGGTTTCCGTGGGAACGCGGCCAATTTTTGCAAACCCTTGGTTCGGCGGCCCATGTGGTGTTCCTGGGGCCGAAATACCGCCGCAAACTCGCGGAGTACGCGTCCCGCTCCCGGTTCCGCGAAAAAATCCTCCGGAACTCCAGCATCATCCCTTCTGGCATCGACCCCGTTTTTTTGGAACACCGCCATTGCCACGGCATGATGCCCCATGCTCCGGCCAGACTGGTGTTTGTAGGGGCCTTCTACGAAGGGAAGGGTCTGCTGGAAACGATTCAGGCCGCGGACACGCTCCGCGACCGGGGCGTTGAAATTGAACTGACGGCCATCGGGCGGGGATTGCCACAGCGTCCCCACGACCGACCCTACATCGCCAAGGTCGAAGCCCTTGCCGCCGGGCGCCCTTGGGTGGCGTTGAAGGACCACATGCCCCATGGGCAACTGGTGGACGAATTGCGGGAAAATGATGTTTTCGTGATGCCATCGTCTCCCGAATCGTTCGGTCTCGTGTACATTGAAGCCATGAGCCAGGGCTTGCCCATCATCTACACGCGAGATGAAGGTTTCGACGGATACTACGAAGACGGTGCGGTGGGGTGGCCCGTCAACCCCCGGAAGCCTGCCGGAATCGCCGACAAGATCGAGTCGGTTTTGAAAGACTACGGCGGATTTGCAAAACGCGTGGC
This sequence comes from Kiritimatiellia bacterium, assembly GCA_017540905.1. GTDB lineage: Bacteria > Verrucomicrobiota > Kiritimatiellia > CAIQIC01 > Lenti-01 > CACXEY01. The sequence continues at coordinate 9,563 of JAFYAC010000114.1, read as the reverse complement.
CGATTTGGACTTGGAGCGTGATTTCTCTTGGCCGCGAATTGCCCAAAAATACAAGGATCTTTACTCGTCCATCCTCGGGAGCGGCAAATGAAACTGGGACTGTTGACATTCCACGACGCGGCCAACTACGGAGCGGCCCTCCAGGCATACGCCTTGCAGGCCTGTCTGGCTTCGGCGGGATTCGATTGCGAGTATTTGAACTACCGCAACGCGACGCGCCGCCACCAATACGACATGGGGTATCATGCACTGCACAGCCTGTTGCACGGGCATCTGGCGGAAACACTCAAATACCTGGCGGGAACGCCGTTCATGGCCCTGAGGAAACGCAGGTTCGCGGCGTTCCGCAGGGATTTCCTGAAAATCAGTGCACGGGAATGCCGGTCATCCTCCGAATTGCGCGCCCTGGCGGGGCAATACGACAAGTTCGTGATTGGCAGCGACCAAGTGTGGTGTCCGGAAAACAATGGTTCCGACACCGCATTCCTTCTGGATTTCGTGGAGGAGGATTCCAGAAAGGTGGCATACGCCTCGAGTTTCGGGACGGATTCCATCCCGGAGGAGTTGAAGGCCCCGTATGCGCACTGTTTGCGGCACATCGGTTCCATCGGCGTGCGGGAACGCGCGGGTTGCCGTTTGGTCAAGGAGCTGACGGGGCGCGACGTGCCCATGGTGGTCGATCCCGTATTCCTCCCCGGGCGCGATGCCTGGGAGCGGTTGATTCCCTCCCGTCCCCCCGCGGCACGCCCGTTCGTCTTCAGCTACACCAACCGTGGAGGTCAACTCGAGGCCTTTCTGGAAACGGCGGGGAATGTCTTGAAAGGCCGGGATTTGCACAAACTCGCGCGCCAGACGACCCCCGGCGACTTTTTGAGGCGCGGCGTGCAAGTCAAGTACGCCATGTCGCCGGTGGATTTTTTGGCCAACGTCAAATACGCGGATTTGGTCGTCACCGCTTCCTTCCACTGCCTGGCCTTCTCACTGGTTTTCAACAAGCCATTCGTCTGCTTCTTGACCGGAGATTCCGGAAAAGACGAGCGTCTGGCGGGATTGTTGGAAGAACTGGGCTTGGAAAACCGGGTATTCCGAAAGGGGATGACACCGGAAGAGGCCTTGGCCCCCGTTGATTATGCCCGCGTCAACGCAAAACTGGATGCCCGAATCGGTGAATCCAAGGCGTACCTGTTGGATGCCGTGAAGGGACAAGGACAGTGATTCCGTCAGGCCGCCTTGGTCGGACATGGCCAGGGCGGACCGGACATGCACGTCCCCCCGGCACACGGTCCGGCATTTCCGACCGCAATGGACGGGCGAGGCGCCCGTCCCCCAGTGCCGGACATAAACGAATGCACGACTTTATGCCGGACCGTCTGCCATGGCGGTTTGCAATCGGTGTTTGTCATTGATGCATGGCTGGGGGGCGTTGGTTGGGGACTGTTCCAAGCAAAAAAATGCACGGCCGCGTAGGAACGCGGCCGTGCACGGCATGATGGGATGGCGGAATCTTAATCAGTCCGCGGCAATCACGCGCAGGCGGAAGAAGCCGGTGACGGAATCGGCCGGGAGCTCCACCGAGACGGCCATTGCGCCATCCTCTTCGGCGTTCACGGTCTTCAGCACCGTCCATTCACCGCCCAGGGCGGGCGTCCAGAGGACCTCGTACACGCTTCCGGCCACGGCATCGAAGGTCAGGACGCCATCCGCCGTTTCGCGGTTTCCTCGCGCGGCGATGCCGGCGCTCTTCTTCATCGAGAGGCCCGAAATCACCAGCTCTTTCCAGTGGGCGACAAGCGTCCGCTCGGAGCCGCCGGCCACCGGCATGCCGTTCATGACGCGGCCTCCGGTGTCCTCGTCGAACCAACCGGCGAACTCGTGGTTGTCCAGCGTGGCCTTCGGAAGCCCCTTGTAGGTCCCGGAGCAGGCCAACGTCGTCTTCGAGCATTGCCCGCCGTTCGCATCCAACGTGACCGTCTGGGCGCCAACACCCCAGCGCGCATACAGCGTCAGCGTGGCGGCATCGCTCACCGCCATGCCGTTCTGGATGCGGGTTCCGGCTTCCTCGTCGTCGAACCAGCCCAGGAACTCGCAACCGTCCTTGGTGGGCTTCGGAAGACCCTTGTAGGTCCCGGAGCACGTCAACGACGTCTTCGAGCAAGTTCCGCCCTGGGGGTCCAGCGTGACCGTCTGGGCGGCAGCACCCCAGCGGGCGTACAGCGTCAGCGTGGCGGCATCGCTCACCGCCATGCCGTTCTGGATGCGGGTTCCGGCTTCCTCGTCGTCGAACCAGCCCAAGAACTCGTAGCCGTCCTTGGTGGGCTTCGGAAGACCCTTGTAGGTCCCGGAACACGTCAGCGACTCGGGAGTGCACGTACCGCCTTTCGCGTCCAGCGTGACCGTCTGGGAAGCTCCACCCCAGCGCGCGGTGAGCGCACGGCTGGTTTCTTCGGTCACCGGCGTGTAATTCACGACGCGGTTCCCCTGCTCATCGTACCATCCCAGGAATTCGTGCCCATCGAACGTGGGCTTCCAAATTCCCCAATACTCCCGTCCGACGACGTACTTCATCGTCGCCTTGTCCGCCGGGTACTCCCCGCCGTTCGCGTCGAAGGTCACCGTTTGGAGGACCGTCGAATCGGCCCGGTAGAGACTGGGCGTCGCTTGGGAGCTGCTGTAGGTGGCGAAATAGTGGTTTCCGGCGGTGTTGTTCCGTTGCAGGTAGCGGCCATCATAGGACACGCTGCAAATCTTGACTTCCGGCAGTGCCGAGAGGTCAATCGTCCACTGCGCAAGGTCATCCGTGCCGTCGGCAAGGAGCTGGGCATTGTTGCCCGCGGTGCCGGGGGCCGCGGCAAAGACGTTCGCCGCCGCGTTGAACAGCTCGCGCTGGCCCAGGGCCGTGCCGGAAACCACCTGCCAGATGACATCGGCGGAAGGATTTTCGATGGTCTTTCCGTCATCGGAAACGGTGACCGCTTCGGTGCCGATGCGGTTGCCATTGGCCGCATTCTTCAGAGCCTCGGTGAAACCGTTGCCGGAGGCCACGATGACGTAATCGGCGCCCACCACGAAGTCGTCCGCGCTTTCGACCAGCGTGTAGATCACGACTTCCTTGAAGGTGACCTCCACAAGGGCGTCCTCAGCCGGCATCTCGAACGAGGTGCCGGAAATGACTTCGTCGTTGACCTTGATGGTGTCCTTCGCGTAGCCGGCGTCCGGCGTCACCGTCAGCGTCACCGTCTCGCCCGCGTAGGCCTTGTCCATGTCAGCCGAGGCCTGGCCATGCTCGCCCGCGAAGACCTCGATGTCGTGCTTGGCTTCGAACGTGACATACACGAGGACATCTTCGTTCGGCATCTCGAACGTGGTGCCGGTGATGGGCTCGTCGTTGACCGTGATGGCGTCCAGACGGCAATCCGCGTTCGGGGTCGCCGTCACCGTGATCGTCGTGCCCGGGAGGGCCTTGTCGATATCGGCTTCGGCCGTGCCATTGCCGTCCGTCATGACCACGACGTCGTGGGGTTCCGGCAGGGCGTTGACCGTGATGGTCACCGAATCGTCGTCGATATTGTCGCCATCGGTCGCCGTCGCGGTCACCGTGTACGTGCCCGCGTCAGACGGGGTCCAGGTGAACGTCGTGCCCTCCTGCGTCGGATCCACCGTGGTCCCCACCTTCCATTCCCAAACCAGGTCACTGGCGGGCGCATCGAAGTTCTCCGCCGTGGCGGTAATCGTCACCTCGGTGTTGACAAAGACTTCCGTCGCGCTCGCGGTCACGGTCACGGTCGGCTCGACGACGACGGGAACGGTTTCGTACTCGACCGTGTAGGACTGGCAATACAGCGAATTCACCGTCGCCGCGATCTGGATGACAACGTCATCGTCCACCGTCGTCGCCGTCACGGACGGAGTCACGTCCACGTAGCTGGTGGAATACTCTCCGTTCCAAGTGGCGTCGCTGAACGCCGCGGTCTCGATGCTCGCAATCGTGGCATCGCCGCACGTCACGCTCAGGTTGCCGGCGCCAGACGAACCGTTGGAACGCATGCTCAGCGTCAGGCCGACAATCTTCAGGCCTTCATAGCCCGACAGCGTCAGCGTGAAGCTGTTGCCCGCCGTCGCCTGCTTCGCGGTGCCATAAGTCTGGCTGTACGCCGCAGAACTCCCGTCCGGCACGTCGCCCGAGGCCGACACTTCCGTCTTGCTCTCCACCGTGTAGGTCACGGTGCCGCCGGTCTTCTCGACGAACGTCGCGGAAACGGTCACGTCCTCCGCGGGCATCTCGAAGGTGGTGCCCGTGATTTCGCTTCCGTTGACCGTGATGGAGCCGAGCTTGTAGCCGGAGTCGGGGCTGGCGTTGACCGTCACGGTGGCACCTTCGGCGGCTTCGTCCTCCGGATCCGTCGTCACCGTCCCGTTCTGGATGGTGCTGTCGATCGTGATGGCATGCTTGGGCGCGGTGACCGTGACGGTCACGGATTGCGAGGCCGTCTCGTCGGTGCCGTAAGTCGCCGTCGCAGTGACGGTGGCGGCCTCGAACGCCGACGTCGTGTCCACCGTGAACCTGTTGCCGTCCGGCGTGCCGCTCCCGGTCCAAGACCAGGTCACGTCGCCGCTGAAGCCATCCGCGGTCGCGGTGATGATCACCTCATCGCCGACCTCGGCTTCGATCGGCCCGGCCGGATTCAGGGTCACGGACTGGTCGGACGAGGCCACGGTCCATTCAATCGCAATCGAGGAGGGATATATCGTTCCTTTTTTGCTCTTCAAGCCGATGTAGGTGTAATCCCCGGTAATCTCGAAGGCCGTTCCACTAGTGATGGTGCCGAGGAGCGTTCCCTGTTTGGTGCTATCATACAAATCCGTAGCCGCAGAGTAACTCGATGTCTTGCCGTAAACATACAAGCCAGAATCGGAACCCGGTGTCGTCTGCCATACAACCGTCACGGACTTGGCCGCGCCACCGCTTCCCGTCGTCACGATGCCGCTCGAGTTGTCGCTAATGCGAAGTTGCATGGCTCCGTTGCTGTTTTTCGAATTTTTGCCTGCATAAACCGCATCGGAATTGATTCCATCCTTGGTCTTGTCGACGCCACTGAACTCCGTATAAGTCGTGCTCGTCGCGGCAAGAATCCCCGCCGTAATCGTATCCGTGACCGTCGAGGCAGCCCGTACGCCCGCCTTGGCGCTGGGAGCGCGGGAGAGGGCGGAGGCGGCCGCGGCGGGGGCGATTTCCAGCCAGCGGGCGCAAAGCGTCAGCTCGGAGCCGCCAGTCACCGGCATGCCGTTCATGACGCGGATTCCGGCATCCTCATCGAACCAGCCGCGGAATTCGTAGCCGTCCAAGGTCGCCTTCGGAAGCCCCTTGTAGGTCCCGGAGCAGGTCACCGTCGTCTTCGGGCAAGTCCCCTCGCCCGGATCGAGCGTCACCGTCTGGGTTCCGCCCCAGAGCGCGGTCAGCGCCCGATTGGCTTCATCCGTCACCGTCATGCCGTTCTGGACGCGGGTTCCCTGCGCATCGTACCAGCCCAGGAACTCGTGGCCCGCCCATGTGGCCTTCGGAATCCCCGTATAGGTTCCGGAGCACGTCAGGGACGTCTTGGAGCAACTTCCTTCGCCCGCATCGAACGTAACCGTCTGAATTCCGCCCCAGAGCGCGGTCAGCGTCCGTTCGGCTTCGTCCGTCACCGGCATGCCGTTCTGGGCGCGGGTTCCATCGGCATCGAACCACCCCAGGAACACGTGGCCCTCCCACGTGGGTTTCGGGATGCCCTTGTAGGTCCCGGAGCAGGTCAGGGACGTTGTCGCGCAAGACCCTTCGCCCGGGTCCAATGTGACAGCTTGGTTGCCCCTACCCCAGCGCGCGGTCATCGCACGGGAGGATTCCCCGGTCACCTCCGTGAAATTCGCAATGCGGTTCCCCTGGGCATCGTACCAGCCCAGGAACTCGTGACCTTCCAAAGTGGGCTTGTGAATTCCCCAATACTCCCGCCCCACGACATACTTCATCGTCTGCTTGTCCGCCGGATAGGTCCCGCCGTTCGGGTCGAACGTCACCGTCTGGATTTCCGTGGAGTCGTCCCGGTAGAGGCAGGGAGCCACATGCGCCCTGTCGTATGCGGCAAACCTTTCGTTTGCCGCGAAGTTGTCACGCTGCAGGCAGCGGTCGGGATAGGACACGCTGTAAAACTTGACGGCCGGCAGGGCCGAGGTATCGATTGTCCACTGGGCAAGGGCATCCGTGCCGTCGGCCAGCAGCTGGGCGCGGCCAGCGAGGTCATCGGAATCAGCGGCAAAGACGTTCGCCGCCGCGTTGTACAACTCGCGCTGGCCCAGAGCCGTACCGGAAACAATCTGCCAGACGATGGCGTCGGAGGCGGCGGAGATGATGTTGCCGGAAATGGCGTCATCGGCGAGGCCGAGACACCCGAGGCCCGTGCCGTTGACTTCGTTCTTCATCGCGCTGTAGGCGCCGTCCACGGTGGAGACGACGAGGTAATCGGCGCCCACCACGAGGTCGTCCGCGCTTTCGACCAGCGTGTAGGTCTTGGGCGTGCCACAATAGACGAACTTGGTGTGGTAGTTGTCGCCGTCGCCGCTGTACCAGTGGTCGCCAGCATCGCCGTAGGACTTGGCCCACATGTTCAGATAGTAGGTCTTGCCGTCCTCCAGCGTGACGCCGAACGCATTCGCCAAATCGAACGGGCCCGTATAGGAAACGGAGAAGTCATGGACGCTCCCTTCGATGCGTTCGGCGCTCCCCAGCCAAACGTCCACGTCGCCGCCAATCTGGCCATTGTCGCCGTAAAGCCGGAAGAACATGTTGACGCCGCCGCGGTCGTTGTCGTCGTCCCAGATATTCATTTCGACGCTGGAAAGGGTCAAGCTGGTCAGCGCACCCAAATCCGTGTCCGGCGCACCATTGCCACGAGACCACTCCTGGAAATTGCTCTTGATGCCGCCGATGCCGATGCTGGTGTCATACCAATCGTAGTTGGCGAATGCGCTGGCGCCCACAAGGGCAGCCGTGGCAAAACAGGCGAGGGATTTCAACAGTTTTCTCATGGGGAGGACCTCCTGGTGGTGTACACACTTTCTTCTGGCTGTTTTTTTACCACCCCCCGCCCGCTTCCGTCAATGCATTTTGTTTTGTTTCCAAGACGGGATGAAAGCACGATTGTTCCGCGTTTTTCCATTGTCCGCCCCACCACGGATTTTCCTTGCCGCCCCCCCCGCAGCCTATCAAGCACATGATCGCGCGGAAGCGCGCCCCGGTGCGCTTTCCGCGGGGAGGGCCGCGCTTCGTCGCGGCCGCGCGAACAGGTTGTTCCCGACATGTCCTTGAAGCGCCCCGTGGAGATGGCCCGGACGAAGCCGGGCCCTCCCAGGATCCGAATGCACTTTTTTCTTTGTTTGATCCAGCGCAGGCCTTGGACAAATCGGAGTTTCTCCTTCTTGGAGATGCCAGGCAAAGAACTTGTGGTTTCGTTCGTGCAAAGCCGTGGTAGGGCGGCGAGTCCCCTCGCCGCCGGAAACCGGAACGTGCAAGTGGATGTCATGGGAGGTGCGGATGCAAGTCGGCCGGAATCCGGGGGAAAATGCGTCCGCACATTTCCGGCCACTCCCTTTGGCATGACGGGCTCCGGCGGGCAGGGACTGCCCGCCCTACCACATCCCTGCGCCCGGGAAATCGCAAGGTTTTCGCCTGACAACTCCCTTGTGTCATGGCCATCCTTTTTCCGATCCCGCCCGAATTGCAGGATTTTCCATCACTGCCGTAAAAACGGCAGATATTTGGTTCTTCGGGGTTTTTAGTGGATTGTGACGATGGGGTCGAGGCGATGGGAACCGTATTCAGGGCATGGGGTGTGCGCAAGCATTCGCCCCCCTCCGAGAGGGGGGTGCCGCCCGGTGGAAGGATTGCCAATGGGATTGGGCCTGCGGAGCAAATGGAAAGGGCGGCGGGGTGAGTACTGCAGGAAGCCGTCGATGCTTGCGTCCACTTGGTCCATTCGCAAAAATCTTGATTCGTTCCTTGCTGGTGCGGAGTCACGCTTGCCGCGACGGCCAAGCGCAGTACTCCCCCCGTCGCGGCCCCTGCCGCTTTCCTTCTTCCATGCATGGACATCCCATTCATGGCCGCGCCACCCCCCTCTCGGAGGGGGGCGGATCCTGAAACCTTCCTTGATCCTTGCATTCGCGGAATTCGGGAGACGGTTCCACTAAACTCCCCGAAGAACCGAATCCTTTGTCCGGGACGGCATCCCGGCGATGCCCGTGGGCGACTTCCTGCCCGCCCTGTCCGCCGGGGCGGCCTTGCCCTTGCTTTGACGGTCTTCCCCAGTGGACTGAATGGATTTCTTCAATGCATGCGACAACGCCCGTTGCTTCCTTGTCGGAGGACAGGGGATGGACCTGGAGACTTTTTCCACGACCCCGGCTTCTGATTATCTGGTTTGAAAACCGGAAAACCGCCGCTCGGCGTTGGATTGCAATTTGGAAAGCCACTGGGAGTCTTTTTCGGAGGCGGCAGCATCCATCCACATCCCGGCCGGCAGGGAGTCCTCGCTCGGACAGGGTTGGCCTTCGCTTTTCCGCAGGCCGCCCACCACGGATTTCCCTTGCCGCCGGGGGCGCGCGTTGGCAAACTAGTAGCACCAAACTGAAAGATTGTCCCCATGCCCTTGCCCCGCAAAACACTGAAATTCAATGTTGCCGGCCCCTGCAATCCGGCCGAGCATTACATGTTGCCACCGCTTGGACGCATTCCCGGCCTCTTGCAGCTTGTCGAGGAAGGGAACTATTTCGTCCTCCACGCCCCGCGCCAGTCGGGGAAGACCACGGCCATCCAGGCGCTCGTCGACATCCTCAACGAAAAGGGGGACATGTGTGCGCTCTATTTTTCCGTGGAAAGCGTCCAGGCCTTCGCCGACCCCGCCATCGGCATGCCCCGCATCGTGCGTCGGATCCTCTCCGATCTCGCCCGCCACCCCCTCTTCTCCGGCCTGGCCAAGGAACTGCTGGCGGCCCCCACCCTCCCGGAGTTCCGCGATTTGCTCATCGACATGGCCCAAACCTGCCCGAAACCCCTCGCACTCTTCTTTGATGAAGTCGATGCGCTCTCCGACGGCACCCTCATCACGTTCCTCCGGGAACTCCGGGACGGCTACGTCACCCGCCGGATGATTCCCTTCCCCGCTTCCGTCGCGCTGGTGAGCATGCGCAACATCCGCGACTACAAGGCGAGAATCCGGCCCGACGCGCAGACCATGGGGTCCGCGAGCCCGTTCAACATCATCACGGAGGCGCTGACGCTTTCCTCTTTCTCAGAAGAGGACATCCGCACGCTCTACGGGCAGCACACGGCGGCCACGGGACAGGCGTTCACGGACGACGCCGTTGCCACGGCCTACGCCCTGACGCGGGGCCAGCCGTGGCTGGTGAACGCGCTGGCGCGGGAGTGCGTCGAGAAAATCCACGCCCGCCGCTACGCGGAGCCAATCACGGCCGGGGACATGGAAAGCGCAAAGGAAAGCATCATCCGCGCGCGGGGCACGCACGTGGAT
>JAFYAC010000113.1 GCA_017540905.1 Kiritimatiellia bacterium | reverse complement strand
CATGGCCGTGCTCCACGCCCGGGGCACCTTCCAGGGGCTCCGCGACCCGCGCGCCATGGAGGAGGCCCAGCTGGCCCGCTCCGTCGCGCGAGGCGAAGGGCTTGCGACCCGTTGCCTCCGCCCCCTGGCCCTCTGGCGGCTCGGCGGCGCCACCAACGCGCCCGCCGCGCCCGTCGTTCCCGGCCCCCAACCCGATTTGCTCCATCCCCCCGCATGGCCCGCGGCCCTCTCGCTCGTCCTGAAGGCGACAGGGGGCCTCTCCCCCCATTCCGCCCCCACCCTCGTCGATCCGGCCGACTTCTGGCCCCTGGCTGCCGCCCACCTCTTCGCCGCCCTTTCCGTCCTGTGGGTGTGGCTCATCGCGCGCCGCCTGTTCGACGCCCGGACCGGCACCCTCTCCGCCGTCTCCTACCTCCTGTGCGGGGCCGTATGGAACCGCAGCGCCGCCGCCGACGACTTTTCCTGCGCCCTCTTCTTCGCCCTCGGCGCCGTCTACTTCGCCCTCTGCGCCGCCGACCCGCGGCGGGGCGGCGCCCCCTGGCCCGACCTGGCGCCCGTCCCCCTCCACCGCTGGCTCCCGCCCCTGGCCCTTTCCGCCGCCTTCACCGCACTCGCCTTTTTGTCCCGGCACGCCGCGGGCGCATCCGCCGCCACCGCCGTCGCCGTCTACCTCGCCACCGCCCGGCACCGACCCCGCGCCTGGGGCAAGGCCCTCCTCTACCTCCTCCTCGCCGCCCTCCCGGTCATTCCGTGGGTGCTGCGCAACATCGGCGTCTGCGGGGCGCCGTTCGGGCTGGTTCCCCTCACGGCCCTCTCCGGAACCTACCTCTTTCCCGGCGACGCCCTTCCGCGCTCCCTATCCCCCACCCTCCCCGACGCCGCCACGGCCCTCTATGCCCTCCAACTGAAGACCCTGTCCGCCCTCCGCGCCGCGGCCGGCTCCACCGCCGCCGGATTCGCCGCCGCGGGCCCGCTCCTCGCGCTGGCCGTCGCCGCCCTGTTCCACCCCTTCCGGCGGCACTCCTCCGCCCGCCTGCGATGGAGCCTGCTGGCCGGCGCGGCCGTGGCCGTCGTGTCCGCCGCCGTCTTCGAACCCAAACCTTCCGCCGCGGGAACCGCCGCTGCGCCCGGGACCGCAGCCGCCCTCTTCATCCCCCTCGCCCTGCCCTACGGATGGGCCTTCTTCCTCATCCTCCTCGACCGCCTCCGCACGCCGTCCCGGCTGCTGGCGGGCGCCGCCACGGGGCTGCTGCTGCTCGCCTCGGCCTGGTCCTTCCTGCTGGCCGTCGTGCCTCCGCGCACCGGCCTCCCCTACCCGCCCTACTACCACGCTTACGTCGACTGGGCCTGCGGGCGCCTCCCCGCCGGAGGGACCATCGCGACCGACATCCCCTGGGCGACGGCCTGGTACGGCGACGTCCCCTCCCTGCTCCTCCCGGCCGACACCGCCGACTTCTCCGAAATCGACCGGACGCTGTTCCGCCTTCCCCTGGTGTACCTCACCACCGAGACCCGCGACCGCCCGTGGCACTCCGCCCTTTCCGCCCCCGAGGCCCCGGACCGCAGCTGGTACCGCCTGATGTCCGACGGCCGCGTCCCCGCCGACTTCCCCCTCCAGCACGCCCGCTTCATCGGCGGCACCGACCAGCTCCTCCTCTCCTCCCTCCCCCTGGATTAGCGCGGGAAGCCTCGATTCCTTGTGGTTGCCAGGTGAAAACCTTGTCTTTTGCTTGGTGGGGCTGGTCGGTGGGGGCCGACCTCCGGGCGGCCCGTCATGGGCCATCCTTTCGCACGGCCCGCCCGGAGGTCGGGCCCTACCGGAGGGAGCACCCGACAAGAAATCGCAAGGTTTCCGCCTGGCAACTCCCCTGTTCCACCACCTTTTCCACCACGGACGCGCAGAAGCGCGTCCCTCCCCGTGGCGAGCGCACGGGAGGGTCGCGCTTCCGCGCGACCTTGTGGGCGGAAAACTTTTGGGAAGCTACAGAAAAACTTTGACCGCTCCATGCCTGCGGCGCAAATACGGAGCGCGCGGAGGGATGAGACACGGAGGTCGCCGGAAGGAGGCTTCGCTCCGACGGCATCTTTTCTTTCTCTGTCTTGGCCTCCTGAAAAGTGTTTGGAGTGTGTTTTCGGAGCGTGGACACCCCTCCAACAAACGCTCCACCTCCAAACCTCTCCGTGCCTCCTTCCTCCGTCCCCTCCGTGTTTCGCGCCGCGAGCCTGTTTCCCAAGGAACAATCCGTACTACCTTGCGTCCGCGCGGGTACGGGCCTTCCAGGGATTCTCCCGGGAGGCGAGCTTGGCCGCCCAGCGGAGGGCGGACACGGTGCTCGAGGGGTTGGCGCGGCCGGTGCCGGCCAGGTCGTAGGCGGTGCCGTGGTCCGGCGAGGTCCGCACGATGGGCAACCCCAGGGTCAGGTTGACGCCGCTCTCGAAGGAGAGCATTTTCATGGGCCCCAGGCCCTGGTCGTGGTACATCGCCACGACGGCGTCGAAATCCCCGGCGAGGTGGCGGTGGAAGATGGCGTCCGCGGGTATCGGGCCCGCGACGTTCCATCCCCTGCGCCGGCAACGCGCGAGGGCGGGGGCGATGACGGTCTTTTCCTCGTCGCCGAGGGCCCCGCCGTCGCCGGCGTGGGGGTTGAGGCCGCAGACGCCGATGCGCGCCCCGGAGAACCCCATCCACGGCAGGGCGCGCGCGAGCATCTCGACGGCCTCCTCGACGGCTTCCCGGGTGAGGGCGTCGGCGACCTTGCGCAGGGGGAGGTGCCGGGTGGCGAGCACCACGCGGATGCGGTCGCCGAAGAGCATCATGGCGTAGCGGCGGGCGCCGGTCAGGCGGGCGATCAGTTCCGTGTGACCGGGCTCGCGGATGCCGGCGAGCTGGAAGCCTTCCTTGTTGATGGGGGCGGTGACCATGGCGTCGACGAGGCCGTTCTGCGCGGCGGCGACGGCGGCGAGGATGCAGGAATAGGCGGCGCGGGCGGCATCGGCGCGGAGCTTGCCGGGGGCGGCTTTCGGTGCGGGGGCCATGCCGGGGTCCCAGGTGCAGAGGCGGGGGAGCTTTTGGCCGAGCCCCTCCACTTCGGGGGGCGCCCCGGTGCCCAGCGCGCGGGCCGCGCGCTGCCAGACCGACCGGTGGCCGACCAGGACCACCCGCGCCGCCGGGGCCTTGGGGGAAAGGGCCGCGGCGAGGGCCACTTCCGGCCCGATCCCGTTCGCGTCGCCCGCCGTGATTGCGATTGTCTTCATTCCGCGTTCTCCGCCGTTTGCCCGGCCGCCGGGTTGCGCGCGCGCGCGTTCCCGGCGGCGCCGGATTTCACTTGAACAGGTCGTTCGCGAAGACCTGCACGTAGTACTTGCCCCGGAGGGTGTTCAGCCAAATCTTCTCCAGCCGCGCGTATTCCCGCTTGCGCAGGTCCGCGGCGATCCCGTCGGCGACGTCCTCCAGCGGCATCGTGCGGGCCGGGTGGCGCGCCGCGAGCTGGACGATGTATCCCTTGCCGTCCAGCTGCACCGGCCCCACCACGTCCCCGTCCTCCGCGCCCGCGAGGGCCGCCTGCAGGGCGGGCTGCAGGTTGGAAACCTCCACCGCCCCGCCCGCGTCCTGCACGGTCATCCCGAAATGCGCGACGGCATCGTCCAGGGAAAGCGCGCCCTTGCGGATCCGGTTCGCCAGGGTTTGCAGGTCGATCTTGGCCCCCGCGGGGAGGACGAAGAGCTTCACCTCCACCGTTTCCGGGACCGCGTGCCTTTCGGGATGGGCGTCGTATTCGGCCTGGATGTCGAAGGGCGTCACCAGGATCTTCGCCCCGATCTCGCGCTGGCGCATCACCTGGATGACGAGCTGGTCCTGCATCCGCTTGCGCCACTCGTCGTAGGTGGTCCGCTCCTCCGCCAGCGCCTGGAGGAACGCGGTGCGGTCGTTGGCGAAGCGGTCGTGGATGACCCCGTTGATGTGGTCCTCGATGGCCCGCTCGGGCAGGGTGGCGCCCTGCGCGGCGAAATCCGCCAGGACCAGCTCGTCCGCAATCAGCCGGTCGCGGCCTTCGCGGAACGCTTCGAGCATCTTCCGTTCCAGCTCCGTCCCCTCGTACTGGCGCACGAGCCGGGCCTGTTCCGGGCGTATGGAGTCCATGACCTCGCCGACCGTGATGACCTTGCCGTTGACCACGGCCGCGTAGCTGTCGAGCAGGACGCCGCCGCGCGGGGAGACGGCCGGGGCCGCCGGCGCGCAGACGCCCAATGCCAACAGCAAAGACAAAAGTTGGTTGCGTATCTTCATGCCTGGCATCATAAATCACCCTCCCGTTCCCGCGCAAGCCCCCCCCGCGCGTTTGCGCCAAGGAAGTGCTTGCCATGGCGGGGGGAATGGGGCGAGTATGGGGACCATGAGCGAGCAACGGAAAATCATCGAAGCCGGGACGGCCGGGCTGGAAAAGGTGGGCAAGGTGTCGTTCGGGGGGACGACCGGGTCGTTCTCGGAAATGGCGGCGGAGAGGATGTTCCCGGACGCGGAGCGCCTGGCGCGGCGGACCTTCGCGGAAGCCTGCGACGCGCTGGAGGCCGGGGAGTGCGACGCTGCAGTGCTGCCGTTGCGGAACACGACGGGCGGGTCGGTGGACATGGTGTACCGGCTGTTGCAGCGGGGGCTGTACGCGGTGCGGTTCACCGACCTGTACGTGGAGCACTGCCTGGCCGGGCTGCCCGGGGCGCGGACGGAGGGCATCCGGACGGTCGTGAGCCATCCCCAGGCGTTCGCGCAGTGCTCGAAGGCCATCGGCCGGCACGGCTGGCGGATGGAGCCCGCCGAGAACACCGCCTTCGCGCCCGGAATCGTCAAGGCGGCGGGCGATCCGTCCCGGGCCGCCATCTGCTCCGCGAAGGCCGCCAGGGCGAACGGGCTGCTGGTGCTTGAGGAAAACATCTGCGACACGCCCAAGAGCGACATCACGCGCTTCGTGGCCGTGGCGAAGCAAATGACGGTGACGCCGGACGCGCGGGTGCTGTCAGTGCTGCTGCACCTGCCGCACCGGACGGGGTCGCTGGCCGCGGCGCTGGGGGTGCTCGCGGAGCGGGGGCTGAACCTTACGGCGATTTCGGCCCAGCCGGTGCCCGAGAAGCCGTGGGAGTATTCGTTTTTCCTGGACATCGAGGCACCCGCGATGGACGCCCGGGCGGTGGAAGCCCTGGAGCTGTTCGGGCGCGAGCTGCCGATGGTCCGCGTGGTGGGCTGGTACGGGGAGAGCTGAGGCCTCCCGGCTGCTCCGCACACTCGCGGCGATTCGCTCCCGCCACGCCCCGGAAGGGTTTTTCTTGCCGGACGGCATGGAATCTGCCAGTTTCGGCATGTCCACGAACGGAGATACACAAACCATGGCCGCCCCCTCCTGCCCCTTCCCAACCGCCCCCTCCCGCTACAACGCCGTCACCCTCGCGCACGGCGGCGGCGGCACCCTGACCGGCGACCTCATCCGCCGCATCTTCCTCCCCGCCTTCGGCGCCCCCACCCCGACCCTCCGCGACGCCGCCCCCGTGCCCGGCGCCACCGCCCCATCCCGCCTGGTCCTGACCACCGATTCCCACGTCGTCCGCCCCATCGAATTCCCCGGCGGAGACATCGGCAAACTCTCCGTGACGGGCACCGTCAACGACCTCCTCGTCTCCGGCGCCCGTCCCCTGGCCCTCACGGCCGGCTTCATCCTCGAAGAAGGCCTCCCCCTGGAAACCCTCCGCCGCATCGTCCAGTCCATGGCTGCCGAAGCCGCGTCCATCGGCGTCCCCATCCTCACCGGCGACACCAAAACCGTCGAACGCACCGGCGACCCGCCCGGCCTCTACATCAACACCGCCGGCCTCGGCGAACTCGTCATCGACCCGCCGCCCGCCCCCGAGAACATCGCCCCCGGCGACGCCATCCTCCTGACCGGCGACATCGCCCGCCACGGAATGGCCGTGATGGGCGCCCGCCACGAACTCGCCTTCGCCGAACCCCTCGCCAGCGACTGCGCCAACCTGGCCGCCCCCCTCCTCGACCTCTACGCCTCCGGCATTCCCGTCCATGCCGCCCGCGACCCGACCCGCGGCGGCGTCGGCGGCGCCCTCTGCGAACTCGCCGAAGCCTCAAACAACACCTTCGAAATCGACGAGACCGCCCTCCCCATCCATCCCCCCGTCCGCGCCGCCTGCGACCTCCTCGGCTTCGACCCGTTGTACGTCGCCAACGAAGGATGCGCCCTCCTCTTCGTCCCCGCCCCTTCCGTCCCCGCCGCCCTGGACCTTCTCCGCCGCCATCCCGCCACCGCCCAATCCACCCCAATCGGCCGCGTCCTCGCCCCCTCCCCCGCCACGCCCCCCTCCACCGTCCTCTCCCGCACCCCCCTCGGCAGCCTCCGCCGCCTCACCCCTCCCCCCGGCGAACAACTCCCCCGCATCTGCTGACCCACCGCCCGCCCCCCCTCTTTTCCCCCT
>JAFYAC010000112.1 GCA_017540905.1 Kiritimatiellia bacterium | reverse complement strand
TGATCCGCCGCATCATAGCGGCAACCGAAAAAGTCTTCCCGCTTTTTCAAACAGTGGAATGCTTTTTCATCCTCCTGCATTCCAACGGGTTGCAAGAAAATCGGGATAATTTATCCCGGATTTTCCGGGATAAGGGTGTCCCGCTCCTTGCACTTGCCAAACACCCCGGCCTCGTCCATACTCCCCGCCATGAGCACAGCGCATTACAGCCTTTCCGTCGTCATTCCCGTCTACAACGAGGAAGAGAACGTCGCCTCCCTGGCCGGCCAAGTCCACGCCGCCCTTTCCGCGATGGACCGCGACTACGAGGTCCTGCTCGTGGACGACGGCTCCTCCGACGCCACGTGGGAGCGCCTGTGCGCCGCCGCGGAGACGTATCCGCGCTTCCGGCTCATCCGCTTCCGCCGCAACTTCGGCCAGACGGCCGCCATGTCGGCGGGCATCGACGCGGCGCGCAACGACGTCATCGTCACCCTCGACGCCGACCTCCAGAACGACCCGCGCGACATCCCGCACCTGCTGGAGGTCATGGAAGCCGACGACTGCGCCGTCGTCTCCGGCTGGCGCAAGGACCGCAAGGACGCCTTCATCAACCGCCGTCTCCCCTCGATGATCGCCAACGGCCTGATTTCGCGCATCACGGGCGTCCATCTCCACGACTACGGCTGCACGCTCAAGGCCTACAAGCGCGACGTCCTCCAGGGCATCCGCCTCTACGGCGAGATGCACCGCTTCATCCCGGCGCTCTGCTCGTGGGTGGGCGGTCGCATCGAGGAAGTGGTGGTGGACCACCATCCGCGCACGGCCGGCAAGTCCAAGTACGGCATCGGGCGCACCTTCCGCGTCGTGCTCGACCTGCTGACGGTCAAGTTCCTGCTGCGCTTCACGGGCGGCCCGATGCAACTCTTCGGGAAGTTCGCCTTCCTGTTCGGCGGCATCGGCCTGCTGATGTTGCTGGTGGTGGCGGGGGACCGGCTCTTCTACCCCGGCAACCTCGACACCCACCTCTATCTCATCAAGCGCCCCTTCTGGGTCATCACCCCGTTCATGCTGTTCGCCTTCGCGATGCAGTTCATCTCGATGGGCCTGCTGGCGGAAGTCCAGACCCGCACCTACCACGAGTCCCAGAACAAGCGCACCTACACTGTCCGCGAAACCCGCGGCTTCCCGCCGGTGCAGTGACCCTGCCCCCCGACGCCCGCGCCCTGGCCGTCAACCTGGCCGGCTGGATCCTGTGCGCGGCCTGCCTCCCGGCCATTCTCGCATTGCGTTCCCGACGAGCGCCCCGGAACGCTTGGTTGCAAGGGCTCCTCCGCTTTCTTGCCGTATGGGGTCCCGTGGCGGCGGCCAACTGGCTGGTCGGGGTCCTCTGCGACCGCCTGGGAGCCGGAGCCCCGCCGGCGCAGGACGTGCTCCGGCAATTCGCGGACGGGGCCCCCATCCAGCGGACCGCCATCGCGGTCTGCGCCATTTTCGTCATGCCTGCGGTCGAAGAATGGATATTCCGCGAACGACTCCAGAGCTGGCTCCTCCGCCGCATTTCCCCGTTCCGGGGGATTGTGCTGGTGGCCGTCGTCTTCGCGTCCCTGCATTTCTCCCTGCGTGCCTTCTTGCCGCTGGCCATCCTGTCAGGGGGGCTGTCCCTGGCCCGCCTCCGCACGGGACGCCTCCTCCCCAGCATCGTCATGCACGCCCTCTACAACGCCTCCTCCCTTGCCTTCCTCCTCGCTCTCGGCCCGTCCGCGATCGCCTCTTGACCCCCCCGTCTCCCTTCCCACGCCACCCTTGCGCTTTCCAATTCGTGAGATTACGGAAAAGTTCAATCATTTCCGAAATTCAGCAAACGATCCACTCCATGAAAAAGCCCGCCTCCAAGGCGGGCCGTTTTGTTCCCCTGCGTCCCGAATCCGTCCCCGCCGGACCTCACTCCAGATACCGCCGCTCGATCTGCCGGGAGATGTCCGTCAGGATTTCGTACGCGATGGTCTTGCAGTGCCGCGCCAGCTCGTCGGCCCACACGCTTTCCGAGCCCTGCTCGCCGAGCAGCACCACTTCGTCCCCGGCCCTCACCCCGCTGTCGGGCCCCAAATCCACCGTCAGCCAGTTCATGCTCACGCGACCCGCGACCCGGCGGCGCTTCCCGCCGACCAGCACGTCGCCCGTGTTGCCGAGCAGGCGCAGGTACCCGTCCGTGTAGCCGCAACTGACGACGGCCAGGTCCGTCGGCCGCTCCGTCACGTAAGCCCCGTAGTACCCCACCGCGAAGCCGGCGGGGACGCTCTTGACCTGCATCACGCGCGACTTCCATTGCAGGATGGGCTCCGTGGCGAACCGCCCGTCCGCCTTCGCGCTCCCGTACCCGTAGAGCGAAATCCCGATGCGGACCGCGTCCTGGTCGCATTCCGGCATGAGCAGCGCCGCGCGGCTGCTGGACATGTGCCGGAAGAGCCGCCGTCCGGCCGCCGCTTCCAGCTCCGCCATCGCCGCCGCGAACTTCCGCGCCTGCCCCTCCGCCGCCTCGGGGTGCCGCTCCGGCTCCACGATGGCGAAATGCATGCACGCGCCTTCCACGTCCAGCCCCGGCTCCTTCAGCGCCCGCACCGCCTCCGACACGTCCGCCGGGCACACGAACCCGAGCCGCCCCATCCCCGTATCCAGCTTCAAGTGCACCTTCAGCCGCCCGCCCGCCGCCAGCGCCGCATCCGAGAGCAGCCTCGCGTGCTCGGCCGACACCACGACCGGCGTGATCCGTTCCGCCATGAGCATCGGCACATCGTCCGGCCGGGCGACGCCCAGCACGACGATCCGTTCCGCCTCGGGGACCTCCCGACGGACCACCTGCGCCTCCGCGGGATAGGCCACCGCGAAATTCCGCACGCTGGCCGCCCCCAACCCGCGGGCCATGCCCTCGAGCCCGTGGCCGTACGCGTCCGACTTCACGACGGCGATCATCCGCGTCTTGCCGAGCCCCTTGCGGATCGACTCCACGTTCCGCCGCAGCCGCTTCAAGTCCACTTCCACCCAAGATCCATTGCAATAGTTCATGCGTTCCCTTCTACCCCCTTTCCCCCCCGAACGCCAGCCCGAACCGCCGGGAGGGAAGGGGGGAGGGCGGGTGGGTGTTCATGGGGGAATGAATGTGGTGAAATTGCTGGAATTGAATGGGATTTCCATAATCTCGCGAGTGGTCCGGGAAAACGGTGGGCGCCGTGCGCCGCCGAAAACGGTTGGCGGGCGCCGTTCGCCTGTGCTTTACTCCCGCCACCGACCCGAACCCAAGGAACCGCCATGCCCCCATCCATCCGCATCCCCGCCCTCCCGACCCTTCTCCTGGCCGCGGCGGCGTTGCTCGCCCCGCGCCCGGGGCGGGCTGGCGAAGCCGTGCAAGCGCTGCTCGACGGCTATGCCTCCGTCCCGCAGCTCTCCTGCGAACTCCGGCGCGACATCCGGTCCGGCGATGGCGACGGCGTGCGCATCCTTTCGCGGATCTGGTTCCGCCGCCCGGACCGCCTCCATGCCGAGAACCTCTCGCCGATGAAGCGCCGCACGGTCTGCGACGGCACCACCCTCCGCCAGTACACCGAGGGCCTTCCCCGCGGCTTCGCGCGCCCCGTTTCCGAACTCGAAGGCGACGCCCTGGTGAACCTGCGCATGCTGCCGGGCTCCAACTCCAACTGGCTCGAACCCCTCCGCGGCGTTCCCGAGACCGAGCTGCCCCCTGGCGGCGACGGGGCCGCGGCCCGCCGCGTGGCCTGCCACCGTCCCGGGAAAGCCTACGCGATCCTGTCCTTCGACGCCGCCGGCCGCTGGACCCGCCTCGAAATGTACGCCTCGGAAGCCCAGACCGAGCGGCTGCTCCTCGCCGAATTCTCCGATTTCGCCGACGTCGCCCCGTCCGTGTGGATCCCCCGCCTCCAACGCATCGAGCTGTCGATGGAGGGGGTGGCCCGCAGCGAAACCGTGCGCATCGACAACCTTTCGTCCATCGCGCCGATCCCCGACGCGATGTTCGACCCCGCCCCGTTCTTCCCGGGCGTGGCGTTCACCGACTCCTTCGAGAAGATGTTCTGAGGCCGTGCGCCCGCGCCCGTTCCGAAGAAAGCATTGACCCCCCGCCGCCGATTTGCTATCAACCGCCCCCGTTATGGGACAGCAACTGAGAAAACGTGTGAAGCGCAAAGCCCGCGACCGCCGCATCAAACGGCTCAAGGAGCGTGCGCGCGAAGCCAAGGCCAAGAAGGCGTAAAAGCCCGGTCCGGCCATTCGTCCGCCCGTCGGACAACCGCTTGAACCCGCCCCGGCCGGCGGGTTTTTGCGCAATCCGCCACCGCAAACCGCAAGGAGCCCCTCCATGATCGTCTTTCTCGAAGGCATACTCGACCGCAAGGAACCCCACCGCGCCGTCATGAACGTCAACGGCGTCGGCTACGAAGCCTCCATCGCCCTCTCCACCTTCGATCGCCTCCCCCCCGAAGGCTCCCGCTTCCGGCTCCTGACCCTCCACGTCGTCCGCGAAGACGCCCACCTGCTCTACGGATTCGCGGACGAAGAAGAGCGCAATGCCTTCCTGCTCGTCACGGCGGTCAACGGCATCGGCCCCAAGCTCGGCCTGGCCCTCCTCAGCGGCATGCCCGTGCGGGAACTCAAGGCGGCCATCGTCAACGCCGACGTCAAGCGGATCAGCTCCGTCAACGGCATCGGCAAGAAGTCGGCCGAGCGCATCGTCCTCGAACTCCGCGACAAGATCGGGAAGGGCGAGGCGCTCGAAGCCGTGTCCGGCGCCGACGCGCCGGGCCCCGTCAACGCCAAGCTCCGCGACGCCCTTGCCGCGCTGGTATCCCTGGGCCACAAGCAGGCCGACGCCCAGCAGCTCATCCGCGCGGCGATGCCGAAGATCACGGAGGACATGGATGTCGGCGACATCCTCCGCCGCATCCTGTCCGGCAAGGTCTGACGCCCCCTTTTGCCCTCACCCCAGCAGGCGCTTCTCCGCCTCCGCGGCGGCGAGCCCCGCGATTTCCACCCGCTTGTTGCGCCCGGTGGTGCCGGAAACGATTCTCACGCGCGACCGCGGCACCCCGGCCTTGTCTGCCAGGAACTCCATCAGCGCCGCATTGGCCGCGCCATCCACGGGCGGCGCGCAGAGCCGCACCTTGAGGGCATCCCCCAGCTCCCCCTGTATGGCGTTTTTCTGCGCCCTCGGCACCACCCGCACCGCGAACGCCACCCCGCCGCCTGTGTCCGAAAACTTCATTCCGCCCACGCTATCCCAGACGCCCCCGCCTGAACTTGACCAATTCCGCGAGGATGCCGACGGCGATTTCCTCCGGCTCGACCCCGCCCAGCTCCTTCATGCCGATGGGGCCGCGGATGCGCGACAGCGCGTCCGGACCGAACCCGTCCGCCGCCAGCGCCGCTTTCCGCGCCTCCTGCGTGCCGCGGCTCCCCAGCAACCCCACGTACCCGCAGCCCGCCCGCAGCGCCGCCGCCAGCGCCGGGACGTCCAGCTTCTCGTCGTGGGCGAGCACCGCCACCGCATCGGCCGGGCCCGCGCCGACGGTGGCCAACCCTTCTTCCGGCCACTCGTGGATGACCGCCTCCGCATCCGGGAACCGCTCCGCCCGCGCCCATTCCCGCCGCGGATCCACCACGGCCACCCGCCAACCCGCCCGCGCGGCCAGCGCGGAGAGCGCGACGGCGATCGGCGAGGCACCCACGACGACGACCCGCGGCTCCGGCGCCACCCCTTCGAGGAACCACCCCGTGCCGCCCGCATCCACCCCGGTCCAGGACCCGCCCGCGCGGACCAGCGCCTCCAGCCGCCCCTCCAGCCCCGGCAGCGCCTCCGGCGGCGCCTCCCCCGGTTGCCAGTAAAACTCCCGTCCGGCCCCGCCCAGCTCCAGGCACCACACGGACCGTCCCTCCGGCGCCGAAGGCACCTCCTCCGGCAACACCCGAAGCCACACATCGATTTCCCCGCCGCACGAAAGCCCCACCTCCAGCGACTCCGCGAACGCCCGCCCGTAATGCACCATGCCCGGCCCCCGCTTCCCGGCCAGCAGCGCCAGCAGGTGTTCCCTCAAATCGTTTTCCACGCACCCCATCGATACCCCGCCGGCCATCCGCCCCGCCCCGTCCACCCGCAGCCGCGCCCCGGGCCGCCTGGGCGACGAATGCTGGGTGCGGACCAGTACCGCCTCCGCGACGGGCTCCCCCGCCGCGCGCCATTCCGCCGTCGCCCGCTCCAGTGCCGCGTCCTTCACGGCGTATCCCCTCACTCCCCGCCCGCGCGCCCGGCGAGGGTGTCGGCCTTCAGCCGGTTCAGCTTGCCCCGTACCGCGAGCCGCTTGACGTAGGTGAAGCGGTCGATGAAGAGCCGCCCGTTCAAGTGGTCGATTTCGTGCTGCGCCGCGCGGGCGAAATACCCGACGAGCTCCTGCTCCCGCTCCTTCCCGGAGCGGTCCAGGTAGCGGACCTTGACCCTCCACGGCCGTTCCACGTTGCCGTTGATGCCGGGGAAGCTCAGGCACCCTTCCTCCTGCGCGCGCGTGTCGTCGTCGGAGGCCTCCGTGATGACCGGATTGAACATCACCAGGGGCATCTTGACGCCCGGATTCAGCCTCGGCCCGCCCTTTTGCTCCACGTCGTATTCCGCGGGCACGTCGATGACGCACACCGCCTCCGTATGGCCCACCTGCTGGGCGGCGAGGCCGACCCCGTTTGCCCGGTGCATGGTCAGCACCATGTCGTCGGCGAGCTTGCGCAACCCGTCCGTGACGCTTTCCACCGGCTCCGCGGTCATGCGCAGCACATCCGCTCCATACGTCTCGATGCTCAATTCCTTGCTCATGTCCTCCACTATACCCCCCTCCCCCCTTTTCGCAATCCCTCATTCCTCCCCGCACGCCGGACGGCGGTGCCGCCGGTTTTCCAACGATTGGAAAACTTTTTTCCAATGGTTGGAAAAAAGCGATTCTTCGGGGTATTTGGTGGATGGGGATGGTAGCCATGAGATTGCGGGGCGGTATTCGGAGAATGGAGCGAGCGGAAGCATTCGCTCCCCTCCGAGAGGGGGGTGCCGCCCGGTGGAAGGATCGGCAGTGGGATTGAGCCTTCGTGGCAAATGGAAAGGGCGGCGGGGGGAGTACTGCGGGTGGCCGTCGATGCCTGCTTCCGCATTGGCCATCCGCAAAGGGCTTGATTCGTTCGTGGCCGGTGTGGAGCCGCGCTTGCTGCGACGGCCGCCCGCAGTACTCCCCCCGTCGCGGCCCCTGCCACTTGTCTTTTGCCATACACGGACCTCCCATCCATGGCCGCGCCACCCCCCTCTCGGAGGGGGGGCGTGTCCTGTCGCCCCCCTTGCTCCTTGTATTCGCAAAATCACAGAGGGTGTCCACAAATTCCACGATGAACCAAAAACCCCGTGCGCTCCGACCGGAACCCACACCGGAAAACGCGGAAAACACAAATGTTTTCCATAATCTCGCGCACCATCCGCCCCCTCCCGCGCCGCCGGTTTTTTCCCCGCCCCGGGACCGTCCCGGCGACCATGGGGGGCGTCGGGCCCACCCGCGCCCGGGCCCGACGGGCGCATCTCCAGTTTGTGCCCTCTCCTCCCTTCCGCCTCGACTTTTGGTGCCCCTTGATTGGATGGCAAGGCCCCTGGTGGGGCGAGCCGTCCCCGGCGAGCCGGTGTGGAAGGGGGCAGGAGGTCTGGAAAACCGGCAAGAACGGCTCGGCGGGGACGCCTCGCCCCACCATGCGCCTCGCGCGGGATTATGCAAGCGTGGATTTGGTCCGCCCCGGGCACAAACCGGAGATGCGCCCGGCAGCCATTCGCCCGATAGTCCGTTTCCCTTCCCCTCGCCGCCCTTGCCCCCGTTGCCCCTCCGTCCTGGCATGGTCAACGGAATAGAATGCTTTACGAAACACTGTGGCTGAATCCACGAGACTGCCCTGGGATGGGTGGCTTTCAGGCACGCCATGGACTTGAACATGTGGCGCGGCAGGATGCCGCACCCCCGGAAGTGGCGCAAGACCTTCTGAACAAGCGTCGCGCGACTTCCGGAGGTGCGGCTTCCAGCCGCGCCGCTGGAGGGGAGATGCTGGGGACACATGGAACAACCCCGCCCGCTCCCCTTGTTCCTCTGCCTGCGGCGCAAAACACGGAGCGCGCGGAGGAAGGAGACACGGAGATTTTCCAGGAAGGATCTTCGCGCTTCCGAAAACGTCCCGAAGAAACGTTTGGCCGGCGTTTTCCGGGTGCGAAGTCTCCTCCAACAAACGCTCCATCCAAAACTCTCCGTGTCTCCGTGCCTCCGTTTCCTCCGTGTTTGGGGCCGCAGGCCCCTCCACGGAGTTTCCCCATCTTGGCAAAGCAAACGCCCCCGCGGGAGGCGGGGGCGTTGCGGGGTTTGGCAAAAAGCCTGTGGCCTACTTCTTTTCGGGGCTGGGGATGCGGAAGAGGATGGTGTAGTTGACGGGGATGACGACCATGGTCAGGAGCGTCGCGAAGGTCAGGCCGCACATGATCGTCACCGCCATCGCGGCGTAGAAGGCGTCCACCACCAGCGGGAGCATGCCGAGGACCGTCGTGCCCGCGGAGAGGGCCACGGGACGGACGCGGGTGACGCCCGCGTTCACCACCGCGGTGTAGGGTTCGACGCCGGCCGCCGTCTGGGCGTTGATTTCGTCGATCAGGACGATGGCGTTCTTGATCTGCATGCCGATCAGGCTCAGGAAGCCCAGCAGGGCCATGAACCCGAAGGGCTGGTCGAAGGACAGCAGGCCCACGACGACGCCGATGAGGATCAGCGGCACGGTCATGAAGATCACCAGGGGCTGCCGCAGGGAGTTGAAGAGGCAGATGACGACGAAGACCATCATCAGCAGCACAGCCGGGAGTTTGCTGCCCAGGCTGGAGTTGGCGCTGCCGGAGTCTTCGTGCTCGCCGCCCCAGTCGGTGCTGTAGCCTTCGGGCATGTCGGCGCAGGCCGCCAGGAGTTTGGGCGCGAGGCGGTCGAAGACGGTCGCCGCGGTTTCGCCGCCGTTGGGGTCGGGGTTGCATTTGACGGTGATGCAGAGCATGCGGTTGCGCCGCTGGAGGAGGGCTTCTTCGGTGGTGCTCTGGAGGCCGTCGACGACCTGCGCCAGGGGGATGGAGCGGCCGAGGTTGGACGCCCAGAACCAGGAGGACATGAGGGATTCGGGGTCGTTGCGCTCGCTTTCGGGGGAGCGGACGATGATGGGCAGGCTTTCGTCGCCTTCCTTGTAGTAGCCGATGGGGCTGCCGTCGGTGGCGGCGAGGAGGCCCATGGCGATGTCGCGGCGGGTCACGCCGAGGTTGCGCGCGCGGGCTTCGGAGACGATGGGCTGGAGGAGGTCGACGCGGTTTTGCCAGTCGGTCTGGATCTCGACGAGGTGGCCTTCGTCGGCGCGCATGACGTCGAGGCAGCGGTCGGCGTAGCGGCGGAGGGTTTGGCCGTCGGGGCCGAGGATGCGCATCTGGATCTTCTGGGGGTCGCCGGGGCCGAGGACGAAGCGCTGGGTGTAGACGAGGGCGTCGGGGGCGATCTCGGCAGCGTGGTCGTCGACCTGCCGGGAGATTTCTTCGAAGAGGTGGTAGTCTGCGAGGTCCACGAAGAGGATGCCGTAGGCGGTGTCGTCGTTCTCGGGGCTGTAGGTCAGCAGGAAGCGCAGGCCGCCGGTGCCGCTCATTTCGGTGACGCCGGTGACGCCGTCGAGGGTGCGGACCCAGTCGGCCATGGCCCGGATGCGCGCGTCGGTGGCTTCGATGGCGGAGCCTTCGGGCATGCGCATGTGGATCATCATCTGGGGGCGCGTGGAGTTGGGGAAGAAGTTCTGCTTGACGCGCCCGAAGCCGTAGCAGGCGGCGGCGAGCATGGCGAGCATCAGCACCATGAAGAGCCAGCGGTGGCGGATGCAGCCTTCGAGGAAGCCGCGGTAGGCGCGGTAGAAGGGGCCGGCGTAGGGGTCGACGGGGGCGTCGGAGGCGGCGTCGCCGGCTTTCTTTTTCTTGCCCTTGAGGAAGGTGGCGGCGAGCAGGGGGGTGAGGGTGATGGCGAAAATCCAGCTCAGGAACAGGGAGATGCCCAGCACGAGGAAGAGGGAGCGGCAGAATTCGCCGGTGGAGTCGTTGGAGGCGCCCACGGGCGCGAAGGAGAGGATGGCGACGCCGGTGGCGCCGAGGAGGGGCCATTTGGTCTGTTCGACGATGGCGACGGCGGCCTTGACCTTGTCTTCGCCCTTCTGGGCGGCGATGAGGACGGCCTCGGTGATGACGATGGCGTTGTCGACGAGCATGCCCAGGGCGATGATGAAGGCGCCCAGGCTGATGCGCTCGAAGAGGACGCCGATCTGCCACATCACCAGGACGGTCGCCATGACGGTGACGACGAGGACGAGCCCGATGAGCACGCCGCTCTGGAGGCCCATGGCGACGAGGAGGACGGCGATGACGATGATGACGGCTTCGACGAGGTTGACGACGAAGCCCTGGATGGCGGTGTCGACGCTGGTGGCCTGGTGGGAGACGACGCCGATTTCGATGCCGATCGGGGTCTCGGGGAGGAGTTCGGCGAGGCGTTTGTCGATGCTGTCGGCCATGACCATGCAGTTGCCGCCGGCGACGGTGGAGATGCCCAGGGCGATGCAGGGGTGGCCGTTGTAGCGGAGGATGGAGCCGGGGGGATCGTTGTAGCCACGCCGGATGGTGGCGATGTCGTGCAACCGGAGGGTGGAGCGCGCGCCGGTGGAGGGGTCGGTGTGGACGATCAGCAGGTCGCCGAGTTCTTCGACGGAGTCGATCTTGCCGGCGGGCGAGATGCGGATGTAGCGGTCGCCGACGGTGAGGTTGCCGGACGGCGCGACTTCGTTCTGGCCGGCGATGGTGGCGGCGATTTCGCCGGGGGAGATGCCGAGGGAGGCGAGGCGGGAGCGGGAGATTTCGAGGTAGATGGTTTCGGTGCGCTCGCCGAGGAGTTCGATCTTGGCGACGTCGTCGCACAGGAGCAGTTCGCGGCGGAGGGTCTTGGCGTATTCCTTGAGTTCGGCCATGGAGTAGCCGTCGCCGTAGATGGCGTAGAGGACGCCGTAGACGTCGCCGTAGTCGTCGAGGACGAGGGGGGTGGAGCAGCCGGAGGGGAGCTGGTCCTGCATGTCGGAGACCTTGTGGCGGAGCTTGGTCCAGACCTGCGGGAGGCTGGACTTGGGGACTTCGTCCTTGATCTCGACGGAGATGATGGACTTGCCGGCGTAGGAGGTGCTGGTGACCTTGTCGAGTTCGCCGAGCTTCTGGACGGCGGTCTCGATGGGGTCGGTGACTTCGTTGAGGACTTCTTCGGCGGTGGCGCCGGGATAGGCCGTGACGATCTGGGCGACCTTGATGGTGAACTCGGGGTCCTCCAGCCGGCCGATCTTGGTGTAGGCGTACATGCCGCCGAAGAGGAGCGCGGCGGAGAGGACGTAGGTGATGATTTTCTTGTCGATGCAGTACTGGGCAATGCTCATGGGGTGTCCGGGGTTAGAGGTCAGAATTCACGGTTCACGATCCACAGGATTCGGGGTTGCCGTCGGGAGGGTTTTCATGGTTGGGCCGCCTTGTTGTCGTTGGAGGCCAAGAGGGATGCGAGTTTTTTGCCTTTTGCCGTGAGGCGGTATTTCTGCGTGGGCGACCGCGGGGAATCGGGCTGGGTCATTTCGATCATTCCCGCGCCGATGGCCGGTTTGAGGAACCGGAGGCGGAAGTCTTCGCGTTGCTTGATGCCCACCAATTCCATCAAGCGGTCGGCGGAAGTTTCGGTCTCGATGGCCATCGCCAAGCGCCGGACTTCCGGGGCTACATCCGTGGTTACTTCCGTGATGGCATCCGTGGCCGCTTTGCTGCCAGTTTTGCTACCAGTTTTGGTGTCAGTTTTGGTGATAGTGTCAATGGCCCCTTTGGAGGGAGTTCCGGACTCCGTGTCCGTCGAGGACGATCCGATGCTGCTGATGGTTGGATTGCCAGTCGAAAAACTTGTGTTTTCCCCTAGTTTTAGATGGGTAGGGCGGGCAGTCCCTGCCCGCCGATACAAGGGATTCCACAGGAAAACGGCAGGCAAGTGTGAATGCCGGACTTTCCCAAGCATGATGCATCCGCTCGTCCCATTCTCCCGAATGCAAAGCCCTTTCGCCGGCGGCGAGGGGACTCGCCGCCCTACCCGGTGGCTGGCTTCGCTGATGGCCTCGGCGTCGCCTTGTGCATCGGCGAGACCGACAGGCGAGCCGTCGTCCGCCACGCCGAAGAGCAACTTGCCGCCTTCGGTGTTCGCGAACGCGCTGACGCTCTTGAGCCAGCTCGCCGGGTCTTTCCGTTCGAGCTGGAGCTTCCGGTCGTAGGCCGTCGTCTCGCCGATGTAATCGCGCAACGCCATGTTCGCTTTTGCCGTGGGGGTCCGGTGGGGCTGTTCGGGCGGTCGGGCCTGTTTTCAGTTCTTGTCGGCGGCGTCTTCGGCGGCGGCGGCGGCGGGGTCGGCGCCCTGGGGGGCGGGGTCGGAGTAGAGGGTCACGCGGCGGCCTTCGGTCAGGATGGTGATGCCCGCGGCCGCGATGCGGTCGCCCGCGGCAAGGCCGCTGGTCACGTTGACGAGGTCGCCGGTGCGCTCGCCGATGGTGATGGTGCGCTTGGCGACGGTCCAGATGCCGTCTTCGCCTTCGGCCGGGGTCATGAGCCAGACGAAGAAGCTGGCGTCGCTGGCGGTGCCCACGGCGTCGGAGGGGATCTGGACGAGGCCGGCGGCGGGGGCTTCGGGCATGGGGGCGTCTTCGGTGATTTCGACGGTCAGGGTGCCGGTCATGCCGGGCAGCAGGACGATGGTGTCATCTTCGGGATGCGGCATGGTGAAGGTGGCGCGGAAGGTCTGGGTGACGGGATCGGCCGAGGTGGAGTATTCCTTGAGTTCGACGGGGAAGCGCTCGCCGGGCAGGGAGTCGAATTCGACGGTGGTCACGACGCTGTCGGGCCGTTCGGTGGATACGCGGCTGGCGCGGGTGAGGTAGGTCTCGGGGATCTGGACGTCGAGGTTGAGGACGCTGATGTCCTGGAGTTTGAGGATGCGGGTGCCGGCGGCGACGGTCTGGAAGTTGTCGACGTAGGTGTCGGAGACGGTGCCGGAGAATTTGGCGCGCAGGACGGTGTCGTCGAGGGATTTCTTGGCGATGGCGAGATGGGCCTTGGCGGCGTCGCGGTTGGCCTTGGCCTGGGAGTAGTCTTCCTGGGAGACGGCGTTGATCTCGAGGGCCTTTTTGGTGCGGGCGAAGGTGCTTTCGGCGAGGTCGAGCTGGGCCTGGGCGTCCTTGACCTGGTTCTTGAAGTCGCTGTCGTCGAGCTTCGCGAGGACGTCGCCCTTCTCGACCTGCTGGCCGCGGACGAGCGGGAATTCGACGATGCGGCCGCCGACTTCGAAGGAGAGGTCGACGCCGGTGTCGGCGTCGAGGGTCCCCGGGAAGCGGAGGACGGGACGGCGGATGGCTTCGCCGACGACGAGGCTCTTGAGGGGGCGCACGGAGGTGTCCGGCGGGGTCTCTTCCGGCTTGCTGTGGTAGAAGACGATGCCGGCGACGGCGGCGGCCAGCAGCAGGATGCC
>JAFYAC010000111.1 GCA_017540905.1 Kiritimatiellia bacterium | reverse complement strand
TGCCTTGGAAACGACCAGCGTGCCCGCCGCGCTTCCTGCCCAAACCGCGTCCTCCACCACGGCCGACACGGCGTAACTTCCCGCATTCGTCGGCGCTTCCGCCATCCCGTCGTAGGTCACGGCTACCTCCAGCCCCTCCGGGACCGTCCCGACGGTCACTTCCCGCGCTGCGCCGTTGAAGGTCTGTTCCAGGCTGTCCAGCGACACTTCGGCCACGGCCTTGGACACCTCGAACGAGCGCACGACATCCTCGGCCGCCTCCCAATTTCCGTCCCCCAGCTGGCTCGCCGTGACCACCACTTCGCCCGCCCCCGTGAACGTCAACACGTTCCCCTCCAACACGGCCGGGCCTGCGACCGCGAAGGTTACGGCCAACCCGCTGTCGGCGGCCGCTTCCAGCGCCACCGTGTTTGTCGCCACCTGTGCCCCGATTTCGGCGAAGTCGATGCGCTGGGTTGCCTTGGCAATGACCAAGGTCCCCGTTGAGCTTCCCTCCCACAAATTGTCCACGACCGTCGCCACCACCGCATGGCTGCCCGCGTTCACCGGACATGCCGCGTCCCCGTCGTAGGTCACGGCCACGTTCAACCCACCCGGCACCGTCTCCACGATGGCCCCTTGCGGTCCGTTGTTGAATGTCCGCAGCAATCCCGAAAGCAGCACTTCGGCCACCGCCTTGCGTACCTCGAACGACCATGCCACGTTTTCCGCGGCCTTCCAGTTGTCGTCCCCCGGCTGGCTTGCCGTCACCGTCACGTCTCCCGCGCCGGTGAATCTCAGCACGGTCCCCTCCAGCACCGCCGGCCCCTCCACGCTGTACCCCACGGCCAACCCGCTGCTTGCGGCCGCTTCCAGCGCCACGACGTTCGTCGCAATCTGCGCCCCGATTTCGGCGAATTCAATCGTCTGCCGGCCTTGCGCAATCACCAAGGTCCCTTCGGCTTGCCCCTCCCAAATCGCATCCTCCACCACGGCCGCCACGGCATGGCTGCCCGCCGCGGTGGGCGCCTCTCCCGTTCCGTCATACGTCACGGCGACGTTCAGTCCCGTCGGTACCGTCTCCACGCCGACCGCCTTCGCCTCCCCGTCATACTCCCTCTCCAACCCCGTGAGCGACACCCCGGCGACCGCCTTGCGGACCTCGAACGACACCACCACCGGTTCCGCCGCCTGCCAATCGCCCTCCCCGTCCTGGCGGGCCATCACCGCCACCGTCCCCGCGCCCGTGAAGCGCAACACGTTTCCCGGCTCCAGCTCCGCCGGTCCCGTCACCGAAAACTCCACCGGCAAGTCCGAGCTTGCCGACGCCCACAACTCCACGACGTTTGTCGCCACTTGCGGCCCGATGGCGGGGAACGTGATTTCCTGCACTTTCACGCGCGTCACCTTGTTCCACCACGCCGGATCCGTCTCGATGGCCGGGTTGGCGTCGAACACGATGCTGGCCGAGGCCCGGACAACCGCCCCCTCGGGAACGTCTTCCCGCACCTTCACGCGGTAGCTCAAATGCCCTTCCCCACGCCCCGCATCGTCGTTCGGCGGGAGGATGCCCGCATAGAAATCCTCCGGGAAGTGGTCTGCCGTTTTCGCCGTCCAGCTGCGCATGTACCACGTCACCGCGTCGTCCGAAACGCTCACCGTCGTCCGCACTTCGTTCTCCGAGTCCGCCGCCCGGAAGGTGCTCTTGCCCTCCCGTTTCCCCAACACCCCTTCGTCGAGATGCGCCCCGAACGCCACCTCGCCCAGCTCCAGGGTGTCCCAGTCCAGCCACTCGTCCTTCCCGAGCGTCACCCGGATTTCCTGCGCCGCCGCCGTCGCCTGCGCCCGGTTCTCGAAATAAATCGTGTAGTCCATCCAATCCCCGGGCTTCACGAGCCGCTCTTCCCCCATGCCAGCCGGTCCGGACATCTCGTTGGGGTCGTCGGATGACGAAGTCTCCTCCTGCTTCCGGTCGCACATTTGTTGCTCGGGCTTGGCACATGAATTGGCCGGATTCTGCGCTTCCTGTGCCCACGCAATTGCAGCCATAAACGCCCAGACAATGACCAATGCGCTCTTTTTCATTCCGCGACTCCTTCTCTGTACACCCGCAATGGAATCCTGAGGAACTCCAAGCCGGACGAATCCGTTTTGATTTCAAGGAAAGGTTCTTCCGCAAATTCCGCCACAACCCCAGCGTCGATGTCCCGCACGTCCACCCTCCAACCCCCGCCCTGACGTTCCGACACAGCCGCGGTCCCCCATGCCACCGGTTCCGTCGCCGCCGAGAGCACCCGCACCGACGTACCGTCCATTCCCCGAACCAGGACCGCCCGCGCCGCCCCTCTTTCGTCCGCGTCCACCACCAACTCCCGCGGGGTCACCGCGACTCCGGTTCTGTCCAGCACCCGGGCGCTTGCCGCGAAGCGGAGTTCTGGGACTTCTCTGTCGTCCGTCGGCACCACCCACGTCTCCGCATACACTCCCGGCAACACATCCTGCCGCGCGAACGTTGCCGAAACCGTCTTCCCATCTTCCCCCAGCCGCACGTCAAAAACCGCCGTCCCCGGATTCTCTTCCAGCCGCCGTGGGGGGCCCAGGCGCGCACCCGGCGCCGCATATCCCGACAGCACCGCCCTCAACTCACGCCCCGTGTCTCCCTTCTGCACGTCCCCGAATGCCGCCCCGGACGGCTTCAATCCCAGCCTCGTCCGCACCGTTTCCCGCACCGTGAACGTTTCCATCCGCCCCGACGGCGCCAGCGTCACCCACGCCGTCCGTTCCACCTCCCCTTCAAGGCCCGCCGGGTCGAAGACCACTCCGAACTCCAGCACCTTCCCCGGCGCAATCTCCCTCCCCGAAATATCCTCCGCCTTCAGGCACGGACACGACATCCGCACGCTCTCCACCGTTTGCGGCCGGTCTGTCGCGTTCGTCACCGCGAACCGCCACTCCGCCATCCGGTGCTGGTCGACAACCTCCCCCCGTGCCGCCGCCCCCGCCAGCGCCGCAGCCGCCCAAACCGCCATGGAACGCCACTCAGCCATCCTTTTCCGCCGCCTCCCTTTTGGACACCGCCTTGCGCGCCTCCTCCGCCGCTTTGCGTCCTTTTGCAAAGAAGTCATCGCGTATCTTCTCTTTGTCACTTTCCAGAAGCCATGCCACAACATTGACGATGCGCACGGTCTGCCCGCCCTGCCTGACTTCACCGTCCTCGTGGTCTGTGACAACAACCAGATCGCCGCACTTGAACTTCTTTCCAGCCTCAAACAACGCGGACAACTCCCGGTTTCGGGTCTTCTCGTCCGACATGCTGTAGCAGACCTGGACCAGTTTCACCGTGCGGGTGCGTCGTTGGCAGAGAAAGTCGATCTCATGCCTGTCGTCGCGGTAATAGAAAATCTCGAAGTCGAGTTCATATTGTTTGTTGCGGAGTTGGAGATAGACGATGTTCTCCAACCGCCGCCCCAACTGGTCTTCGCCATGGCCATGTCCGGTAAAGTAGTTCGCAAGCCCGGGGTCGACGGCATACACCTTGCCGATGCGCGCCCTTTCCCACGCTTTCCGCCCGTAGAGCGAAACCGTGTGGACGAGATACGCCTCTTCCATGAAGTGGATGAAGTCCTGCACCGTGTTGGTGCTGTTCGTGCCAAGCTGCTTGGACAGCTTGTTTGCGGAAATCTGGCAGGCGTGGTTCTCCATGACGGCGTATGCGACGCGGTTGAACAACGACACCTCCCTGATCTTGTGGCGTTGAAGGATGTCCCGGTAGACGATGGAGTCGTAGAGCGACTTGTGGTAGTTCCTCACATCCACCCATCTGAACGTTTCGGGGAATCCTCCGCGTTCGGCATACACCTCGTAGTCCCGCCGCGCCTCGCCGCGACCTTCGGCAAGCTCCGCCGCGCCGCGTCCAAGGTAGCGGCGGTATTCCGCAAACGTGAACGGCGTAAGTTCCACGGGAATGTGGCGCCCTGTCAGGTGCGTCGCCCTTTCGTCCGTCAGCAGACGCGAGTTCGATCCGGTGATGACAATGTGCATCCCCTGGCGCAGAAGCCGGTTCACGAACAGCTGCCAGGCGGGAACGTTCTGGATCTCGTCCATGAACAGGTGCTTCACCGGCCCGTACACGGCATATACCGCCTCAAGCAGATCGTTCAGGTCTTCCGGCTGGACGTCATGCAGCGGCTCGTCGTCAAAGTCGATGTAGCCGAACGGGAAACCGCTTTTCGCGAGCGCCATCCGGCACAGAACGGATTTCCCGCACCGGCGGACGCCCACCGCGAAATAAGCCAACGTCGAATTGACCTCAAACCAGCCCAATTGAGCTCGCTCGATAAGGTCTGGCTGCGCCATCAGGCGTTCCAGTTCACGCTTCTGCGTCTTGAGAACTTCCACATAGTTGCTACGCATACAATAACTCCTTTTGCGCAACAGTATAGCACAATTCTCTCCACGCAGCAATATAATCTAGTGATTTTCTCTTCGTGTAGCAAATCTTATATGTTTTTATCTCCGTGTGAAGAGATGTAAGGCTATTTATGTCATTTCCCGTCTCCATACTGCACAAATTCACGGAAATTACTTCTGTGTACTGCACAAATTTCAGCGGTTTTATATAACACCGTCTTATATATTTAGACGCATCTGCCGACATTCTGCCCGCACAACTGCCACTTCTCCAGCCAACGACTCGAGACGACCATCCCGTGATCGGCGCACCGTTGTCCGTCAACAGCCACCCCTTGCGCACAACGCGGCGGATTCGCCCGTGACAACGACGTCGATTTGCCGGGGCGAGATAGGCCTGTAGCAAATTCGCCAGGCTTCTCGACGACCGAGGGGACGAACCTTGCGAGCCAAGGCCACAAGATGGCGTGTTCTCGAATCGCGTAGGAGATTCAAACTGACGAGCTGCCTCTACCATTTCAGACCTCCAATCCATACGCCGCATGGTAGGACGGTCGCCCCGCGACCGCAGCACAGTGTACCGTGCCGTCGTTCGTCTGCCGCCCGTCTGCACAATGCGACATTCCGGTTGCAGGATACCGCAGAGAGGACGAATGGGATGGTATGGAGGTGTGGGGGCATGATTTATAAACGTACCAAAACGGGCTGTAATGTGCGCACACCTATAACACCTGCTGGCACCCACTCTATAATAGCAGCCGTCATTGCACCATGCGTAACAAAAACCTCTACTGCAACATAAACAACAGCCACTCCGCCAACAATTACTACTTTAGTAGCCACGGGATGGTCTTGTGTCCAGTTTTTAACTTCATTAAAAATACTACCACCATTTTTCCCTTTTTGTCGGCGTTCCATAATCTCTTTCATTTCTTGGTTATATTGTTCCCATGTAACACAGCCATTACCCAAAGGCGATTGATACAATCCTTGCGCTGCGCATGAGTTCACAGCACCCGGTCCACCAACACGACCGATAGAACAAAACTGATCTGTTCCAATAGGATCAAAACTGAGCATAGTATCATTTGCACAATACCTGTACAAATTCACATCTCCCGCCTGATGACGTATCGGATCCATCTGGATAAACCGCCCTTGTTCCGCATCGTAGTAGCGGTTGCGCATGAAGATCAAGCCCGTTGCGTCATCGCGTTCGACGCCGAGGGTGCCGACCCAGCCGGCGGAGGGAGGGCCGGCCTCTGTGTCGGCCGTGGCCGAGACGGAGCTCGGCCATCCCGTTGTACGCACCTCGCCGAACGCGCGGTAGGAGGCGGTGGCGATGGCGTCGCCGTTCGCGTCGGTGAGGAGGCGCGTGGAGGCGAGGCCGTCGGCGTGGTAGTAGCGCTTTTCAACGGGCGAGACGCCCGTTGTCCCAGTGATGTCAGCGAGGCGGACGGAGCCGAGAAGGATGTGGCGCGTGGTGGGCGAGCCGGAGGCGTCGTAGTCGGCGACAGCGGAGGGGAGCGAGCCTTGCACGAAGAGCGTTTCCTTCGCCGTGCCGTGGTCCACGACCTTGGTGCGGTTGCCAAAGACATCGTACTCGCACGACCACGCGATGTCCGTTGTGGTGTTCGTAACGGCGACGAGGCGGTTCTGGATGTCGTAGTAGTAGCGCGTGTCGCCCTTGCGCGTCATGTTGCCGTCGAGGTCGTATTCAAGATTTTCCACACGCGGAGACGCGGAGTCGCGGAGTGTTGTGTATTGGTTGAGGTTGTTCACCGTGTAGGTTGTAGTGTTAGCCGTAATACGGTTGCCGACGGCGTCGTAGGTGAAGTGCTCTTCGGAGCCGTCGGGGTAGATGACGTCCGTGAGCTGGCCCACGGTGTCGTAGGTGTAGCGCTCCACGCCTTCGGCGGTGGTCTGCGAGATGCGGCGACCTTCGGCGTCGTAGGCGTATTCGAAGAAGGCGATGGGCGGCTCGCTCGGAGAGCTCGTCCTACCGTGGTAGATGCCAATCGTGCGGCCGAGGATGTCGTAGGCGTTGGAGATGACGGTGCCGTTGCCGTAGGTCTGGGTGACGAGCCAACCGGTCACGGGGTCGTAGGCGTTTTCGACGTAGAGGTTGCCGTCGCCGTCGGTCATGCGGGAGAGGCGACCGAGGGAATCGTATTCGTAGCGCTGGATGTCCTGTGCGACGGCGGGGACGCCGTCGCCACGCAACATAGTGCGGGAGGTGGTACGTCCGAGGGCGTCGTAGGTGTAGGCGAAGCCGCGGCCCTTGGGGTGGACGATGCGGACGAGGCGCTCGTTTTCGTCGTATTCCATCGTCACCGTGCCCGTCACGCTGTCGGTCGCATTCGTGCAGTTGCCCTTCGCGTCGTAGGCCCACGTGAAGGTCCGCCCGTCCTCCCAAGTCTTTGACAGCACGTTGCCCTCCTTGTCGTAGGTGAACGCGATGGACTGCCCGCGGCGGTTGACGCTGTTCGTCACGTCGCCACGATCGTTGTATGCGATGGACTCGATGGAACCATCCGCATACGAAATCGACTTTGAGCGTCCGAGCTTGTCGTAGCCGTAGTCGAAGGAGTTTCCGCGCGCGTCGGTGACCGTTGCGAGGTTGCCGAAGTCCTCCGTGTAGCCGAACAGCGTCTCCGCCCCGGCGGCGTCCGTCGCCTTGACGGCCTGGCCGTCCTCGTCGTAGCCGATGGTCGCGCGCTTGCCCGTCGGACCGACCACCGACTCCAGCAGGCCGTCCGTCGTGTAGCCGCGCGAGGACTTCTGTCCCAGCGCGTTGACCGTCTCGAGCATTTCGCCCGACGCCCCGACCGTTACCTTCGTCTCGCCGCCGTTCGGTGCCACCACCGAATACGACCCCAGCGGCCCGCGCACGATTTCCGTCATCTGCATATTTCCGTTGATGGCGACCGTCGCCACGCGACCCTCGGCATCGTAGGTGAAGTCCCGTGTCGTGCCGTCCGCATAGACAATCTGCCGCAACGCGCGGCTGTTCGCGCTTCCGTCGGCCGGGAGGTAGCGGTAGCGCGTTTCCAGCCCGTTGAACGCCGTCGCCTTCGTCAGCAGCTCCCCGCTGTATTCGTAGCGCGTCGTGCGCCCCTGGTCGTCGCTCGCCGACACCATCAGCCCGTTCGCGTAGGTGAAGGTCAGGGTCTGCCCGTCGCGGTGCGAGACCTTGGCCAGCGTTCCGTCCGCGTTCCAGGTGAACGCCAGCGAGTTCCCCTGGTTGTCTTTCACGGACGAGACGCGCATGTTGGACTTGGCGATGCGCTGCTCCGTCCCGCTGCGGTACTTCAGCACGTACTCGCTCCCCGTCTCCGTCAGCACCGTCTTGTCGCGGGCGTCCTCGGGGACCCACTTGCCATCCACCCGTTCAAAAAGGTAGGTCGAGCCGTCGCCCGAATGCAACGCCAGCGTTGAGCCGCTGTTCTGCAACTCGGCCCAGGCCGAATAGTTGTCGCTCCAGCCGTAGCCGAACACGCCCTTCTTGAGCCGCCGGTACAGCCCCGCCCCGTAGCTCCGCGACAACGCCAGCCCGAAGCCCCGCCCGCTCCGCGCCAGGTCCGTGTTCGCCGCCAGCGTCCCCACCGCGTGGTCCACGCCCAACGCCTCGTTGATTTCCAGCTGCCACACGCGATCCAGCCGCCACGTCGGTTGCCCGATTTTCGCCAAGTGGTCGCAATTCGCCCGCATCCGCGCGAGGTAGGCGTTCCATGTCATCCCCACGTTCGCCTTCAGGATGGCCAGCGAAATCCCCCACAGTTCGTCGCTGGCCCACGACGGCCTCATCAGCGGCCCGTTCGAGTCCCACGGGAAGGCCCCCGGGTCTTCCTGCGTGTAGCGGCATTCGATGGTCAGGGTGCTCCCCGTCGCCTTGTACCGGAACGGGATGCGCCGCGTCTCGCCGGGCTTGAGCCGGCTTGCGGGATACGTCGCACTCGTCGCCATCAGCTCCAGCGTGTCCCCCCAGGCGTCCGCCGTCGTGAAGCGGATCAGCGTTCCGTCCTTCGCCGACACCTCCACGTGGGGGGCGTCCAGCGGCATGTCGCCGTCGTTGGCGAACTCGATGTGCCCCACGTATTCCCGGCCGGTCCGCACGGCGTTCGCCACGTCCAGCTTGCAGCGCCACTTCGGGCCGAACTTCTTCTGCGAGAGCGTCAGCAACGGGGCTGCCGCCTCGTTTCCGCCGCGCGCCACGTGCACGCTCCACGCTCCCTCCGCCAGCCCCGTCACGTCGAACGTAGCCGTCGCCCGCACTGCGTCGGCCACCACCACCTCGGACGCCGTCAGCAGCGTTCCGTCCTTTTCGAGCCAGACCTCCATGCCGTCGGCGAATCCGTAGCCGGAGAGCGACAGGCTCGCCGTCCCGTCGTTCACCGCCGACACCGCCCCCGTATCGAACAGCAGCAGCGCCCCGGCCGTCACCGACACCTCCACCCGCGCCGTGTCCGTCCCCGCGTTCTCAACCGCGGCATACACCGCCGGCGCACCCGCCGGCAGGGCGACCACCCACGTGTTTTCCGCGATCTGCACCCCCGCCGCGTGGTAGATGTCCGCCGTCGGCACCACGCCGTTCCCCGTCCGCACCGTCACGTTCCCTCCCGTCCGGATCACCAGCACGCCGCCGCCGGGCGCCGCGCCGTCCGGCACCCGGAACGCGGTCGCCGCGCCCGCCGCCACTTCCAGCGTCGCCGTCGCGCCCCCCGCCAGCGCGAGCTCCGGCAAATCCACTTCCACCGCGCCCGATTCGCCCACGTTGTTCGCCGTCAGCGTCCCCTCGAACAAATCGCGGTCCGCGTTCGCCGTCACCCGCACGTGGCCCCGCCCCATCGCCGCCGCGGGCACCGTGAACGACCCGCGGTACGCGCGTTCGCCGCCCGCCGGCAGGGTCCCCGCCGCCCGCACGCGTCCCAGCGTCACGGCCGCGCCGTTCGCCCCCACCAGCTCCACCGCGTCGGTCCACGGTCCGGCCGCCGCCGCCACGCCCTGGTTCTTCACGGTCCACGACACCTCGACTGTCTCCCCCACCGTCATCGCCGCCGGCGCGTCCACCCCCGCCACCGCCAAGTCCACGTCGCTGGCCACGATGCGCGGCAGGAACTCGTGGATGCCGATGTCCGGCACCGCCCCGTTCGCCGCGGGCGTTCCGGTGTCCGGAACCTCCGCCACGTCCATGCGCGGCTGTCCCCACCAGTCGCGTTCCGGCGCAGCCGCCCCGTCGCCCGCGTCGATGCACGGCGACCCGGCCTGCAGGCGGAAATCGCCGCGTTCCGCGTCGAGGAATTTTGGGGCGTCCCCGACGTAACAGCGGCGCGTTTCGCACGATGCGTAGTCCCCGTCAAGGGCCTTTTCGCCGTTCAGCGACGAAACGGAATTGACCGCGGACAGCGGAGTCGTGTGCGCGAAGAACCCGATGCGGTTGAGGGCCGCCACGCAGTTGATGGCGGCGATCGTGCCGGTGTGCGAAACGAGTCCCCGGTCGCAGTCCGTGAAAACGCAGTTGCGGAACGTCGCGTTTTGCGCGAAACACCCGTCCATCGGCGAACCTGCGAACCGGCACCCGTCGAACGTGCCGGAGGCGTCATTCCACATGAAGACGCAAGCGCGCGCATGGTACTCGTTGCCGTCCACGCCGCCGCCGTTGAGGAACCGGCAGTATTCGGCCCGGATGCGCCCGCCGGAAACCAGGACGCCGCCCCAATCGCCCGGCTGCGCCGCCGTCGCGTCCCCGTCCCCGTTCGTGTCGCCGCCGGCGGAGTCGTCCTTGACGCCGGTGAAGACGATGGGCTCCGCCCGCGTGCCGATGGCGTCCAGCGTTCCGCCGGCGGCGACCGTCAAGGCCACCCCGTCATCGAACTTCACCACCGCCCCCGGCCCGATGGCCAGCGTCGCCCCGGCGGCCACTGTCAGGTTTGCCGTCACCCGGTAGGTCCGGTGCCCCGGCCACGTGTTCGCCCCGGACAGCGTCCCGGAAACGTGCACCGTCACCCAGCGCATCTCCGTCGCCGCGTCGGTCGTCACCGCCCCCGTCACGCGGTATTTGTCGGCCTCCGGTACCGTCGCGCTCCCGTCCCCCATCGTGTCGCCGCCCACCGTGTCGTCCGCGACGTGCGTGAACACCGCCCCCTTCGCCACGCATATCCCGCCCTTGGCCACCGCCAGCTCCGTCCCGTCCATGAACTTCACCACCGCCCCCGGCTCGATAACCAGCGTCCGCCCCTTGGGCACCGTCACCGTCGCCGTCACCAGATGAACCGTCCCCGCCTTCCATGTCTCGTTGCTCCCTACCGGCCCCGCGTGCAGCAACACGCCGTTGTCCAGCACACCGACCATCTCGACGGGCCCCCTCGACGCCTCGTTGTTGCCCTCGCGCGCCGTCATCTCGGCCACGTCCCCGCCCGCGTTCGCCTTCACCACGGCCCAAACCTGCCCCACCACCGCCGGATACTCCGGCATCGCGGCCGTCAGCGACCGCGCCGCGACCGCCCCCGCCGCCAGCGTTCCCGACACGTTCGTCGCCGCCACCCGCAGCCGCCCCGCCGAGTTCGTCAGCCAGAGTTCCTCCGTCCACTCCCCGGACGCCGCCGCCGTCCCCGCGTTCGTCACCGTCCAGGCGAAGGTCGCCTCTTCCCCGGGCCGCAGCGTCCCGGGACACGATGTCCACGACGGCACGAAGTCCGGCCGCGGCCCTTCCAGCACCGTGAACGCCTTCTCCGTCTCGCCGCCGAAGTCGCCCGTCCCCGTGAAAACGGCCGTGTAGACGCCGGGCTCGTGCTCGTAGTTCTCCGCCGGTTCCCGCCAAACGCGCGGTTCCTCCGTCACGTAGCGGAGGTTGTCGAAGTAGAGCTGGCACTTGTCCATGTTGTCCACAGACCAGTCCACCCAGTTCATGTACGCCTTGAACGCCGCGATGTCGGCGTCCGCCGCCACTTCAATCCCCTCCACCTCCTCCCCCGTCCGCGTCGTCCCCCATGCCGTGTAGCCCCCCGCCCTCCGCGTCAGCCGCACCGTGAACACCTGCGTCCCGTAGTCCTCGCTCCACGTCCCCAGCATCACCCCTTCCTTCCCGTAGTAGCTCACCGTCGCGCTGCCCCCCTGGATCAACCCGAAAATGATTGTCCCGTCCGCGTCCAGAAACTCCACGCCACGGAAGCTGTTGCTCCATTGGCTGTCCCACATCAGCCCGATGTCCACCGAAATCTCCGTCAGGAGGTCGCCGTGCCCGATGGTCCGCCGGACTTCGGCGTTGGGCATCCCGGGGGAGGCTCCGTAGGGGTAGTAGCTGCCGTTCGCGTACAGCCCGTAGCTGGTGTCGTCGGTGAATCCCGTGATCCCCGCCCGGTAGGCCGCGTCGCCCGTGAACCATCCGGCATGGCCGTCATACAGGGAGGAAACGTCCTCCAAATCCCCGAACCCCTCCACGCTCCCGCCCCGCGACACGCTCGCGAGGTCGGCGTAGGCGTTGGTGGCAATCCCGCTGCGCTCGCCCCACACCGCCCACGTGAAGTCGCGCCCCTCGACCAGAGCCGTTCCGTTGATCGAAATGCCCGGCGACAGCGAAAATTGGTTCTCGATGTAGGACTCCGCGATGCCGTTGACCGTCGCCCCCGCGATGCTGGACCGTTCGAGCACCGTGAACGTCCGTTGCAACGTTCCCGTGTAGCCGCCCTTGCCGGTGAACACGGCCGTGTATTCACCGGGCACCGACGCGTAGTCCGGCGCCACCGTCTGCGAAGTGCCGGTTTCCACGGTCTCGTAGCGGAGGTTGTCGAAATAGAGCTGCCGCTTCTCTTCCCCGTCCGTCCTGTTCATGTAGGCCTTGAACGTCGCAATGGCCGCGCCCGAAGTCACCGCGATGCCGGAAACCGTTCCCCCCGTCCGCGTGGTGCCGCCCACCGCGTAGCCGTTGCCCGTCCGCGTCAGCGTCACCGTGAAGGCTTTCGTCCCGTATTCCGTGCTCCAATTCCCGATGGTGGTCCCCCCCCTGCTGTAATACTCGACCGTCCCGCTGCCACCCCCCT
Source organism: Kiritimatiellia bacterium (assembly GCA_017540905.1). GTDB lineage: Bacteria > Verrucomicrobiota > Kiritimatiellia > CAIQIC01 > Lenti-01 > CACXEY01. The sequence goes on along the minus strand of JAFYAC010000111.1, from coordinate 14,311 downwards.
GCTGCACCCCGAACACGATGTTGCTCGCCGCGTCCAGGAATTCCACGCCCTTCCAGCTGCCCGAAATGTCGTTGTCCCACATCATCCCGATGTCCACCGAAATGGTCTTCAGCGTGTCCCCGTGGAGGATGGCGCGCGTGACCTCCGCGTTGGGAGAGACCGGATAGGTGCTGCCGTTCGCGTAGAGCCCGTAGGTCGTGCTCCCCGAAAACCCGGTGATGCCGATGGCCGCGGCGTTTTCCCCGACAAACCAGCCGGCGTAGCTTCCGTAGTCCGGGTTTTGGAGCGACGCGTTCACCAGATTGCCGAAGCCCGCCGCGCCGCCCCCCTGCGCGCTGTCCGCCACGTCCGCGTAGTGGTTTGTGGTTGCAACCGACCGGGTCCCGATCACCTGCCACGTGTAGTCAACACCTTCCACCAGCGTAGTGCCGTTGAACGTGAGCACCGGCGCGAGAGTCCCGCCCGTGTCGATGTTTCCGATACCGACGATGGTCGCCCCCGCGATGTCCGCCGCCCGAGCCGCCGGCGAGGCAAGCACCGCCGCCGACCACGCCACCGCCGCCGCCGCTTTCACCGCCGCCGCAAAGATTCGTTTGATCCATCCGCTTTTCATCGTGAGCGCTCCGTTGGCCCGTTGTTCCTGCCGCGCACCCGGGCCTCCCAGCGCACGCGTCCTGGCGGTGGGGACAATTTATCCGTTCACAGTACCACCTTCGGGTGCACTTTGCCTTGTCCGCTCCACTTCCGTCAAACACAAAATGCATCACCCCGCAACGCCTTCCCGATTTGCAGAACCTCCGTTCGCATCATGCGGACCATTGCAGGAAAACGGATGGCAAAGCGTGTGGATACTGGGGGCGTGGGCGTCCCGTCCGCGGGCGGTGGGGGACAATGAAAGGCGAGTCGAGCCGTGCCAGAGCAACGGTTCTCCGCAGACCCTGCAGGGCGTGGCAACGACGGGTGGTTTTCATGGGGAATAATGTGGTTTGAATCCGTTGAAAAACAGTTGATTTTCCATAATCTCGCGACATGGACTTGCGCGGTGGCCTTGACGGGGGGCGGGGCGACAAAAACCCCGGTCGGGGGCGACCGGGGTTCCGTTTCCCTGGGGAGGGAGGTGGGCTGCGGCGGGTCAGCGGGCGGTGGGCTCGCAGATGACGCAGGTCGTCTTGATTTCGGTGTGCTTCACGAGGAAGAGGCTCCAGGCCCAGCTGGTGTCCACCGTCGTGATCAGGCTGGCGACGCGGTCGGAGCGGCATGCCTTCGCGGCGGCCTTGACCGAAGCGAGGTTCTCGTCGACCGTGCACTGGTCGGAGAAGTACTTGGTGTTGAACCCGTTGTAGTCATCCCCGCCCTTCCATGTCACGCCGGTGGAAAGGGGCACGCAGCCGAACAGCTTGTAGGAGTGGTTGACGACGTAGTAGGAGGCCAGGGCCTTTGCGTTGTTGTCGACCCGGACGCCCGACGCCATCGTGTTCTCGGAAAGGGTGCTCATGGAAGCGCACCCGGCGAGCAGGAACGGGGAGAGCAGCATGGCGATCAGTTTCGTTTTCATCACTTTGCCTCCTTTGCCGGCGCGGCGCCGCGGGGACGCAGGATGCCGCAGGCCTGGACTTCGTACAACCCGCCGACCCACGCGAAGAGGCCGGCCATGGAGGTGACGTCGAAGCCGGATTTCGTCATGTCCGTGAAGTACACGCCCACCAGGTCGCAGTTCTCTCGCTTGGCGATGCCTTCCAGGACTTCCATGCAGACATCGGAGTTGCAATGGTCGGCGAAGAAGTCGAGTCCGCCCTTGATGTCCTGCTTTTCCTCGTCCCAGCGCATGTCGCCGGAGGTGAGCGGGAACCACCAGAGCACGTGTATGCCGGAATTCCTCACGACGACCTGGCGGTCCGCCTGGGTCGGCGAGCCGACCACGTCCAGCCCCGAAAGGCTTTTCGGGGACGATATGTCCACATGCGCGCACCCGGCGGCCAATGCCACCGACAAGAGTGCCGCGACCTTGAGCATCTTGTTCATCGAGCCTCCTTGTTGTGCGTCCTCCCGGCCGCGGGCGCGGCCTTCGGGAAAGACGTTGGCCGCATCCTAACAAAGGGAGGCGCGCCAATGCAAGGGTGGAGCTCGGGTAGCTTTCCAAGCGCCGCCGGGCGATCCGTCAGATCAGCGACCGGAGCGCGCGGAGGGAGCGGCGGAGGATGGGGAGGAGGATCAGGAGCCAGAGGAGGGCGGCGAGGGGGAGGAAAGCGGCGTTGTAGGGGAAGAGGAGGGGCGTGGGGAGGTTCCAGGTGAGGAGGAGGTAGATCGCCGGGGCGAAGGGGTTGTGGGCGAGGAGCAGGAAGGAGACCATGCGGGCGCCGAGGTTCGCGGAGTCGGGGGTGGTGTCCAGGATCCCCATCAGGACGGGGCAGAGGAGGAACCAGACGAGGTACACCGCCCCCAGCCGGAGGTAGGCGTGCAGGGTCCGGCCGGAACAGGCGGAGCACGCGATCGCGACGGTCGACAGCAGCAGGCCCGCAAGAAGGAGGGTCGCGGAGTGGAAGAGGCAGCGGCCGAACGGGATCCCGCCCCACATGGAGCCGATCGCCGGGATGGGGAGGGTCAGGCTCCACAGCCACGCGTCGAAGGCCCACGCGCCGAGGAGTTTTCCCCACAGGATGGAGCCGGCGGTGGCCGGGGAGTTCATCAGGGCGGTCAGGGTGCGCTGTTCGCGCTCGCGGGAGATGCGGTCGGCGGCGCCCAGCGGCGCCAGTACGAGGAGGATCGCGGCCTGGAAGCCGAAGGTGATGTAGAAGAGGGCGTCGCCGCGGGTGTCGGGGGAACAGCGGGCGAGGTCGGCGAAGCTGAAGTCGATGAAGGTCCCCAGCAGGATGACGAGCGCCGGCAGGGCCAGCGCGAGCAGGGCCAGCACGAGGAGGGAGCGCTGGCGCTGGCGTTGGCGGAGGTCGAGGTAGAGGATGGGATGGAGGTTTTCGAGGTGGATCATGGGTGGGGCTTTCGGGAGGGGGCTAGGAGGGGAGAATCGGCGTATTTGGACGCTTCCCGGCAGGGGATTTCGAAATTGATGAAGTAACCGGGATGGATGTTCGTCGGACCGATCACATAATTGCTTTTCGTGTAGTCGGTTGTTTCGCCGTTGTACGAAAACGATGTTTCCCCGATTTCCAGGCAGGCGCCGTTTTCGAAAACGATCGTGTCGCCAGGCCCGACGCGGAAATGCCCGTGCCCGAACTCGTTGTCCGGGGGACGACGGCATGCCATGTAGGAATGGAAGGAAATTCGCGACTCGGAATTGGTGCCGTAATACAGCCGCGTGACAGGTGGGTTCCCAAGGCTTTGCGGTATCTGGGCGCTTGCGGATGCGAGCAGGGCCAGTGGGAGGAAGAGGGGAAAGAGGTGTTTCATGGGCGGCCTTTGGGGAGGGGCGGAGGAACGGGAGAGGATGCGGAGGTTTCGCGGAAGACGGAGAGGACGAGGCGGTCGATGTCGGTTTCGGCGCGGCGGAATTCGAGGATGGGGATGGCGGCCGTGAGGAGGGGGGGGAGGGCGTCGGAGGGGCGGGCGGGGTCGGCGGGGGTGAAGCGGAGCAGGTCGGGGGCGTCGCGGTGGACGGGGGCGGGCAGGAGGGGGGCGGCGCGGTCGGCGTCGGAGGGGGCGGGGAAGCGGAGGTGCCAGTCGGCGGTGGCGAGGTCGGCTTCGCTGAAGCTCTCGAGGCCGGGGCGCAGGGGGTGCCAGCGGCCGCGGTCGAGGATGGCCAGGCGGTCGGCGATGCTCCGCAGTTCGGGGAGGATGTGGGAGGAGACGACGAGGGTGCGTCCGGCGGCGGCCAGGGTGCGGATGGTCTGGAGGAGGTCGGCGCGGGCGGCGACATCGAGGCCGGCGGCGGGTTCGTCGAGGAGGAGGAGGGGCGCGCCGGAGAGGAGGGTTCGGCCGAGGGCGAGGCGGCGCTGCCAGCCGGCGGACAGGGTCTCGACTTCGCGGTCGAGCCAGGGGCCGAGGCCGAGGGTGGCGATGACTTCGTCGGTGCGCGCGCGGGGGGCCCGGAAGAGGCGGGCGAAGAAGCGGAGGTATTCGGCGGCGGAGAGGTCGGAGTAGACGCCCAGGGGGTCGGGCATGAGGCCGGCGAGGTGCGCGGCGCGCGCGGGGGCGCCGGTGATGTCGGTTCCGTGCACGCGCACGGTGCCGGAGGTCGGCGGCAGGAGCCCCGCGATGACGCGCAGTAGGGTGGATTTGCCGGCGCCGTTGGGGCCCACCAGGCCGAAGATCTGTCCGGCGGGGACTTGGAGGCTGAGGTCGTCGAGGGCGGGCGCGGAGGTGCGCGGGAAGCGCATGGTGACGCCGGTGACGGCCAGGGCGGGGGGCGCGGCGGGCGCGGGGGAAGGCGCGGGGGGCGCGGATGGGGATGGGGCGTTCATGGCCATTCGGTGATCCAGAGGGTTTGGGTGATTTGGTTTTCGGGCGGGATGCCGAGGGGGCCGGCGGCGGGCGGGGTGTGGGTGTCGAGGGCGACGGTGACCCACGGGGCGTCGGCGGGCGGGTATTCGTAGCGGAATTCCGGGGTGTCGTCCTTGCCGCATTTGCAGTGGTCGCGGGAGGGGAAGCTGGCGTAGGGCGCGAAGTCGATGTCGAGCTTGGCCCAGGCCGCGGGGTCGGGAGCGACGGGCTCGCCGGCGCGCACGGGGCCGAGGTCGTACCAGCGCCCGCCGATGTGCACCCAGAGGCCGTCGAGGTCGCGTTCGGGCACGATGGCGCGGGAGGCGCACGCGGCGGCGTACCAGGCGTTGCTCCCGAAGGGGTTGCCGTCGGCGGGGGCGGGGGCGGACGCCGCGAGCGCGGCCGGTTGCGGGTGCAGGGCGAGGGGGCAGTTCGCGGGTTCGTACCAGGTGGCCTGGATCTGCTGCGGGTGGCCGGCGGTCGCGGGGGGGATGAGGACGAGGGTGCCGGTGCCGTCGGGGGCGGCGCCCTGGCGGATGCAGCGGGAGGGGCCGGGGAGTTCGCCGTGGCGGACGACGGCGGCGGGGGAGGGGTAGCGGAACTCGGTCCAGGCGGGGCGGAAGTGGAGGAAGCGGGTCGCGGACACGCAGAACTCTTCCGGGAACGTGGCGCAGCCGATGCGCAGGTTGCGGGTCACCGCGCGCGCGCCGCGGGGCAGGAGGAGGTGCCCGCTCAGCTGGACCAGCGCGGCCAGCAGGACCGACGCCGCGGGCACGGCGAGCCAGAGTCCGGAGCGGTCCTGCGGGGGGCGGCGGAACCAGCGGACGAGAAGGAGGACGATTGCGAGCAGGTACGCGAGGAAGGCCGCCAGCGACCAGGCGAACCAGCGCACGGATACCGCCGCGAAGGGGGACGGCACGCGCAGCGCGGGCGGGCGGTTGGTCGCGTTGAGGGGGTCCTCCATGGGAAGCATGGGGACGCTCGTGCGCCCGGAGAGCGAGGATTGCCAGTGGTCGCGCAGGAACTGGGAGTGGCGGGACACGCCGGGGATGTCGACGGTGCGGTTCGTCGCGCCTTCCAGATCGATGGGCACGGCGGCCAGCAGGAGGCGGCGGAGCGAGGGGAGACCTTCATCGGAGAGGATGGCCGCCTGGGCGTTCGAGGAGAGCATCAGCGCGGGTACTTCGGAGAGCAGGTCGGGCGGCGGAAGGGTGTCGAAGGGGATCGCGGCGCACTTTTTCGATGACAGTTTTTTCCAGGACTCCAGCGCGAGGTCGCGCGAGGCGAGCACGGTGTCGGCGCGCGGGTTCCTGAAGGGCGGGAGCAGCACCTCCGGGCCGATGGGGTGCAAGCCGGACACGAGGCGGAGGCGGATGAAGCAACAGCGGTCGCTCCAGCGGTAGCAGTCCGACACGGCCTGGGCCACCGACGGGGGTACCGGCAGATCGCAGGGGAGGGGCCCCGGCAGGTCGCGCGTTTCGGTCAGCACGGGCGCGCCGAGGGGGCGTACCGGGGCGGGGAGGTAGTCGGCGGGCACGGGGTTGCGGATGGCGCCGTATTCGTTGCGGGGGAGGTCCAAGCCCGACCTTTCCACGCTGAAGACCTCGAAGACGGCCCGTATGGGCCCTTGCGGCGCCGCGTTCCCGCCGTCCGTTGCCGGGGCGTCCAGGTGCAGCACGTGGAAGGGGGTGATGGAGGACGTGTGGTCCTCCCAGCTCCCGCCGGGAGCGGCGGGCACGGTGGCCAGGCCGGGGAGGGACTGCCGGGCGGCCCAGAGTCCCCATACCGCCGCATCGTTCGACGAGCAGAGCGAGGAAGGCGAGAGGGAGACCGGCAGGTCCGGCCAGACCGCGTCCGCCGGTTCCGCGCGCGCGGCGGAGGCCGCCGCGAGGCCGAGCAGCGCCGCCGCGGCGAAAGAGCGCATGGGGGAAAACGGCCGAATCAAAATCTTCATGCCCGCATGATGCACGCCCGGCGCATCCAGCGCAAGGATTTTTCGCCCCGCCCCCCCGCCCGGATTTTGCACAATCCGCTGCCTCCCCGCCCCGACCGGAGTTTTCCAATGATTGGAAAAAACTTTCCAATGGTTGGAAAAAACGGCCGAGATTTTCCAATGATTGGAAAAATATTTTCCAATGGTTGGAAAAACGCCCCGATTTTTCCAATGATTGAAAAAATTTTTCGGCAGTTTTCCAACGATTGGAAAAAATTTTCGGCGCGGTTGAAAAGTTGAAAGGTTGAAAGGTTGAAAAGTTGAAAGGGTGAAAGGGTGAAAGGGTGAAAAGTTGAAAGGTTGAAAAGTTGAACAATGCCCGCGATTGGAGAACGGGTGGGGAAGCTAAAGGGGGTTTAGGGGGCGGGTCCCATCTTTTCCTCATTACCACTTTTCGTATTTCATATACATTTTACCATTCTTGTATGTCAGCAATGTATATGACGTCTCATCATGAATGCATACATGACTTCCCAATAATTCCTTGTTTGATATATCCCACCATTCCTCGCTTCTATTCGTCTCATAGGCCCAACTCGGGCTTGGCCCGGATTTCCGTGCGCTTTCAAGAAATGTCTCTGTTACAACATTTGTACAGCCCTCCTGAATTATGTAGTTTTGGTACTCTTCTTCGGTAACAGTTGCCGTTACATACTTGCTGTAATCCCTCCATCCATAAACGGCTTTTCGGACATCTTTCGCGCCGGGTGGCAGTCCATCGCGATTACATGAACAGCATGCTAACAGAAAGAATAGCATGCACAGCATTCTGCAATACTTCATAGTTGCATCCTTTTTCTTGAGATTTTTTGGTTTTCGTGGTTCATGGGAAGCCTTTGCTTTGCGTGTGTTCCTGTTGCAAGTTCCCGTCTAGCAGAAGGCGCGGCGCGATGCAACGGAAAACGCGCGGCGCGCCTGCGGCGCGGTTGAAAAGTTGAAAGGTTGAAAAGTTGAACAATGCCCGCGATTGGATAACGGGTGGAGAAGCGAAAGGGCCTGATTTGTGGTCTGGCCCTGGTCTGGCCCCTTTTCCCTGTGGTCTGGCCACTTTTCCATCAGAAATCCAAAAGAACGCAAAGGTCTTGACGCAAATGACACAAAGTCGGGGTGTGGGAGGGACGAGGGAGGAACGCGGAATCTCGAATGCCGCTGCGCGGACTCGAAGGCTTGGTGGGGGATGGATGATGCAAGGAAATCCGGGCTTGCGGTTGTGGCCCGATTGGGGCACAATCAAGGCATCATTGAAATCCAGGAGTTCCACATGCCGGCCATCGTTCCCATCCGCGACCTCAAGGATACCGCGAAAATATCCGCCCTGTGCAAGGAGACGGATGCCCCCGTGTTCATCACGAAGAACGGCTACGGCGAGCTGGTCCTCATGAGCATCGCCACCTACGAGCGCATCCTGGCCCGGCAGGAGGTGTTCGACCGCATTGACGAAGCCGAACGCCAATTCTCCGCCGGGCAGACCCGCGACGCCTTCGCCTCCCTCGCGGAACTCCGCGCCAAGCACCATGTCTAGGCTTGCCGTTTCCGAGGCGGCCCACGGGGACCTCGACGGGATTCTGGAATATCTGGCCGCGCCCCTCGCCAATCCCGCCGCCGCGGTTGCGTTGGCGGATGCCGTGGCGGCGGCCTATCTGCGCATCCAGGAGCATCCCGCGTCCTCGCCGCTTTGCGCCCATCCGCGGCTGGCGGCCCTCGGCTACCGCAAGGTGCTGGTGCGGAACTACCTCTTCGTGTACCGCTACGTTGCCGAAGCGGACCTCGTGTTCGTCGTCCGCTTCTTCCATCCATCCCAAAACTACGCCGATTTGCTGTAGTCCATGCTGCGGACACCGTGACGAGTGACGAGTTTGCGGGTCCCCCTTTCAACCCTTCAGGGTGGTGCGCCCGCGGAGCGGGCGGGTCGTGGCTGGAACGCGGCTGGAAGTCGCATCCCCCAGGCTGGGAGATGCGGCATCCTGCCGCGTTCCCGTGCAAGGGAAAGCGGGATGGAGGCGGGTTTTTCTTATTCGAGGAAGAACGATTTTTCGCAGAGAAGGCGGCCATCGGCCCAAATCTGGAAAACGTAAGTGCCCGGGGAGTCTTCGGGTTCGACGAGCCAGCCGATGATGGGATTCACGATGGTCTCTTGGATGGTGTGGTCGATGCGCACTTCGCGGGTGCCGTCGATGCCCAGGATGTCGGGGCAACGGGTCACGAAGGTAATCCGGTTTTCCGCGAAGTAGCCTTCCGGCCGGAAGCGGTAGCCGAAGGCCGTGCCGTCGGTTCGGGGAATCCGGTCGGTCGTCACCAGGTGTTTCTGGTCAATGATCATGTGGGTGCGGGCGCCATCTTCTTCCGAAATTCCGGTCTCCTGGAGGTTGCCGTAGATGCCGTACTCGATGATGGTTGCCTTGGCCTCCTTGGGCATCTCCTGGTCCGGATTGGACTTGATCCAGACGCCTCCCCCGCGGGGGGGGCGGCGATCGGCTTTGCGGATGCGCAGGGCGGGGATGCCGGAGGCCTCGGCCTCCCCGCCGGGTTCGGCCAGTTCAATCCATTCGCCGAGCTTGCCGGTGAATGCCCCGGTGCTGCGGCGCTCCCAAAACACCGGAAGCCGCTTCAAAGCGATTGCCGGATTCCACGGGTGGTTTTTGTCCATTGCGAAGGGCAAGGCTCCTCCGTCGCAGATAACGACATTGGGATCGTTGCGATCGACCGTGCCCCGTGGATCCTCCGGCGGGAATGCGTACCATCCGGTGGGTTTCCGTTCCTGCCAATCCAGCTGGAAGGACACGGTTTCCCCTTCACGGGCGAAATCCCGCAAGTCCAGCGAAAGGCCGATTCCGCTCTCGAAATGCTTGACGGGGTTTCCGTCGGAATCAAACACCTCGGGCCGTCGGACGGTGGCATCGAACGGCTTGTGGATTTCGAGATTTTCGTCGAACGGCAGGCTGAAGATTCCCTCCTCCGGAAGGGAGGTGCGGATGTCGGCGACGTAGGCGTAGTCGGCGGCGGAAGCGGTGGACAAGAGGGAGAGCGCGAGGAGGAGCGTGGGGATGGGGAGTTTCATGGGAAGCCTTTGGTTCGCGGGTGTTTGTGTTGCAAGGGAATGTCTAGCAGAAGGCGCGGCAGGAGGCAACGGAAAACGCGCGGCGCGCGCGCCTTCGGCGCGGGTGAAAAGTTGAAAGGTTGAAAAGTTGAACAATGCCCGCGATTGGATGGCGAGTGGAGAAGCGAAGGGGGGTATCGGGGTGAGACCTTGCTTTCTCCAATCACGGGAACCTTATTTTTCCTCCTTATTGCGGGAGTACTGGATGAAATCGCGTCCTCCCGTGACCGTGAAATTCGTCGTGCCCATGACCTTCTCTGTGATCTGCCGAAACGAGACGAATTCCTGCTCGTCAACTTCTTCTGCGATTTTGCGGGCTCTCTCCAAAGAGCGGTCGAAAGATTCCTTGCTCCGCCCTTCGTACACGAAATACCCGGGATGCTCGTCGATGAACTGCACCGCGTTGTACACCATGATCTGCAAATTGCCCGTGACTTGACGCCACTGGCGAGTTTGGGCCAATTCTTCGGTTTCGATTTCTTTCAGGGCCAAATAATGGGCGCCATGGCAGGCAATGTCGTATCTTGCGTGGTCGCGGGCCGTCCACATTGCTTCCTTGTAGACTCCCGCCACAAACGCTGAGCCAATGGCCACCACCAGCAACACGATTGCGAAAACCCACAAAACCACCTTTTTCCATGTTTTCATTTTCCATGCTCTCCTTGTATTTTGAGGCCGCCCCTTTTATGCATTGGCTTTGCATTGTTCATGGGAAGCCTTTGTCTTTGGGGTGTTCCTGTTTCAAGTTCCCGTCTAGCAGAAGGCGCGGCGGGAGGCAACGGAAAACGCGCGGTGCGCCTTCGGCGCGGTTGAAAAGGTGAAAGGTTGAAAAGTTGAAAAGTTGAAGAATGGGCGCGAATGGATAACGGGTGGAGATGTGAAAGGGCGGTTATGGGGTTTCTCCCCTTTCCCTCGCCAGCCACACGCAAAACTGCAGGTTGTTCCGGTCGTCTGCCTCCTCAACCGTCATGCGCAACTTCAGGCCGCCGCCCCCTTCCCGTTCCGCCACCCATGCCATATCCAACTGCTCCAGCGGGAGCGTCCACCAGTTGGGCGGGCCGTCCCGTCCCTCGGCGGGAGGCAAAAACGCTAGACCCTCCGGCCCCTCCGCTCCGACGACCGATTCCCGCACCGTCCGCCCATCCCCATCCAACCATTCCAGGCGCAACTTTCCGTGATAAGGCTCCGGCATGTCATTCGGATATGCCCACGCCGTCAACCCAACCCACCCGCGGCTCATCCCTTCCGCCCCCAACTCGTATGTCCACGACCAGCCCTCCTGCCAGACCCGACACGCATCCGAGACCCAGCGCCATCCCGCCCGTTCCAGAGCCCCCCAGCCCCGGCCATGCACGATGTTTCCCGCTTCCCGCGCCAGGCGAATCCCCGAAGACAGCAGCATCGCTCCCACCATCGTCCACGCCACGATCCTCCGCCCACGCCGGAAAAAGCACGCAACAATCACCGCTGCCAGCAACACCCCCGGCAGCAGCAGTTCGAGGCCGGTCCAAAGTATCATCATCTCCGCCGCTCCTAATCCGCCCAATGGTGCTGCACGGCGGCCGCGACCGTCCGCCCGTCTTCGTCAAAGTATACCCGCCGTACCCACCCCGATGAGTCGCACCGTGCATAATCCCAATACATGTTTCTTCCCAAACACTCGGTTCCCTCCCCGCCCCACCACTCGTACAGTGGCCGCCCAACGAGCCGCACCACATCCTCTCCGGTCATCCCCGGCACGATTTTCCGGAAGCCCTCCTCTGAATACCCTTCCGCCCATACCGTGTCGTCCTCGTAGAAAAAGAATGCATGCTCTGCCCAGTCCCCGAACCCATTGCACTTGCCCGCATCCAGCCACACGACCAACCCCGTTGCGCCCACCGCCAGCAAGGTTGCCACAAGCAATTTCTTCGAATTTCCAATCATGGATTTCTCCCTCGGAAGGAGTATTTCAGATGAGGTCTCTGCTCTCTCCGCGTCTCTGCGTGTGATGGTTTTGGTTTGTGGTGTTCATGGAAAGCCTTTGGGTTAGCAGGTGTTCCTGTTTCAAGTTCCCGTCTAGCAGAAGGCGCGGCGGGAGGCAACGGGAAACGCGCGGCGCGCGCGCCTTCGGCGCGGTTGAAAAGTTGAAAGGTTGAAAAGTTGAAAAGTTGAACAATGCCCGCGATTGGATAACGGGTGGAGAAGCGAAAGGGCCTGATTTGTGGTCTTGATTTGTGGTCTTGCCCCTTTTTCTTTGGCCCCTTTTTCGCTGTACCCGCCGCGCTTCGGGCTGGATTGGCAAGTGCCTCAAGGAAGCCGAAGTACGGCCGAGATTCCAGTTCCCATCTCTTTGACGTCCGCCGGGGATGGAGATGGGGGCTGACGGAAAAGGGGGAGCAATCAGCGTTTGTCCCGGCTCTTGGCGATGCGTTTCAGGTTCCGAAGGACATCTGCGCGGGAATAGATGCTGGGCAAGCCACGCTGGCGGTGCGCCAGGTGGGCTTGCATGTAGCGCCAGGCCAGCGCAGGACGGCCGAGAAAACAATAGGTCTTTCCGATGCGGTAGCGGCAATCGTTCAAAAGGGATTCCGCTTGGCGGATGCCTTCTCCGCAGGGGCCGTGGGCGATGCGTTCGACGCCGCGGCGCAAAAGGCGCTTCCAAATCCGGATGGCCTCGCGTTCGTGCCCGGTCTGTTCGAGGACGCCGGCATAGTTCCACAACACCAGGGGGCAACGGGGCGCCAGTTCCAAGGCTTCCCGGCTGTAGTGCAAAGCCGTTTCGTATTGGCGCTGTTCGTAATAGGTCAGGGAGAGCCGTGACACGAGGTAATGGCTGTCCGGATTGGTTTCAAGCTCCTTCAAGATGGCTTGGCGGGCTTTCTCCCAATCCTCTTTTTCCACCAATACTTCGATGGTGTCTCCTGTGGCGGTTTTTGGGGCACTGTTCATGGAAAGTCTTTGGCGGATAGGGGGTCGTGGTGCAAGGGAACGTCTAGCAGAAGGCGCGGCGCGATGCAACGGGAAACGCGCGGCGCGCCTGCGGCGCGGTTGAAAAGTTGAAAGGGTGGAAAGTTGAAAAGTTGAAAAGTTGAAGAGTTGTAGAGTTGAAAAGTCGAAAGGTTGAAGGATGGCCCTTCAACGGATTCCCCCAACCTTTCACCCTTTCAACTCTTCAACCTTTCAACCCTTCAGGGCAGGGAGTGGATGGGATGGTCCAAGGATTGGAAAGCGTTGCGGAGAACAGTCGCGCATGCGGGTTGCATCATCTGGGGCAAATGGGGTACGGGGGAGTTTGGGTCTGGCCCCTTATTCCGGTCCGAGAAGTGGAAAAATCCTACGCGTTTTCCTGCGATTGGGAAACGGTTCCCGGGGAAAATCAATCCCATTTCCCGTGGTAAGGAGGCAGGGGCTGGGGGGCGATTTTCACGCCGTAGAGTTCGCACAGGAGTTCCGCGAGGCGCCGTTTCTGCCGGGCTGTCGCAGTATTGTCAAACCAGTACAGTCCGTCATCGGCGGTTCTTACGGCAAGCCCACCGCGATAGTCCCGGGTCTCGCCCAGACGCGGATAGAAGTCTATCACCGCCACGATGTCCTTTCGCCGAATGCGCTTCCAGTGCAGGCCGAACGGGAACACCTGCCACAGCGATTCGCGCCCCAACACCAACACCTCCGAGCAGACCAGACAGTATCCGCCGAAAATGACGGGATACAGCCAGACGCTCGCAACCACATGTTTCCATGGCCCCAACCACAAGCCGAGGACAACCAGCCCCACACCCATCAACCAGGTCATGAACGGCCAGAAAATGACAATCCGCTGATTCTTTTTCTCCATGGCTGTCGGGAACGGCTCCATGCCCAGTTCTATACCCCGCCCCGTCCGAAAGATGCAAGCGGATTCGCGCCAAACATGGGAGGATGAGAAAACGCAAAGAACGCAAAGGGTTGGACGCAAAGAACACGAAGACGGGAGATGGAAGGACCTTGTGTTCTTTGTGTTCGCTTTGTGTTCCTTGTGTTGAAAACGGTGCGCCCGCGCCTGCGGCGCGGTTGAAAAGTTGAAAGGGTGAAAGGTTGAAAAGTTGAAAGGTTGAAAGGTTGAACAATGCCCGCGATTGGATAACGGGTGGAGAAGCCAAAGGGCCTGATTTTGGTCTGGCCCTGGTCTGGCCCCTTTTCCGCTGTGGTCTGGCCACTTTTCCGTCAGGAAACGCAAAGAATGCAAATGTCCTGACGCAAATGACACAAAGGCGGGGTGTGGGAGGGACGAGGGAGGAAAGCGGAATCTCGAATGCCGCTGCGCGGACTCGAAGGCTTGGTGGGGGATGGATGATGCAAGGAAATCCGGGCTTGCGGTTGTGGCCCGTTTGGGGTACAATCAAGGCATCATTGAAATCCAGGAGTTCCACATGCCAGCCATCGTTCCCATCCGCGACCTCAAGGATACCGCGAAAATATCCGCCCTGTGCAAGGAGACGGATGCCCCCGTGTTCATCACGAAAAACGGCTACGGCGAGCTGGTCCTCATGAGCATCGCCACCTACGAGCGCATCCTGGCCCGGCAGGAGGTGTTCGACCGCATCGACGAAGCCGAACGCCAATTCTCCGCCGGGCAGACCCGCGACGCTTTCGCCTCCCTCGCGGAACTCCGCGCCAAGTACCATGTCTAGGCTTGCCGTTTCCGAGGCGGCCCACGGGGACCTCGACGGGATTCTGGAATATCTGGCCGCGCCCCTCGCCAATCCCGCCGCCGCGGTTGCGTTGGCGGATGCCGTGGCGGCGGCCTATCTGCGCATCCAGGAGCA
>JAFYAC010000110.1 GCA_017540905.1 Kiritimatiellia bacterium | reverse complement strand
GCCCTCCTCCACCTCGCCGCCGTCCGCCTTGCAAAAACCATCCGGAACCCGGCCACCCGCCACGCCGCAACCCTTTTCCTGGCCAACGCCTTCTTCTGGCTCGTCCTGTTCGCCGTCCCCTACCAAGCCCGCGACACCCGCAAATCCATGCGCGCGGCGACCCTCCGCATCGCCGCCGCCCTCCCCGCCGACACCTCCCGCGTGGCCGCCTACCACCTCGACGAAACCGCCCGCGCCCTCCTCGAATTCCACGCCGGCATCGTCCTCGCCCCCCTAGACGTCCCCTCCGCCGACAAACACTTCCCCGACCACTCCGCCGCCGCCCCCGTCATCGCGCGCGTCCTTTCCGGCACCCACCCCCGCTTCACCTCCATCCTCGCCGAAACCCACGATCCCGCCGAAATCCACTGGCCCCCCTCCGCCGAAGCCGCCCGCTCCTCCCTCCCGGACAACGGCACCCTCTACTACCTCGCCCCGTCCCCGGCCTCCGAGCCTCCCGGCGCCGCCCCCGGCACTCCCCGCCATTCCCGCATTTTCCCAAACAGTTGACCCTCCCTCCCCGATTCCGTATCCTCCCCCCATCCAGAATGGTCCCCCGATGCTTCTCCAGCCCCCCATTTCCATCTTCCGCACCGGCTGGAAGCGGCACGCTTCCTCCGCGTCCGTTTGCCCTTCGCCCCGTTTCGCCGTTTCCGTTTCCGCCACCGTCGAGAACAACCATCCCCTGACCTGTCCATGACTGCCGCCCGCCGAACTTTCCTTTCCCTCCTCCTTCTCGCCCTCGCCGCCGCGCTCTGCCTGGCGGGCATCGTAGGCCATGACCTCTGGACCCCCGACGAACCCCGCGTCTGCTGCATCGCCAAGACAATGTGGCAGACCCGCGACTGGGCCGTACCGCGCCTCGCCGGCGACATCTTCCTCGAAAAACCGCCCCTTTACCTCTGGCTCTGCGGCGCCTGCGGACACCTCTTCGGGCCCCTCTTCGGCCACGTCGGCGCCGCCCGCCTCTCCTGCTCCCTCTGCGCCCTCGGCACCCTCGCCGCCGCCGCCTGGATGGCCTGGCTCCTCCGCGGACGCCGCCGCGACGCCCTCTGGGCCGTCCTCGTCCTCGCGACCATGCCCCAATTCCTCCTCGAAATGCACTGGATGCGCACCGACGTCCTCCTCGCCTTCTGCGTCGCCGCCAGCACCGCCTTCCTCGTCCTCGCCTACCGCCGCGGCCGTCCCTGGGCCCTCCTCCCCGCCGGACTCGCCGCCGCCGGCGCCTTCCTCGCCAAGGGCCCCATCGGATGGATCCTCATCCTCCCCGCCGCGCTTCCCCTCGCCCTGCAAGCCTTCCTGTCGGGGCGCGGGCGGCCCGCCCGCGGCCGCTGGCTTTCCGCCCACCTCCTCGCCGCCCTCCTCGCCCTCGGCCTTTCCGGACTCTGGGTCCTCGCCATCTACCGCCATCCCGACCCAGCCGCATGGAAAGCCTGGTTCTGGGACAACCAGATCGGCCGCACCACCGGCGCCGCCACCGCCCTCGGCCACCACTCCCCCTGGGCCGTCCACTACTACCTCGTCCTCCTCCCCGTCGTCCTCGGCCCCTGGTTCCCGCACCTGTGCTTCGCCGTGGCCCGCGACCTCGCCACCCTCCGCGCCGCCCCACTCCGCGACCGCTGGCGCGACCTCCTCCAGCGCCCCTCCTTCTTCCTCGCCGCCTGGGGCTTCGGCGGCCTGCTCCTCCTGACCATCCCCTCCACCAAGCGCGGCATCTACCTCCTCCCCCTCTACCCCGCCTACGCCCTCCTCGCCGCCGCCGCCATTCCCCCCGCCACCCACCGCTTCCACCGCATTTGGACCGCCGTCTGGGAAACCCTCGCCGCCCTCCTCGCCGCCGCCATCCTCCTCCTCCCCGCCGCCGCGCGCCTCCTCCCCGCCGACTTCGCCATCCCGCCCGCGGCCGTCCCCCTCGTCCATTGGACGGCCTGGCACACCTTCACCCTCCTCCTCGCCCTCCTCTGGGTGGCCCTCCGCCGTGCCCTCCGCGACGCCACACCCGCGCACCGCCTCTTCCTCGCAAGCGCCTTCCTCTGGCTGACCGTCTTCGCCGTACCCTTCCAGGCCGCCGACGCCTCGAAATCCATGCGCGCGTCCGCCCTCCGCATCGCCGCCGCCCTCCCCGCCGACACCTCCCGCACCGCCACCTACCACCTCGACGAAACCGCCCGCGCCGCCCTCGAATACTACGCCGGCGTCGTCCTCCGCCCCCTCGACGTCCCCCACGACGCCCACAACGCCCCCATCAAGGAACTCGCCGCCCCCATCGTCGCCCGCATCCTGGCCGGACAGGACCCCTCCTGCACCGCCATCGTCGCCCAGGCCAGGCGCGACCGCGACAAAATCTGGCCCCCCGAAGCCGAATCCGCTTCCGCCACCTTCTCCGGCTCCCGCCGCATTTACCTCCTCTCCACGACGCCCACGGCCCCCGCCCCCCCCCCAGCCCCCGGCGCTCCCGGAACGCCTTGACGCCGCACGGACTTCCCCGCATGGACAGGCCCCTCCATCCCCCCTCCCCTCCCCCGTCCCTCTCGGTCGTCATCCCGACGATGGGCCGCCCCATCCTCCTGAAGACCCTCGCCTCCCTGGCCGCCACCGAAGGCTTCGGCGCGCTCGAAATCTGCGTCGCGGGCAAAATCCCCGATCCCGAAGTCGCCGCCGGGCTCCGCGCCTTCCTCGCCGCCCATCCCAACGCCAGGCACCTCGACATCCGCTTCGACACCGGCGACTCCAGCCGCAAGAAAAACGCCGGCGCGAAAGCCACCTCCGGCGAATTGGTCGCCTTCCTCGACGACGACGTCGAAGTCGCGCCCGACTGGCCCCTCCGCATCCGGGAACCCTTCGCCGATCCCGCGGTGGGCCTCGCCTGCGGACCGAGCCTGATCCCCGACGACCTCCCGGACTGGGCCCGCTGGGCCGGACTCGCCCTCGCCTCGCCCGCCGCCGGCTACGTCGCCGAACGCTACCGCGAGAACCGCGACGCCCCCTACCCCATCGACTGGGACCGCATCATCGGCTGCAACGCCGTCTACCGCCGCACCGCCTTCGACCGAATGGGCGGCTTCCCCGCGGATTTCTATCCCGGCGAGGAAATGATCGCGGCCTACCGCACCGAACGCCTCGGCTGGGCCCTGCGCTTCCTCCCCGCCGCCAAGGTCTGGCACTACCCCCGCTCCTCCCCCGCCCGCTTCTGGCGGCAGGTGTGGGGCTACGGCGCCACCCGCATCCGCCTGGTCCGCGGCGGCGTCTCCTTCCACCCCGCCCCGCTGGTGCCCGGACTCTGGATTGCCGCCACCCTGCTCCTCGCGGTGGCCTCGTTCTTCCTCCCCGCCGCCCGCTGGCTCCTGCTCGCGGACCTGGCCGCCTACTTCCTGGCGGACCTGGCCGTGGCCGCCTGGACCGTCCGCCGCACCCGCCGCGCCCGCGACTGGGCCCTGCTCGCCATGGTCCCCCTCATGCACACCGCCTACGGCCTCGCCGAATGGGCGGAGCTGTTCCGCCCCGGACGCGATTTCACCGAACCGCCCCGCCCACGCTGACGCCCGGCGCCCCCGCCTTCCCCGCCAGGCTGTTTCGGACGATCAGGATCGATTCCGGCCGCACCGCCCGGTTCCGGCGCGGCGCGCGCAGGCTCTCGCACAGCCGGTCCAGGACCGCCAGCTCCGCGCCCGTCGCGTCGCCCGGCGCCTCCAGGATGTCCCGGAGCGTCACTTCCAGCTTCTCCACCGACGCCCCTTCCTTCAACGAAAGCAGATGCCGCCCCGGCGCCACCTCGATCAGCGTCAGCCACGGAATCCGGCGCAGGAACCGGTTGTCCGTCACCGTCAGCAGGGATTCCCCGCCGCCGATGGGCATCTCGCCGACCGGGTCGGGAGCGGCCCCGTCCCCCCCGAACACCGATTCCACCGCCTTGACGATGGCCTTCGCGCGGTCCCCGTCGATTTCCGCCAGCCGCGACAGGATGCGGTCCGGCAGCGTGACGGTGATCGGCCGGCTCGGCTCCCCGAACTTCGCCGGACGCCCTCCCTTGTTCCTGGCGGCGGCGGGGGAGGTCCGCCGCGACGCGTTCTGTCTCTCTGCACTCATGCCTCCGCCAACCTACACGAGCGGACCGGAAAAGCAACCCTTTTCCCCCACGCCCCGCCGCAACGTCCCCCCCGCCCGAATGCATCCGCCCCTCCCCGCAAACTTTTGAACTTGAAATAATTGTCATTCATTGTTTATACGTAGAAACAAAATCGCAAAAACACCCCCTCCCTTCACGCTCTTTTTCCAGCCACCTCCAACCAAAGAAAAACCACAACTCACAATTTTCACACCGTTTTCTTATGTGTTTTGCTTTTCCACATCCCGCCGCCTCCCCCTCCCCCTCTCCACCGTTTTTTCTTTCCCCGCAAAAAGGGCGTGCTACATTCCCCGTCAATGTCCTCTGGAGAAAACAAGTTTCTATTTGAAAACTCGGTGCCGCCTTCCCCGTCCGCCGCCGCACCCAAGCGCATCGTCTTCGTCCTTTCCGGCTACGGCAAGGTCCTGCGCGGCGCCGAGCGTTTCGTCGCGGACCTCGCCGGCCGCCTCGCCGACCGCTACCGCATCGCCGTCCTCGGCGGCGGTCCAGCCACGCCCGACGCCCCCTTCGCCGTGCCGCTGCGGTTCCCGGACCGCACCAACCGCCTCACCGCCGCGGCCGACAGGACGCCCGGCATCGGCCACTTCCTCCGCCTCTTCCAGCTCGACCCGCTCAACTGGGAATGGCTCTTCTGCGCCCTCGCCGCGAAGAAATGGCTCCTGGCCAACCCCTGCGACCTGCTCGTCACCGAAGGCGGACGCTGGGGCGGTCTCCTCGGACGCTGGGCGCACCGCCGCCTCGGCATTCCCGTCGTCGACGTCGCCCACGGCGCGCCGAGCCGGTGGGAAGACGCCGCCGCCCGCTGCCGCCCGCAAGCCTACGTCGCCCTCACCCGGGTTGCCGCCGGCGAGATGGCCCGCCGCGTGCCCGGCCTCGCCGCCCGCGTCATCCCCATCGGCATCGACCTCGACCGCTTCACCCCCGACGGCCCACGCGAAGACCTCTCCGCCCTCCAGCGCCCCGTCACCCTCTCCGTCGGGGCCCTGGAACCCCTCAAGGGCATGGATACCCTCGTCCGCGCCACCGCCCTGCAACCCGCCGGATCGCTCGTCGTCCTCGGGCGCGGCCCGCAGCGAAGCGAACTCGCCGCGCTGGGCACCCACCTGCTCGGACCCAAGCGTTTCATGATGGCGTCCGCGCGCCCCGGCGACATGCCCCGCTGGTACCGCGCCGCCGACGCCTTCGCCTCCGCCTCCGCGAGCGAATCCTTCGGCACCGTCTACCTCGAAGCGCTGGCCTGCGGCCTGCCCGTCGTGACCATCGGCGACGCGGTCCGCCGCGAAGTCCTCTCCCCCGCCGCCACCCTGCTTCCGCCCGGCACCCCGCCCGGCGACTTTGCCGCCGCCATCGCCGCCGCCCTGGCCACGTCCGCCACCACCCTCCCCGCCCGCCTCTCCTTCGTCCGCACCCGCTACGGCGCCCCCCTCATGGCCTCCGCCTACGCCTCCCTCTTCGACTCCCTCCTCTCCCCCTCCCCGACCTGACCGCCCCACCCCGCCCCGCCTCCACCCCCTCCCCGCCCCCGTCCCATCCATTCGCGAGATTAAAGAAAACCAGTAGATTTCTTTCGTTTTTTCCACCATACTCCCCTCCATGAACCACACCCCCCGCACAAGCTCCACATGACCCGTGCGGATTGCCTTTTCCCGCAGCTCCCCAGACGTTTCCCCTCCCCAAGGACGCGTTGAAGCGCGCCCCTCCCGTTGCCCCCGCCATGGGGAGGGACGCGCTTCTGCGCGTCCGCTGAGGAACTGCCTGGCAAGGCAACGTCTTGCCTCCACGCTGTTTCTGGAACCGCTCCAGACGCGTCCCCCCTCTCCCCCACCCTCTCCCGGGGGGCCTGCCGATTTCCCTTGCCACGTGTGGCCGGGCGTGGTTGAGTGGCGGCGTGAACGGGGAGTCTGCCAGTGCAGGCTGAGAGGAGGCCACGACGGCCTCGACCCGCTGAACCTGATCCGGGTCATGCCGGCGTAGGAAACACATCATGGAAGAAAAACACAACGACGGGTTGTCCGTTTTCGGAAGCGGACTGATTTGGTTTGGCGCGGCGGTGTCCATCGCCGAAATCGAGGCGGGCATGCAGCTGGCCCCCGCCTGCGGGGGGGGCGGAACGGGGGCCGTGGCCGCGGGCATCCTCCTCGGCCACCTCCTCGGCGGGGTCCTGCTCTTCCTAGCGGCCCTGCTCGGCGCGCGAACCCGCCGCGGGGCGATGGATTGCGCGAAAATCCCCTTCGGCCGCGCCGGCGGCGGGTTCTTCGCCATCCTCAACGTCGCGCAGCTCGTCGGCTGGACCGCCGTGATGGTCGCGCAGGGCGCGGCGGCCGCGGCGCCGTTGCTCGGCGGCGTGCCCTTTCCCGCGGCGTGCTGCGGCATCGGCGCGCTCGTCGCGCTGTGGCTGTTCGTCGGGCTCCGCGGCGTGGGGCGGATCAACACGGTGGCGATGGGATTGCTCTTCGCCCTGACGGTCCTGCTTTCGTTCGTCGTCCTCGGCGGGAAGGGTTCCCTCCCGGCGGAAGGGGCGGCCCCCGGCGGGAGCGCCTTCTGGTTCGCCTTCGAGATGGCCGCCGCGATGCCGCTTTCGTGGCTGCCGCTCGCCGCGGACTACACGAAGGACGCGCGCCGCCCCGTCGCCGCCTCGGCCGCCGCGGCGGGCGTCTACACGCTCGTCTCGACCTGGATGTACGCGGTGGGGCTTTTCGCCGCGGCGCTCCCGGGCGGCCAGACGATCGCCGGTGCCATGCAGGCGGCGGGGCTGGGCGCGGCGGGGCTGCTCGTCATCGCCTTTTCGACCGTGACGACGACGTTCCTCGACGCCTACTCCGCGGGCGAGAGCGCAAAGAGCCTCTGGCACCGCATCCCCGCGAAGGGTTTCGCCCTGGCGGTCTGCGCCGCGGGCAGCGCGATGGCCGCCCTGGGCGCGATGGACCGCTACCTCGATTTCCTCTACTTCATCGCCTCGGTCTTCGCGCCGATGGCGGCGGTCCTGCTGTGCGACGCCTACCTCCGGCGCCCTGGCCGCCGTGCCTCCGCCGCGTGGAACTTCGCCGCCTGGGCAGCCGGTTTCGCGGCCTACCACCTCTCCCTGGGCCCCGCCTCGTTCTTCGCCGCGTTCTTCCCCAAGGCGTTCGCCTGGGAATGCCCCGCCGGCGCCACCCTCCCGGCCCTCGCCGCATCCGCCGCCTTCGCTCTCCTCGCCCCCGGCCCAGCGCGGACCGCGGACTGAACGCCGGGGAACATCGCCGGTGGAAAACTCCCTGCCGGGGGCCCTCGCCCGTTTTCAAAGAGTGTCCTCTGTTATGACAAACCGCGCACGCCCGTTCCGCGCAAAGAACACTTGCGCCCCCCCCCCGCCGGCGGTATGATGCAGGCGAAACGAGGAACATGCGGTGAGCGACAATCAACCCCCTGACACACAAGAAATGCTGGTGGAGACCAAGGACCTGGTCAAGGAGTACCATCACCGCCGCGTGGTCGATCGCATCAACATGAACGTCCGCCCCGGCGAGATCGTCGGCCTTCTCGGCCCCAACGGCGCCGGCAAGACCACCAGCTTCTACATGATCACGGGCATCATCCGCCCCACCTCCGGCCACGTCTACTTCAAGGGCCGCGAGGTCACGCGCCTGCCCATGTTCAAACGCGCCCGGATGGGTCTCGGCTACCTCGCGCAGGAGCCGAGCATCTTCCGCAACCTCACCGTCGAGGAGAACGTCCTCGCCATCCTCGAAACGCTCCCCCTCGGCGCCCGCGAGCGCCGCGAGCGCCTGGAGTACCTGCTCGACGAGCTCAAGATTTCCTACCTCGCCAAGCAGAAGGCCTACACCCTCTCCGGCGGCGAGCGCCGCCGCCTCGAAATCACCCGCGCGCTGGTGACGAACCCCTCGCTCATCCTCCTCGACGAGCCGTTCAGCGGCGTCGACCCCCTCGCCGTCTACGACGTCCAGCAGATCATCCTGGACCTCAAGCGACGCGGCCTGGGCATCCTGATCACGGACCACAACGTGCGCGAGACGCTTTCCGTCGTGGACCGCGCCTACGTCGTCTACTCCGGGTCGGTCCTGTGCGAAGGCACGCGCGAGTTCCTGGTGAACGACCCGGAAGCGCGCAAGAAATACCTCGGGGAGGGATTCACGATGTAGGGGCCGCGTCGGCCCCCGCAAACCAACCAACAAGGAGCAAGCATGGACATCAAAATCACGGGCCGCAACGTCGAAATCAACGACAGCATCAAGGACCGGGTGGAGTCGCGCCTTCTTCCCGTCATCGGGGACTATCCGCGGGTGGAGAGCTGCCACGTCATCTGCACCAACGAGAAGTACCGCTTCACGGCGGCCGTGATCGTCCAGGGCCGGGACAAGATGCACCTGGAAGCCGAAGAGACGTCCAACGACCTCTACGCCTCGATTGACGCGGCGGCGGACCGCATCGACAAGCAGCTCCGCAAGTCCCGCGACAAGATGATCGCCCGCGGCCAGGAGCGCCAGCGCCTTGCCGACGCCGAGCCCCCCGCCGGCATGTAAAATCCAATCCCCCGCGCGCCGCCGCGCCCGCGACGGCGCGCTTGTTATATTCCCCTGCCCCTTGCACAATCTGCTGGCCCATCGCCGCCCCTCGAATTTTCCAACCATTGGAAACATTTTTTCCAATCATTGGAAAACTGCTGAAACATTTTTCCAATCATTGTAAAAACCGGCCCAAATTTTCCAACTATTGGAAAAAACTTTCCAATCATTGGAAAACTTTTCCTCCCATGAAAACCCGCTTCCGAACCATCCTCCTCTCCCTCTTCTCCCTCCTTGCCATCCTCCTCACCTGCGCCACGGCCCGCGTCGAAGGAGTCTGGCCCATCGGCATCTCCTTCTCGCCGGAACATCACGTTCCCGAAGGCGTGATCGGTCTGGCCCTGGGCCTTCCTTGGGGCGAATACGAAGCCGTGGCAGGCATCGAGGCCTCCCTTGCCGTCAACAAAACCAAACACTGGATGGTCGGCTTCCAGATGACCCCGGGCGTGAACATGGCCGACCAAACGCTCCTCGCTTGGCAGGCCGCATGCATTGCGAACTACGCCGAAGACGCCTTTGGCATCCAAACCGCCATCGCGTACAACCGCATCAACGACTCCCTGAGCGGCATGCAGTTCGGAGCCGCGAACTTCGCGGGAGAACTCAAGCATGGTCTGCAAATCGGCATCTTCAACCGTGCAGGCCCCCCAGGCGCTTTCGACCGCGTCCAGAACGGCATCCAGTTCGGCGTTGTCAACTGGTCCGACAACATCTCCGGAACCCAGCTCGGCCTCTGGAACCGCGCACCGGATATCCACGGCCTGCAACTGGGCCTCGTGAACACCGCCACCACCCTCCACGGCCTCCAACTCGGCCTCCTGAACTTCGTCTCCGAATCCACTCTCCCCTGCCTCCCCCTCCTCCGCGTCTCCTTCTGACCCTCCTCCCGCCCCCCTCCCTCCATACGAGTCCTGCCCGCGGCCGCTCCGCCGGCCGCCCATCGGCCGCATCCTCCCCGGCGACAGCCCCCTCCGGCGACAGGCAAACGAACTCGCGAGATTATGGAAAACACTTGCGTTTTCTTTTGTTTTTCCGCATCCATCCCCCCATGAAAACCTTGCATCCCTGCGGGCCGCCGTCCCGGCGCGGCGCGGGCTTTGCAAGGGCGGGGCGGGGTGGTAGGGTGGAAGGGATGAACAGGACTTGGACAGGCTTGGCGCTCGCGGTCCCGACCATTCTGGTCTGGGGCGTGACGTTCGTGGACACGAAGGCGTTGCTGGCGGATTTCTCGGCGCTGGAGATCCTGGTGGTGCGCTTCGCGCTGGCGTACGCGGCGCTCTGGGCGATGTGCCCGCGGCGGCTCCGCGGGGTCCCCGCGCGCGACGAGGCGGTGTTCGCCCTCGCGGGGCTCTCGGGGGCGACGCTCTACCAGTTCGTCGAGAATCTCGCCATCCACTGGACCAACGCCTCGAACGTCAGCATCATCGTCTCGGTATGCCCGATGCTGACCGCGCTGGCGTCGCAGTGGCTGTTGGGCGAGAAGGTCCTGTCACGGCGCTTCGCCCTCGGGTTCGCGATCGCGATGGCGGGCGTGGCGATGGTGTCGCTGGACGGGGTGCGGAGCTTCAGTTTCCGTCCCGCGGGGGACCTGTGCGCGCTGGGGGCGTCGGCGAGCTGGGCGGTGTATTCGGTGCTGGTGACGCGGATCAACGCGCGGGGGTATCCGCCGCTGGCGGCGATCCGGCGGGTGTTCTTCTGGGCGCTGGCGGCGGCGGTGCCGCTGGTGGCGTACGGGCTGCTGCGGCCGGAATCGGCGGCGGCGGTCTCGTGCGGCATCGACCTGCGGGCGGCCGCGAACGCGGCGCGCTTCTCGTCGGTGCCGAACTGGATGCACCTCGGGTTCCTGGGGCTGCTGGCGAGCGCGGCGTGCTTCGCGGCCTGGAACGCGGCGTGCGAGCGGCTGGGAACGGTGCGGGCGACGGTCGGAATCTACATGATCCCGGCCGTGACGGTGCTCTTCGCGTGGTTGCTCCTGGGGGAGCGGCTGACGGCCACCGGCGCGGCCGGGGCGGTGCTGACGCTGGCCGGCGTGGTGCTCTCGGGGCGCCGGTGAGGAAAGGGCTCAGGCGGGGCGGGACGGGGACGGGTCAACCGCGGGCTTCGCGGAGGAGGGCGTCGCGGTAGCGGGAGACGTACTCGGCGAGGTCTTCCTTCCAGTCGCGCATGCGGTTGAGGCCCGCGCGCTTGAGGGCGGCGTTCTCCAGGATGGAGTTCGCCGGGCGCGCCGTCGCGGAGGGGTATTCGCTCGTGGCGCAGGGGCGGACTTCGCAGTCGATGCCCATCAGGCGGATGAACTCGGACGCGAAGTCGTACCAGCTGCACCAGCCTTCGCCGCTCGCGTGGAACAGCCCCACCGCCTGCGCTTCGACCACCGCCAGGATCTGTTCGGCCAGGCGCCGGGACCAGGTGGGCGTGCCGTACTGGTCGTTGACGACGCGCAGGCCCTTCGAGGGCTCCCGCACGGCGTGCCGCAGGATGGTCTTGAGGAAGTTGTAGCCGTGCGCGCCGTAGAGCCACGCGGTGCGCAGGATGGCGTGGCGCACGCCCGCGACGTCGAGTTCGCGCTCGCCCGCAAGTTTGCTCTTGCCGTAGATGCTGGCGGGTGCCGGGGTGTCGGTCTCGACCCACGGCTCCGGGACGGGGCGGTCGCCCGGAAAGACGTAGTCGGTGGAGATGTGCACCAGGAACAGGTCCCGCGCCTTGGCGCGCGTGGCCAGCAGGCGCGGGCCGTCGCGGTTGGCGGCGTAGGCCTTGGTTTCGTCGTGTTCGGCGCGGTCGACGGCGGTGTACGCGGCGCAGTTGACGATGGCGTCCGGCTTCCAGAGGTCGATCACGCCGTCGACGCTCGCCTCGGACGTGATGTCGAGGTTCGGCAGGTCGAGCGCCAGGACGGTGTGGCCCGCGAAGATTTCGCGGCAATCGCGGCCGAGCTGTCCGCGGCCGCCGGTAATGAGGATGCGCATGGGTTGGTTCCTTGTTTGTTTCAAGTGGCGACAGGGTAGCACGCCAAAAACGTTTTGACGAACTCCAATCCACCGGAGGGAAGAGAAACTCCGATTTGTCCGATGCCTCCGCTAACGCTCCGGCAAAGCCCCCCAATGGCTTTTCCAATCGCAATCCAACGTGGGCAGCGACGGATGCCCCGGATGCGGGGCATCCGTCGCTGCCCACACTTCGGGAATTTTTTGAATTCAAACGGGCGGAGCGTTAGCGGAGCCATCGGATAAATCGGAGTTTGCATTTTCCGGGGTCAGAAGGGGAGGTCTCCCTCGCCGCCGGCGGCGGGCGCGGCGGCGGGGGCGGAGGGCGCGGCGGGCGGGGTCTCGCCGGCGGCGGCGCCGTCGAAGGGGACGGCTTCGCCCTGGACGAGCATCTCGATGCGCTTTTCGACTTCGTTGAGCTTAGAAGAGCAGGCCTTGACCAGTTTCTGGCCCTCCTCGAAGGCTTTGACCATGTCTTCCAGGCCGAGCTGGCCGCTTTCCATCTGGTTGGCGATGGTCTCCAGGCGTTCCAGCGAGGCCTCGAATCCGAGGGGCGGCTGCGGGGGTTGCGGTTGTGGCTGTTCCATGTTCGTCTCCTTGGGCCGGGGGCACGACGGAATGGACGGTGCCTTCGGCGAGTTCGGTTGTCAAAAGGGTGCCGGGCGGGGCGTCGCCGGGCCGCCGCAGGAGGGCGCCGCCGGGCAGGCGCGTGAGGCTGTAGCCGCGGCGCAGGACGGCGCGCGGATCGAGCAGCCGCAACTGGGCGGCGAGCCGGCGTAGGGCGTCGCGCCGCCGCTGGAGGCCGAGCGCGAGCGGCTGGCGGAGGCG